>NZ_JPII01000024.1:0-112723 GCF_000832025.1 Shewanella sp. cp20 | reverse complement strand
TTAATTGTAGAATAACTACTTATCTAAAAATCCTGCTTTGTTCTCAAGCGTTTTTCCTGCGCTATTTCTGATCACATGTTTACTGTGATTGGTATAAACCCTAAGTTCACCCTCGCCGATGGGCAGAAAAAAACCGCATCCTGTTAAGATGCGGTTTTTTATTTGGCGGCTAGGCCAAGCAGGCTAGAAATAGTAACCGAAGTTGATGTTAAAGCGCTTATTAGTGCCGCCATCACCCACCATAGAGCCTCCGATGAAAGGCTGATTCTCGGCGACCACAAAGTCAAAGTAGGTATACAGACCACCCGCAGTGACCGCCACCCCAGTCACGTTCATGAAGGTGTCTTCCTGGCCACTCGGCTTGTCGGTGATCAAGGAGTAGTCGTTATAGAAGGTCAGGTTTGATACTGGTCCCCACTTTACCGGCAGGCTATAGGCCAGGTCGGCCACATAACTGGTCGCCTCGGCAGGGATAGAATCGTAGAAGGCATAGGCGGCAACCACCATACGCTCTACATCCATGCCATCGACATCATACTTGTAGTCGGTGAGCTGCAACTTTAGGTTCCAGCGGTCATAGTTAAGCACCCCATGTACCGCCGCGGCAACCTGGTCACCGTCGGTGCCGTTTTCTATCTCAAGCTGGCCCATCTGACCCGACACGCCTAGCTCGAGCTTAACCTCGTCGAATTGAAAGTTATGGCTGTAACGGGCATTGAAGGTGTTCTTCTCACCGGCCGCATAGCCTGCGGTTGGCGCATCGTATATCCCCTCACCCGCCAAACGAACGCCTACTACGTCATAGGCATATCTGTGGGTGCGATCCGACACGTAACCATCCAGGCCACCTTGCTCGTCATTCTTGTAGAATGCGAGATCCAGTCGATTGCTGTCACTCTTATAGGTGTAGTTCAGACCCAAGTCGTAATCGTCTTCGAGACCCAGGTAGAAGTTAGAACTGAAGAAGTAGTTGTTCGAGGCATAGGTCAGGATACCGAACGGCACCTGAGTCACCCCTATCTTACCCTGCTGCTCCTCATCGAAGTTATAGCCGACCCAGGCATGATGGATCACGTTCATATATTCGAACCAACGATACTGGGCAGAGAAGATAACGTCGTCCAGATTACCGTTTACATCGATACGGAAGAGGTCGAAGTCGAAATCACCGCCGCGGTCGGTATTGGCGTCCGAATAGTCCTCGTAGGAATATTGGAAACGGGCTGCGCCGCCAAACTTGATCGACTTATCCATCTCCTTCTCTTCGGGCGCCTGCTCTTTCTCGGCTTCCAACTGCTCGATACGCGCCTTGAGCGCCTTAAGCTCTTCATCCACTGTCGTGGCGCCAGCATTGGCACTCAGGGCCAGCGCGATACAACTAGCTGCAAGTGTATAGCGAATCATCATTCATCCTCTTTGATTTATTTAGTTTTCTGCTTTTAAGCTGCCATCAACATCATGAGTATAGAAACCAGAGCACACTTAGGCCAAAAGCACCTAACCCGCTTAGTCAGGCAGGTAGATGGTCACCATTGAAACCAGAGGCCTCATACGCTTAGCAAAATGAATAAACATCGAGCCAAAACAATTAGCGCTCAAACCATGAAAGTTATTAGTATTATTATCGACGACAGCAAAGATGTGACCCAAATCGAACAAAAATGAGTTCACTCTGAGCATTAGGTGAAAAAATTTAACACATTTCACCCAAAAACTACAGAAAATTGCGATACAACAAGGATAAAGCGTCGGTAAAAATGCAGGAAACTAGTTACAGATCAAATCAAAATAAGAGGTAGCTGGAGGGAACGTAAGCATCTATCGCTAGGCTCTGCTTCAACCATTATCTAGGGAGTATGAGGATTGTCCATCTAGCGGCATATAGCTCAAAGCGTATCAATCCTCCATGCCCTAGGCAGGCAAGACTATCGCGCTAAAGCCAATTGAAATGACAGTTTAATACAGCACTTTGAAACAGCACTTTGGAGCAGTATTTTGAAGTTGTACTTTGAAACAGTACTTTAGATCAGTACTTTGAAAGAGCAGCTTGAAAAGACGAAAAAGCGCGGCCTCCTGCCGCGCGTGTTCACTTAAGGGAATTCCCCTTAGGATCTCTCCTCACAAGGTTAGTAATGAGCAGAGACTGAAAAGAGGAGGTCTCATTCCCCCAAGCTTCACCAAGGAAACATCAATGCGATGGCAAACTGAAAACATCGCCGCCTCCGGCCCTCCCTGGCCCCAATAAATCACTTCATCTTGCTAATCTAAGGCTTCCAGTTCCTTGTCAGCCTTAAGCGCCTTGGTCTGATATAGCCAGCGATACAGGGTCGGCAAAACCAGTAGCGTCAGGGCGGTCGAACTGAACAGGCCGCCGATGATCACCACGGCCAGCGGCTTTTGGATCTCGCTCCCCACGCCGCTCGACAACAGGATAGGGATCAGGCCCAGCGCCGAGGTCAGGGCGGTCATCAGCACGGGGCGCAGGCGCCCCACCGTGCCTTCATACACGCTGGTGTATAGCGCTTCCCCCGAGGCGCGGCGCTGATTGATGGAGTCCACCAGCACCACGCCGTTAAGCACCGCCACGCCAAACAGGGTGATAAAGCCTATGGAGCTGGGCACAGACAGATAGGTGCCGCTGACATAGAGCGCCACCACGCCGCCAATCAGCGCCAGCGGCACGTTGGCCATGATCAGCCCCACCTGCTTGATAGAGCCGAAGGAGAAGTAGAGCAGCAGGGCAATCAGGGCGATCGAGATAGGTACCACCAACATCAGCTTCTGCTGTGCCCGCTGCTGATTCTCATACTGACCACCGACCACGACCGTATAGCCAGGAGGCAGGTCGGCCTGGGGCACTATGGCGTAGATATCCTTCACCACAGAGCCCATGTCACGTCCCGATACGTTGGCCTGTACCACCACCCGGCGCTGCACGTCGTCGCGGCGAATGTTGGGCGGTGCCATCTCGACCACCACGTCGGCGACCTCTCCTAGACGCACGGTCGCGCCGCTGACACCGCTGAGCAAGAGGTCCTCCAGCGCATCCGGTGCGTTGCGATACTCACCGGCCAGGCGCACATTGATGTCGTATCTGGCGTTACCGTCTATCACCTGTCCGGCACTGGCTCCGCCAATGCCCTGGCTCACCAGGCTCATCACCTCATCGACGCTGATGCCATAACGGGCCAGTTGATCGCGCTTGGGACGCACCACCAACTGGGCCTCACCCGAGACCTGCTCCAGGGAGACGTCGACCGCGCCCTCGATACCAGATACCAGCTCACTCAATGCCTGCCCCTTGCTGGATAACACCTCGAGATCCGGCCCAAATAGCTTGATAGCCAGCTGCGCCTTCACCCCGGAGAGCAGCTCATCGACACGGGTGGCGATGGGCTGAGAGAAGGTAAACAACAGACCCGGGAAGACACTCAGCTTCTCCTCCATCTTGCGCTGCAGCTCAAGACGCGTCTCGGCGTGTTCCCACTCCTCTATCGGCTTAAGGCCGATATAGATCTCTATGTTGCTCACAGGTTCGGGGTCGCCGCCCAGTTCGGGAGCGCCGATACGGCTCAGGGCATAGTCGACCTCGGGAAAGCTCATCAGCAGGGCCTCCAGCTTGGGCGCCACATCCAGCGAGGTGCTCAGACTCGCCGTCGGTGCCAGGGTCACCCTCAGGTTGATGGTGCCCTCCTCCAGCTCAGGCACAAACTCGGTACCCAGTCTCGGCAGCAGTGCCATGCTGAGCCCAAACAGCATGATCGCGGTCAGCACCACCAGCTTAGGGCGGGCCAGCGTCGCGCTAAGCAGCCTGCGATAGACTGCCTCCACAGGTTTGAGTACCGGACTCTCCCTCAGGGTGACGCCACGTTTAAACAGGTAGACGGCCAGGGCAGGCACAGCTATCAGGGCGACAAACAGCGCCGCCACCATGGCCAATATGATACTCACCGCCATCGGCTGGAACAGCTTGCCCTCTACCCCCTCTAGGGCGAACAGCGGGGCGAACACCACTATGATGATGGCGGTCGCGAAGAAGATGGGACTGCACACCTCTTTGGCGGCCAGCATCACCCGCAGCGCGATACCGCCGCGCTCACCCGCTGCCTGGCCATCTTCCTCGCCGTGGTGAGGATCGACTTCGCCCGAGGCGCGCGCCCGCGCCGTATCAAGATGGCGCCTGTCGGGCTGAGTCAGGTGCTTGAAGATATTTTCCACCATCACCACAGAGCCATCCACCAGCATGCCGATAGCCACCGCCAGCCCGCCGAGGGACATGAGGTTGGCAGACATGCCAAAGTAGGCCATGACGAGCAACGCCAGGCCGATGGAGACGGGAATAGAGAGCAACACCAAAGCCGTCGCCCGCAGATTCACCAGAAACAGCGCCAGGATCACAACGATAAACACAAAGGCCATCAGGAGGGCATCGCGCACCGTCTCGACCGCCTTGTTCACCAGGTCGGCCTGATCGTAGAACACCTCGAAGGAGACTCCCTTGGGCAAGGCCTGCTCTATCATGGCGGTGCGGGCCGATATGTCGTCTATGGTCGCCTTGGTATTGGCGCCCATGCGCTTAAGCACCACACCGGCGACCACTTCTCCCAGCGCCTGCGGCGTGCCGCTATCGTCGCGGCGGGTCATGGTCACCGCCCCCACCCGGATCTCGGCGCCAAAGTCCACCCTGGCGATATCCCCCACACGAACCGGCGTGCCGCCAGCCTCCGTGAGCGGGATCTGGGCGATGGCCTCCAGGCCCGCCTTACCGGCGGGTAACAGGCCGTAGCCGCGAACCACCAACTGCTCCTGCCCCTGGTCCATAAACCAACCGCCAGCGTTGCGGTTATTGCTCTCCAACGCCTGGGTCACCTGATCCATGGAGAGACCATAGCTGCGTAGCTTGTTAGGCTCCAGCTGCACCTGATACTGACGCACCTCACCGCCGAAGGAGAGCACGTCGGTTACGCCGCCCACCGGCATCATGATGAGCTTCACCAGATAATCGTTGAGGCTTCTCAGCTCGGCCGCATCTATGCCGGACTCGGGCGTCGCCCGTAGGATGTACTGATAGATCTGTCCCAAACCCGAGGTGTTGGGGCCAATTTCAGGCACGCCCACGCCATCGGGAATCATCTCTCTGGCGGCCTGCAACTGCTCAAACACCTGCTGACGGGCAAAGTAGATATCCGTGCCCTCGGCAAACACCACGGTCACTATAGAGAGACCCGTGCGCGATAAGGAGCGCACCTCGGTCACCGACGGCAGGGCATACATGGCCGATTCCACCGGATAGCTGATCAGCTTCTCGACCTCCTCGGCCGCCAGCCCCTCGGCGGCGGTATTGACCGTCACCTGCACATTGGTGACATCGGGAAAGGCATCGAGATTGAGCTTAGGTAACATGGCGACACTGGCAATCACCCCGCAGAGCAGCGCCAGGGCCACCAGAAGCCGATTGCGTATCGCGCTATCGATAATTTTCTGAAGCATAGGAGCTACCTCTTAGTGATTGTGAATGTCGAAGCCAGACTTGGCCTGCTCTGAGGCCAGGAAGAAGGCGCCCGAGACCACCACCCGCATGTCCGGGCTAAGCCCCTGCACCAGGTTCATGCCGCGTTGGCGCTCACTCACCTCCACCTCGACGGCCTCGAAGCCCTCACCCTCTTCGACAAACACCTGCCAGTCGCCGTCACCGCCACGGGTCAGCGCGGCATCGGGCAATATCACCCCATCCTGACTTTCATCGGCCAGATAGATCTCGGCAAACTGCCCGGCGTGCAGCACATGGCCAGGGTTGGCGAAGGCCACCAGGATCTGCTCGGTACGGGTGACGGCGTCGATCTCATGGGAGCGGCCGATCACCTCGGCCTCCAGGCTGAACTCGCCCACCTTCACCAGCGCCTTGCTGCCTACCTTGATCTGCTGGGACTGGGTGGGCGTCACCTGGGCCTCGACCCAGAGGTGAGACTCGTCGGTGAGCTGCATCAGTGCGGTGCCACCAGCAAATACTTGTCCGCGCATGGCCACATCCTGCTGCACTCGGCCAGCCAGCGGTGCCAGCAGCTGATAGCGACCTATGGTCTCGGGATCCGATTCCAGCGCCTCGATCTGCGCCGGCATCATCTTAAGAGCGTCGAGTATGGCGCGCTTAAGCTCGGCATCCACCTGAGCCTGCAGGCGGCGACTGGCGCTTACCGCGCTTTGGCTCATGCGTTTAACCCGGCTCCACTCGGCGGCGGCATTGATATAATCCGCCTGGGCCTGGGCCACCGCCGCGCCCCCCAGCGTCAGCAGGGGCTGGCCCTTGGTCACTTCCTGACCCGGCACCACATGGCGGGCCAGCACGCGCACCTCTGACTGAGGCGCCAGGGTGACGGTGCGCTCTCTGTCCACCACCAGGGTGGCGGTAGCGACGGCGGCCAGACTAAAACCCTGGCGGCTGATGGGCGCCACACGAATACCGGCGAGCTGGCGCTGGGCCTGGTTGAGCACTAGCTCACCACCATGAGCCTCCTCACCGCCAAGGCTTTCCGCATCGCCATGCCCCTCGCTCTGATTCTTGGTCTGCTCTGGTGCCGACTCTTGTGTCAGCGGCTTCTTGTCCGACTCGGCGCCATGGTCATGCCCCTCGGCGCCGAGGGCGACCCCGCCCATGGCCGTCATCGTCATCAGGGCGCCGAAGCCCATGGCCCGCATCAGCGGGTTAACCCGTAGAAAACCTGTCTTATTTGATTGATTCTTCATAATTTTCACCTAAATTCTTTAGCCTTCTCTTTCGGTTCACTCAGTCCGTGCCGAAAGAGGATTAAACGCCTTCACGACTGACTTGACGCTGCAGGTATTCCTCCAGCTGGCCGCTCTGAGCCATCCAGTCGAGCCAGCTGCGATACAGGGCACTCTCGAGGGCCACTCCCGCCAGATAGCTGCTGGCCAGCTGCCGCTGCCCCTGCAGGTAGTCGCCTGTGCTAATGTCGCCCGCACGCCATTGCTGGGTCAGGGCATCCTGCACACCGGCACCGGAGGTGAGCACCAACTCACGCCACTGGCGGTAACGCTGCTGCAGTCTGGGCAGGCTTAGGTGAAAGAGTTTGGCGGCCTGGGTGAGGCTGCGCTCACGGGCCAGATAGTCTTGCTCGGCGATGGCAACCTGTGTGCCGGCCGCCGCCTTGGCTTCGCGGTAGTTGTTGCGGATCTGAATCGGGATAGAGAGCCCCACGCCTAGCTTGTTCTCCTCTCCCTCTCGCTCGGCGTTCAGGCTGATGCTGGGATCGGCGCTGGTATCTGCCGCCACCTGCTGGCTGGCAAGTTTGGCCATCATCACCTGCTGGTAGGCGCCGGCCAGTGCGGGCAGCTCGGGGCCAACCTCGCCACTCGCCGCTGTGTCGAGGGCTCCGATAAATTCGGCAAAGGGTAGTGCCAACTCACCAAAGCGGCTCAATACGCTGGCATCGGCGGCCAGGGATGCCTGCTCGGCATTCGCCAGTTCGGCGGCCTTACTGGCGAGATCCAGCTGCATCAGCTGCAGCTCGGCCCGTGACAGGGCTCCCGCCTCAAGCTGTTGCCGGGCGATGGCAAGCTGCTGCCTTGCACTCTCTAGCTGTTGCCCCTGAAAGGCCAGTAACTTGGCCTGCTGAGCCTGCTCCACCAGCGCCATCAGGAGGTCACCGTAGAGCTGGCTGCGCGCCAGGCGATTGTCCGCTAGCAGGATCTCGGCCTCGAGCTGGGCGATACGCTTGGCCACTCCGCGCTTGTCGCCCCAATCCAGGGTCTGACTCACCTCCAGGGTGTAAGTATCTTCGCTGGCATTTTGATAGCTCACCCCCAGCTCGGGGTTATAGACGGGCCTGTCTGCGGCCTCGACCAAGAGCCTGGCCTGACGAACCTTGGCCTGCTGCGCCTGGATCTCGGGCAGTTGATTTACCTTGGCCATCAGGGGGGCCAGCCACCCCTGAAAACCTGTTTCATCTATCTGCGCCAGCAGCGGCGCGGCTGCCATGTCACCGGATTCGGCGTGCTTTTGCTCGCCGTAAAGGGGCTCGGCGTAGAGGGGCGCGCACCATATGGCGCCCAGCAATGCGGTGGCGATTAAGGTCTTTCTCATCGCAATTCCTAATCTTAAGGATCAGGGTTTTCCGTCGCCTGTCGCCATAAGCAACAAGCCATGAGCAACAAGCCATGAGCAACAAGCCATGAGCAACAAGCCGTGCAGGTGCACGGTCTGTGACAACACAAAGCGCCACAACCGCTAGGCAGACAGTTGACAGAAAACACCCGATAAAAAACGGTCACCTCACAGAACCTGTGACATTCTCCAGGCCTGAAAAGGCATATTTTTTAACAGATTAAGAAAGAAGGATCGGCGGACGATAGGCCGCTTGTTGCTCCGGGGGAAGGTAGTGCAATCTGGCGCTCGCAGGCTCGTCGCTCACGGGCACAGAAGGAGTGAGTGTCAGCAGAGAGACTAAGGTCACATGACCGCCATGGCACTGGCAGTCGAGGCAGAGATCGAAGGTCTGAGTCTCTGTCTTGCTGATCTGATGTTGATGAGGTTTCTCTACTCCTGATTCCAGCTCTGGCTCATCGAAGGCGCACTGACAATCGATACATTGCGCCAGGCTTACCACCTCGGCGGTAAACTGCAAGTGGGGATGGGTTTCGCTCTCCTCTTCATGGCTACCAAGATGCAGCTGATGCGCGCCAAGATTCGCCCCTGCAAACTGCAGTGCGACGACGGCTATCATCATCAAGGCTAACTTGTGAACCAGTTGTCGAAAGAAGAGGCTCAAGCAAACTCCAAAAGGAAAAAGCGTAAAAAGGTCGGGAATTCAGACCCAGGGGTTGGCAAATAGTTCCAAGACTAGCGATTAAATAACGGGGCTCTCGCCCCATCATGCCAACCAGATCACACTGCTAGGGACTGTCTAAGGCCTGTCATTGCTGTTCGGTCTAAACGCATTTTATATGCGACCTTGCAGCTTACAGGAAAGCTCGACAGCCCTAGGGCCTGTTGATCTTTCAAGTTTAATTTTTGTTCAATCTAAACGCGTTTTGCGCGAGGCGAGAGCCATGAAGCATAGTTACTCTATGTGAATGGCGAACAACAAAGTGCAGCGCGCGTTTAGATGAACCCGTTGGGCAGCTTTTGTAGACCATTTCTACGGTGTTATCGCCAGTTTGTGTAGGATACTACACGGCACAGGCTCTGCCTTGTATAAATCACCTTCAAACTGCTGCAAAAACAAACGGCAAAGATCAACAGGCCCTAGCGGTAATTACTTAAATACGCAGTGCTTGGTGTAGTCGGCGGCTTCGTTGGCCGTCCAGTCACCCTTAGGCTTATCTTCCATCTGCTTACACCACTTTTCGCTACCCACCTCGGGAGCACAACCAGAAAGCGATGCCATCAGAGCCAGAGCCAGTGCGGCAGACGTCAGAGAGAGTGAAGATTTTAACATGAAGAGATTCCTTAAGGATGTCAGATAGTAATATTACCAGTCCTGGAGCCTAAGACTCCTGCTCGATCGGACAACTCAGTTTGGCGGTGATCCACTCGATAGCCTGGGGTTTATCTTCAAGAGCATACCACGCCACCTCCCCCTGCATAAAGGGGCCCATTAGGCGCACAGCATTACCAAACCAATCGGGCCCGCCCACCAGCACCAAGGCATCGAACCTAGGCAGTTGCAGCTCACCGACGCCCGAGAGCGACTGGCTCTCCCAGCCTTCCAGCAGCACGTCGGCCTCGATATAGAGACACACCTTACCCGAGGCCTGCTGATATTCCTCAATGATCGGGACTATCTTGCGGCAATAGTCCTGGGTCGACAATCGCCCGCTGGCAAATAAACTGATCACCCCATTGGTGATATCGGCGATTTGACATAACATACTCACACTCCGAGAAGGCGCCTAATTTGGCGACCATTTTGCATCATTTTGACAGGCCAATGATACAGGTCTAGATCAAATAAGCCGAACATGCCGACAAGCGAGCTCAGATGATACGGATCTCTCAACGCGTCCAACTAGCCGATAACGAAGTGGAATGGCAATTCATCCGCTCCAGTGGCGCCGGCGGTCAGCACCTCAACAAGGTTTCTACCGCGGCCCAGCTGATCTTCGACATCCGCCAATCCTCCCTGCCCGAGTTCTATCAACAGCGTCTGCTGGCTAAGTCGGATCATCGCATCACACAAAGTGGCAAGATCATCATCAAGTGCCAGGCCAGTCGCAGCCAGGACGCCAACCGTCAGACGGCGCTGGAGCAGTTTATCGCCCTAGTGGCCAGCGTAGGTCACACCGCCAAGAAACGGGTCGCGACTAAACCCACCAAGGCCAGCCAACGCAGGCGGGTCGACGCCAAGAAACAGCGCGGCGCCACCAAGGCCCTCAGGCAGAAACAGTTCTAGCCAACAAGCAGGCTAAGCCAAGCTGAATTTTAGTAACGAGTAGCCAAAATCGCCGATAAGTGTGCTAAGTTGCAGGTATCTGACTTAAAAGACTGAATCCATAAGGTGTTGTGCATGAGCAAATCGGTGAAAATTCTCCTGGTGAACGGCCCCAACCTCAACCTGCTGGGCCGAAGAGAGCCCGGCCATTATGGTCATCACACCCTGGCGCAGATCGTCGAGCAGCTACAGTGCTTGGCAGCCGAACAAGGCGCCAGCCTGGATCATATCCAGTCCAACGCCGAACATGAGCTGATCGACGCCATCCACCAGACTGACGCCGAATTTATCATCATCAATCCGGCGGCCTTTACCCACACCAGCGTGGCACTCAGAGACGCCCTGCTCGGCGTCGCCATCCCCTTTATCGAAGTGCATCTCTCCAACGTACATGCCAGAGAGGCCTTCAGGCATCACTCCTACTTCTCCGACAAGGCCGTGGGCGTCATCTGCGGCCTGGGCGAGCAGGGCTACCGCTACGCCCTGGATTCGGCCATCGCCCGTGTGAGAGCCAGCAAGGAGAAATAACCCCGCCATGGATATTCGCAAGATAAAGAAGCTGATCGAGCTGGTGCAGGCATCTGACATCACAGAGCTTGAGATCAAGGAGGGCGAGGAGTCTATTCGCCTCTGCCGCCAGGTGTCCGGTGCGCCGAATACTCAAACCCCAGGCGTCACCCTCGCGAGCGAGACAGAGCCCGAGACGCAAGCCAGTCAAACCGAATTTGAGGAGGAGACCCTGCTGCGCTCCCCCATGGTAGGCACCTTCTATCTCTCCCCCGCTGTCGATGCCGCCCCTCTGGTGGCACTGGGTCAGCAGGTCGAGCAGGGGGAGCCTGTCTGCATCATAGAGGCGATGAAGATGATGAATCAGATCCAGGCGCCACACGCAGGCGTAGTGAAGGCGATCCTCTGCCACAGCGGCGATGGCGTAGAGTTCGATCAACCTCTCATGGTTATCGAATGATGGTGATCGAATGATGATTCCCGAACAATGATTGTCGAATGATGGTGATAGAATAGGGATAAAACCAACCCCCAGGAGGCTCAGGTGGCACAAGCGATGCGCTCATTCAACAAGGTCTTGATCGCCAATCGCGGCGAAATCGCCCTGCGCATCATACGCGCCTGTCGCCAGCTGGGCATCAAGACGGTCGCCGTCTACGCCAGCGCCGACAAGGACAGTGCTCACCTGAGACTCGCCGACGAGACTATCTGCATCGGCCCTGCCCCCGCCAGAGAAAGTTACCTCAATATTACCGCCATCCTCGGCGCCGCAGATCTAACAAAGGTCGATGCTATCCATCCCGGTTACGGCTTTCTGGCGGAAAATGCCGACTTCGCCCAGCAAGTCACCGACAGCGGCTTTCACTTTATCGGCCCCAGCCCCGACACCATACGCCTGATGGGCGACAAGGTCAGCGCCATCGCCGCCATGAAGGCGGCGGGCGTGCCGACCGTGCCCGGCTCAGACGGCCTGCTGGGAGACGATGATGCCGACAACCTCAAGCTCGCCAGAGACATAGGCTACCCGCTGATCATCAAGGCCACCGCAGGAGGTGGCGGCAAGGGGATGCGGATCGTCGAGGCGGAGGCCGGGCTGCTCAATGCCATCGCCCTCACCCGCCAGGAGGCCGATGCCGCCTTCGGCAATGGCGGCGTCTACCTGGAGAAGTACCTCACCCGGCCAAGCCATATCGAGGTGCAGGTGCTGTGCGATCATCACGGGCATTGCATCTCGCTCGGCGAGCGAGACTGCTCGCTGCAGAGGGCCCAACAGAAGGTGATCGAGTCAGCCCCGGCGCCAGGTTTGACGCCAGAGCAGCGCAAACAGATAGGCCAAAGCTGCATAGAGGCCTGTCAGGCCATAGGCTATCGCGGTGCAGGCACCTTAGAGTTTCTCTACCAGGATGGCGAGTTCTACTTCATGGAGATGAACACCCGCATTCAGGTGGAACACACCATTACCGAGATGGTCACCGGCGTGGATCTGCTTGCCCTGCAGCTCAAGGTTGCCCAGGGCGAGCCTTTAAATTTAAATCAGCGATTAATCGCACCTAAGGGTCACGCCATCGAGTGTCGCATCAACGCCGAAGACCCGGCCAGCTTCGCCCCCTCACCAGGCCGGATAGACAAGCTACAGGTGCCCGGCGGGTTAGGGGTGCGCTGGGAGTCCCACCTCAGCGCCGGTGCCAGCGTGCCGCCCCATTACGATGCTATGGTCGCCAAGTTGATCACCTGGGGGGATGACAGGCCAGAGGCGATCGCCCGCATGCACACCGCCCTGGATGAACTGACTATCACAGGCATTAAGACCAATGTGCCGCTGCTCAAGGCACTGCTCGCCGACCCACAAGTGCAGCGGGGCGAGGCCTCGATACACTACCTGGAAGATACCTTCTTTCCTGGAAAATAAGTACCTGCAAGACTTCAAAACCAACCCCAGTCTCGACTAGGCCGCCAGGTACTTGTCAATATCCACCTCGTCGATCTGCTCTGCCGCCAGATAACGATTAGCGTACTCGAGATAGATGCCGCTTGAGAGGAACAGCTTAAACACCTCGCCGTCCACATGCTGATCGAGCACCATCTTATGCAGAATATCGATGGCGACGCTCAACGGCTTGGCCTTCTTGTAGGGCCTGTCGGCGGCGGTGAGCGCCTCGAAGATATCCGCCAGCACAAGTATGCGCTCGGGGATCGACAGGTCGTCGCCACTGAGCTTTCTGGGGTAGCCGGTGCCGATCAGCGTCTCGTGATGGGTCGAGGCATAGCGAGGCACACGCGCCAGCTCCGGCGGGAAGGGTAAGTTCTCCAGCATCTTGATAGTGCTGGTAATATGCTGATTGATCTTGAACCTGTCCTCGTCGGTCAGGGTACCACGGGAGATACTCAGGTTATAGATCTCCCCCTGATTATAGAGCGCCTCGGGCACAGTCATCTTGATGCCAAACTTAGGGTCGAACACCTCGGGGCGATGGCGAGGGACCACATGCTCTGGCTTGTCGGCCAGCAGCTGCTCTGTCACCGGCAGGCTGACCTCCTTAGTAGACTCGGGATGGTTAAGCTCCTCTACCGGCGAGAGGCCGAGACGATCATCAAAATGACGCTGCCAGGTGATTTGCGACAACTCCTTTAACCTGTCGATATCGGCTTGCTCCATGAACTCGCCGCCCACGTTGGCCCCGGCGATGAAGGCAAAGTCTTCCCTCAATTGCTCGCGGCGTTGGTTCAGCTCCGCTTTATGCTCGGCCTCAAGCTCGGGGCGCTCCAAGCACTGCTTAAGGTAGTGAATCTCGGCGTCGCGCCACAGCACCTCGAAGCGCATGCGCACCTCGTGGATGCGGTTATAGATCAGCTCCAGCTTGCTGCCCTTGTCCACGATATGCTCTGGCGTAGTGATCTTGCCGCAGTCGTGGAGCCAGGCCGCAATACGAAACTCTCTGTGTTCGTCGGCGTTATGGAAGCGAAACGCCTCAAAGGCGGGCAGATCCGATTTGGCCGCGTATTCGGCCAGCATCAAGCCCAACTCGGGCACCCGGTTACAGTGCCCGGCGGTATAGGGAGACTTGTCATCGATCGCCTGAGCGATCAACTTGATGAAGGCGTCCATCAGCGCCTTATGATCTTGCTCGTGCTGACGAATCGACTCGGCCATATCCACCAGGGAAACCGCCAGCTCGTCGATCTCCTTGATATAGGAATCTACCTTAGCAACCTCGTCATAGCGGCGAAACTTCACCTTGAGGTTTTCCAGTGCCAGCTGCTTGATCGGCGAGATAATGGGCGAGGCAAACACCCAGGAAAACGGCAGTGCCAGCAGCAGGCAGAGCCCTGTGATGGCTATCGACTGCTTCACCTTATCCAGGCTAGAAGCCAGCAACATCTCTTGGGGCACCAAGATGGCAAAAAACTCCTGTTCAGCGGCGTTACTGCCAAGGGGAGAGACATAGACAAAGCAGGGCTCCCCATTGAGCGAGGTGGCGATCAGCTGCTGCGACGGCTGGGATCGGCGGCGATATCGATAAGCGCCTTGTAGGGCACAGTCCCCTGCACCCTGGTCGGTGCCACCTGCTGCCCCTCGGCAAACCATTTATTGCGCAGCGCCTGCATCTGCTCTGGCGTGATATTGGCGATCGCCTTATTGATCAGCGAGATAAGGGCGGCATCCTCCGAATGCATCACTATGCTGAGCCCCGCCTTAACCTCCACGGGGGCGTAATCTAAGTCCTCATGAAACTGCAAGCCATCGATATAATATTGCTGCGCCGTGTAGCGCAGCACTATGCTGTTGTCGATGGCGGCATAGGCCCGCCCCTCTTTCACCGCCTGTAAGATCCCTCGGGTCGAGGGGATCTCAACCACCTGGATGTCGGGGAAATATTGCCTGATGATAGGAACGATCGACCAGCCCTCAGGGATCGCCACCCGCTTGCCCGCCAGCTGATCCACATGTTTAATCGACGGCTCTCCGGGCCGGGTCACGGCCGCGAAGGGCATGCTCAAGAAGGACTGACTGAAGACCCCTAACGAGCGATTGGCCTCGCTGTTAAGCACAGAGTGCAGCAGGTTGATCTCCCCCGCCTTAAACTTGTCGACAAATTCCGACCAGGTGAAGCCATTGTTGTAGTTAATGGTTAGCCCCGTCATCTCGGCCACCAGATTGAGCAGGTCTATGCTGTAGCCCATCGGGCGACCGGCCACGGCAAAGTCTATGGGGGGCCAGTCGGTCTCGTTGGAGGCGATAAGCGCCGGCGTATTGGCCACCAGCGCCTGCTCCTCTGGCGTGAGAGTCAGTGGCTGGGCGGCAGGAATATCGACCAAGGCGGCCTGCTGACGATTAGAGGCCACCAGGGCGCCGCTGGCACGGTAGACAAAGACTTCACGCCCCGCTTCACGCCCCGCCTCATCGCCGCTTCCCAGCTGTATCAGGTAGTCATCCAGACTCGACAGGGCCACGTCCACCGCCAGCACGGCATCGCTGCCTGGCAGGCGGATAGAATAGGTGATACCGGGAGCCTGCAGGTTCTGAAACAGATAGGGTTCGGTCTTAAACACCTTGTCACGGCGCGCATCGATAAACCAGGGGCGGATGCTGGCATCGTAGTCTGTGGGTTCCATGCGGCTCGCGCGCTGATTAAAGTCGGCATCGAGATAATGAAAGGCGCGAATACGCCCCTCGCCCTTGCCCTGAATGCTGATGATCACCCAGCGATCCTCCAAGGAGGCCTTGAGCTGGCGCCGCACTATGGGGTGGGCATCTAGGTTCACCAGCTCGAACAGATCGCCATCCGGGCTGCCCAGGTAGATGGCATAGATAAACTTTGCCGAGCGCATCGCCTGACCGAATACCTGCTTGGCCTCTCGGGTCAGCCCCATGGGGGTATAGAGCCCCTCGAAGTTGGCGACCAGCTTAGTGGTGTTAATAGCCTGGCTGTCGAGCTGACTCAGGTAGCTGCCTGTGCTGTCGGCGCTCTGGTTATAGAGCTTGAGGCTGGCCTCGGTGGCCAGCCGCTGCCCGAAATAATATTGCAGGCCGATCGCCACCGCGGCGGTGAATAGTGTGGCGATGATAAAGGTGCCCACCACAGTGACGCGTATGGTAAGCCGCTTAGGTTTGGCTAAGGTGAGACCCAGCATGCGATGTCCTTTCCCATGAGTATCCGACTCAATGAGTATAACCAGATATCCGCAGCTCTCACCATAAAAAGCGAGTTAACATCCTAAAAAATCACATATTAGGGACTTTTCTTGCGCCATGATTCCGGCAGTTCCACCTGCTGCCACAGCTCCTGGCACAATGTCTCGCCCTGATGCCAATTGCCCTGCTTGAGCCAAGAAACCAGAGCATCTCCCACCTGGGGATAGGCGATAGGCTCGGGCTTAGGCGCCCGCAGCCAGCGCTTCACCACTGCAGGATCGAGCCACTTCATGCTCTCGGCCGCCCCCAGCAGCTCAAGCGCCGCCACGTTAGAGAGCTGCTCAAACTGCCCGTGCAGCGGCTTGACCAACAGCTTCTTACCCAGAGTCAGCGCCTCACTGGCCAGCTCGAACCCGGCGCTGGCGATCACCCCACCACACTGGGCCAGCTTGGCCTTGAAGCCGTCACGATTAAAGCCAGACCAGATAACATGCTCGGCGCAGCCCAGGGGCGCAGCCGAGCCATGAAACACATGAAAACGATACTCGTCAAAGTCCCTGAGTAACGCGTTGATATCCTCGGGCGACTCGAACGGCAGATAGACCAGAATGTCGTGGGAGTTATAGCTCACCAGCTCGCTCACCTCCACGAAGGGCGGCAGCAGCGGGAAGCCAAAATGATGCCAGTGGCAGCCCAGCGCTCGATCGACCGGCGCAAAATAGTTGAGCAGCATCTGATTAAACCAGCCGTTACCCACCTTAGGCACATCATATTGCAGCGCCGCCTGATGGCTCACCCCTATAGAGGGCACCCCCTGAAGCCGCGCCGCCCAGGCAGAGACAGGTTCGAAGTCGTTAAGTACTAGGTCATAGCCGCTGAGATCTAGGCCGCGCACATCTTTGACCAGGGCGCTCAGGGAGTTCTGCAGCGCCGTCTTGGCGATGCTGACACAGCCATTTTGAGTCGCAAAGGTTAACCCGGCCTGGGTGCGATACTCGCCGAAACACTGCATGTCGAAATAACCTTGACTGTCACGACCGGAAAAGAAGAAATCGACATCGACCTGCTGATTTTTAAGGGCCGTCGCCATGACTCTGGCACGACTGAGATGGCCATTCCCTGTGCCTTGCACGCCGTAAAGAATACGCATGTTTGTGCTGACTCCTGCTAGTGATTTATTGCCCGACGAGAGGTAAAGCCAGGTAGCAACTCGTCACGCCCAGAAGGGCCCCCGCCAGAATATCCAGCGGGTAATGCACGCCCAAGATGATACGCGAAACACCTATGATCGTCGCCCAGCCGAAGACCAGCCAGGCAAAAGCGGGATAACAGCAGGCGATGGCGCTGGCCATCACAAAGGCCGCCGCCGTGTGGCCCGAAGGCAAGCTGAACTTATCCGATGGCTCAAAGGTCAGCATCAGGCTATCGCCGCCGGGCAGAGGCTGATGACAGGGACGCGTACGCCGAATACTGTTCTTGAGCGCCAGGTAGAGGGGCAGCTCAATGATGAAAGCGGCAAGCGCCAGGTTGAACAGTGTCTCCCCCCGCTCATCGAGCAGCAGCAAGAGCACACACAGATAGAGATAATAAGGCCCGTCGCCCGTGGCCGAGATAAGCCTGGCCTTAGGGTTTAGACGGTAAGCCACGCCACAGGCGTTGATCGCGGCAAAGACCTGGCGATCTAGCTTAGCTAAGGTCTGAAACATAAAAGGCTCCGGATCATTAAGGTATGAGCAGGAGCCTAAAAACTCGCTATGACGCCTAGGTGACATCTAGCCTAAATATTTATGACAGGGATAACCCTTATGCCTCGGCGGTATTGCCCACCTGAGACTTAGCGCGGAATAACTTCACTAAGTGATAGATATTGATACAGGCGACAAAGGCGTTCATGCCGGCCACAGGCCAGGCCGAGATATAGATCCCGTAGATCACAAACAGTGTACAGCCGGTAAAGTTAAGACATCTTAGCCAAACTATATCTTTCATCATCAAAGAGATAGCCACCATCACCGAGGCGGAATAGCCGATTAGTTCAATTGTGTTTGAAGCTTCCATAAGGCACCTTCTTAAGGCCCTCTGCCGTCCATAAGCTAACTGGGGGATCCGTGCCCCTAAAGCAAGTTAAAGTTAAGTTAATCGTTGACTACCTACATGCTAACAAATTTAGCCCCAGCTTGTAATTAAAATACGTTATTTAATGACCTTGGTCATGTTTTTTGCACAATAAGAAAGCAATGAAAGAAAGATTACAACAACTTAGCCAAACGGCGCTATTATCACCAATAGCGTGAGTTATAACGCTTTTCTTTTTAAGAATCCCTTATATACTGGCTGGTAACAATATATTGCTGATTTATCCCAGTAAAATGCCTCTCTACAGGAGTATGACTTATGGAATACAACACCTCAGAACTTTGTGACACTTACATTGATGTGGTCGATGTTGTTGAACCCATGTTCAGTAATTACGGTGGTTGTAGCTCTTTCGGCGGTTCAATTAGCACCATTAAATGCTTCGAAGACAATGGATTAATCGCTGAAGTACTGCAACAAGATGGCGAAGGCAAAGTATTGCTGGTCGACGGCGGCGGATCCCTGCGTCGAGCATTGGTCGACGCCAACATCGCCGAGATCGCCGTGGCAAATAACTGGGAAGGCATTATCGTTTATGGTTCGGTGCGCGACGTCGACGCACTGGAAGATCTGGACATAGGTATTCAGGCGCTGGCCTCCATTCCCGTCGGTGCAGACGGCCACGGCGTGGGCGAACTGGAGATCCCGGTTAACTTCGGCGGCGTGACCTTCCTGCCAGCCGACCATATCTACGCCGACAACACAGGCATCATCCTGTCACCCGAGCCTCTAGATATCGATTAAGCTGATGCCCGAAATGGCATGATAATTTTGGCTTAGCCATCTAATCGTAAAAGGACGACCGAGAGTCGTCCTTTTTTGTGGCCTATCGATAGCCCCCCTTGCCTCTGCAATCACTTTTGCTAGTTATTGTTTCAACCGGGCTAGCTGCTTAAGGGCATGTTGATTGTTCGGCAAAAACTCGAGTACTTTTTCGTAATTAGCTATCGCTTCTGGCTTATTGCCAAACGCGGCATAGGTTTCGGCTAGGCTGTCATAGGCATTGGCATTGTCGGGAAACAGATGAACATTGAGCTTAAATACCTCTAATGCCTTTGCTAGGTCATTTTTAGCCACATAGCGATAGCCCAAAAGGTTAACTTCTTGCACATCAAATTGTGCACTTGCTTTCATTTTATCTGCTAAAGCAATGGCTTGATTAAAGCCCTGTGTTTTCATTCCTTGGAAAAGTGTGAATAAGTCTTTTGACAATCCCCAACCGTTGTCAGCTTTCATCTCAGGGTAATAAAAGCCAGCAATTTCATCGATGAAGAATATCGGTAAGCTACCCAACTTATTGGTTAATACAATGACGGTTAAGTTATCTTCAGGATAAATCACCATTGACGTCGCATCGCCACCACTGGCACTCACTGCCGGATGCTGTTCTCGCCCAATCGTTTGCCAGCCAAGGGCATAGCCATTTTCTAAATTACTAAAGCCTGCGGTTTTACCATTGTTTAAACGAGTAGGTGTCCACAACTCTTTAAGGTGCTCCTTATCGAGCAGTTTTTGTTGTTGCAGCGCTATCGCGTAATTAGCAAGCTCTGTTGCGGTTGCACTCATACCCGCCGCGGTTCTAAAGAAGGGGTCGTAAGTAATTTGTACCGTCTGAAACTTTCCCTGATTGCCAGTAAAATAGGGACGAGCCTGATTGGGCACTATGGATTCAGTATGGGCAAAACCTGCCGCCAAGGTGATAGGCATATCTAGTTTAGCCAACTGATTTTGCTGGATATAGCTGGCAAACGGCTGGCCCGATAATTTATCAATAATTTTACCCAACAAGATGTAACCTGTTTGGTTGTATTCGAAACGGGTATTGGTTTCAGAACGCATGGGTAAGCTAAGTACTTCCTGCCACGCCGGTTCGGGTTGGCCATTGGCAATTAAATCAACCCAATGACCATTTAATATCTTGGGTAGACCAGAGGTATGGCTCAGCACCTGGCGGATAGTCAGTGGTTGCCACGCTTTAGGCAAATCATCTAAGTGCTTTGAAAGCGGATCGTTGACCGATAACTTGTTCTCTGCGGCAAGTTGCATAATAGCAACGCCGGTAAAGGCTTTCGTCATCGAATAAATGGGAAAAGGGGTATGGTTTTTTACCGTGACTTGATCTTGCAAGTTTGACAGACCATAACTGGCTTTTTTTATCAGCTTATTGTCTTTGACGATTGCCAGCTGTAATCCGGGAATATTGGCTGTGCGCATTTTCTCCAGCAGAAAATCGTCTATTTCATCGGCTTTTACCTGTGAGAGTCCGCCGATCAGTAATAGTGTGCTTAATGAGAGAACATGTAAGCGGAGACGAATGTTTTTCCTAAACATCAGAACAGGATTTCCTTAATTGTAATCGTTGAGATAAAACACCCTTTATAGCGCTTGATAAGTAGCAAAAGTATAAGGTGCAGGGTATGACACTCGAAGTGAATTATCTAAATTAGCTTCGAGTAATGGTGCGCATAGTCTACCGATATTTACATTATTGACAAATACCTAGACGTTAGCCTGTCGCCAATGCCGTTAGACATAGATCAAGCTGACGCCGAAATCGGCCGCGTACTTTAGGCTGAGTGATTTAGGCTTGGCTGTTTAGGCTAGATGAGTTAGGTGTTTTCTACTTTTCGCCTCAAACTAGCTTGATGTTTAAGAGAGAGCTTTAAACCATAGCTTTATGGTGTATTAATTGCCTGCGGCAAGCTTATGTGCAGGTACTCCTGAGGCACGCTGTAAACCCTTCCCTGGGCGCTCTACGATTTCATCCCTGAAATCGAAGGCCTCAGCCGTACCTACACCGAGTTATCCACCTCTTCGATTTGACCTTACTGGACATTCAACAAGAGGCAAAAGCTAAGTTGTTTTTGGACAGAAACGCGTTAGAGTATTTGATCAATAACCCCACCAACATGGGTAGTGTCAGCTGGCGGAAAATTTGTTTCAAATTTTATGACAGCTTGCACTATCCCTTATGATTGGCCTTGTTAGTTTCGTTGGCGATTCTTCTTTCTCCAACCGTTATTCTTAATTCCACTCTTGTGGGGCCACTTCAAAAGCTTTTTATAGATCTCATAATCGAACACTTCATCCATGTCCTTGCCACCCTCGAAGTAGAACTCATCCTCTTCGATTCTTGCGCATATTCTGAGCAGCTCATCGTTGATAATTGAAATAAACTGCTTTGCATCTTTTTGTTTGATTTTCCACGGGGTTGAAACCCGACTATCCGTATCAATCTTGCCTCTCGATCGAGACAAGCCAACATAGATTGCATTTTGCTTTTTCTCTTCAAGCTTTCGGCTTTGGATCAGAGAAATAAATTTTGGGGAATAATCATCTGTTTCTCTTGCCACAAAGTTCCACTGCTTTTTTGGATGCAAGTACAGAAGCTTTAGCCACTCTTGCTCAAACTCTGTATCAGGATAACCTTCATTCGTTTCTGATGACCATATATAGTGGTCCACCCAGTTGGCCTTGGAGAATTCCTCCAAAGCCAAGACTGAAAGCTGAAGAGCACTTGGGTAAGAGCCGTTTTCATAGAGCAACACAGAGTCAAAATGAAGACGTATAGTATTTTTCAAGGATTCCGTAGCAATTTTATTCAGCTTGTACTTTGAGATTCCGTCTTCTTTCTTCACTGATACTCCGACTCAGAAACTTACATTTTATTAGTGCACATGCGCGTTTAACTCATTGGACTAGTGAAAACGCACACAGTTAACTATCTGTATGTAATGAAATTATCAGCATTCTGCTAAATACGCCATCTGGAAAAATGCGCATGCGAGTTTTCCAAACCTATTATCTATTCAAGCAATTAACTAAGACACTGACTTTAAACACATTAATTTAAAATCAAATGAGGAAACGCGCACGAAAATAGAATAAAAATCGTCAAAATCCTTATACTCTTAATATGACTGTAAACTTATCTAGTTTTTGATGGGGAGTAATGAATGACATCGATGGGTCTAGATGAAAATTTCTAGGCCAGAAAATCCGTTCGTTACTACTCCACCGACAACTTGTTAACTCATTTTGAGACACAACTAAGCCTGCTTTTTAAGCCACCAGACGCTCCCAACACAACCAAATAGAAGAGACGTTAGATACCCAGTGTAAACACGATTTTGGCCCTCGGCGGCAAGGCCAAAAATGTTCCCTACATTTTTCGGCA
Source organism: Shewanella sp. cp20 (assembly GCF_000832025.1). Lineage (NCBI taxonomy): Bacteria > Pseudomonadati > Pseudomonadota > Gammaproteobacteria > Alteromonadales > Shewanellaceae > Shewanella > Shewanella sp. cp20. Next base: position 90,321 of record NZ_JPII01000024.1, on the reverse strand, counting down.
TTCCCTACATCCATGTAGGTCAGTACCGCCGTGGAGCGTATAGGGATATATCCACAGCGTGCCAAAATAGTGTCTGCACATACGTCGTTCCTTCACGTCCATGTGATCACGGCATTGATACTTCCATGTACAGCACCCGCCGGGCAGGCGTTAAGTAACAGTGAAGGTGCGACCTTCAAACACTTCCCAACAAGCTTTCAGGCAAACATTACAAGCTGAAAATCGAGAATCCTCGAATACCAGATGAAGTCAAATCGAAGAGGCGTTAGATAACAAGTGTAGATACACTGGTGAGCTTCCGTGACAGGGATGTCACGGCAGAGCCTACAGGGAACGTACTTGCGGCGTCTCACAAGGGTATCTGCACATCCCCCGCCGGGCAGGCGTTAAGTCACAATGAAGGTACGACCTGCAAACACTTCCCAAACAAGCATTCGGTTAGAAGCTGCTCAAAAGCAATACAAAAAACTGAAATTTGTGCAGCCCACAAAAAAATCAAACTTTTCTAAATTTTATCCATTAAAATTACCCCACCTCCGCATTAACAACTAAAAACACAAGCATGCAAAACCTGATTCCATTTACCGCCGAACGTTGCCAAGGCTTTGTCGCCAAGCGCGAAGGCGAGACCAAGATAGGCCAGACCCTGCACTGTTATGAGGGCAAGGCGCCGCTCAACGAGCACCTGGCAAAGGCCAAGGCCGACGGGGTGCGCTTCGTCATCTTAGGCATAGGCGAAGATATCGGCCCCAGGGCCAACCTGGGGCGCGGCGGCGCCGTCGATGGGTTCGAGGCCGCCATGGCACAGTTTTGTAACTTCCAGTCGAATCAGTTTCTCGACGGCAGCCACTGCATGGTGCTGGGCCAGATAGCCACCCAAGATCTGCAACTATCAATCGATGCCAGCCCTGAGGCGCTGAGAGACAAGGTCGAACGACTCGATGACAGAGTGATCGACATCGTCAGCCAGATCATGACGGCAGGCCTAGAGCCGATAGTGATCGGCGGCGGGCATAACAACGCCTATGGCCTCTTGATGGCCACCAAGAAGGTAACCGGTCGCCCCGTTGCGGCGGTCAACTTAGATCCCCATTCAGACTTTCGCCCCAGAGAGGGCCGTCACAGCGGCAATGGCTTCAGCTATGCTGCTGCCAGTGGTGCCCTGGGCCACTATCATGTGCTGGGGCTGCACGAGCTGAAAAACAGTCAGCAAACCCTGGAGCAGCTGAGTGCCTTCGGCGGCAAGTGGCACACGCTGCAGGCCATCTGGGTGAGGCGAGAAATCAGCCTGGAGCAGGCGCTGAAGACGATAGTCGATGATCTTAACGGTAGCGATCTGCCGGTGGCGCTGGAGCTGGATCTCGACGCCATCACTAACATGCCCAGTAGCGCCTCGACGGCCGCTGGCATCCCCCTGCTCGATGCCCTCTATTATGTCAATCAGGTGGCCAGCAAGACCCCGGCCGCCTACCTGCATCTGGCCGAGGCGGCCCCCAGCTGTCACGTGGCCGGTGTCGAGGCGGGACGACGGGAAACGGGCCAGAGTATCAGCGAGCTTATCTACGCCTATATTCAGGGACGACAGGCACAACACCCCCTGGGATAAGTCATTCGGCGCATTTGGCATATTGCTAATATTATGCTGTAATGCGCTCCACATTTTTAAACTCTGCGCTATCACGCATTTTTCGATTAATTGTGCGCGGATTATTTACATCGATCACAGAGTGATAGACCAATGATTCAGCAAATTGTGTCAATCACTTACACTCGCGGTTAACAGCAGCAATAAATAGGAAGCCAGTAATGTCAGAGGGCAGCTCAAACAGTACCCACTTTGGATATAAGACGGTCGAAGCAGAGAAGAAGGCAGATCTGGTTGCCGACGTATTTCACTCGGTCGCCGCCAAGTACGACATCATGAACGATGTTATGTCCTTTGGTATTCACCGTCTCTGGAAGCGTTTTACCATTGAGAGTGCGGGTGCACGTCCGGGCATGAAGGTACTGGATCTCGCCGGTGGTACGGGCGATCTTACCGCTAAGTTTTCTCATATCGTGGGCAACACAGGCCAGGTGACCCTAGCCGATATCAACGACTCTATGTTGAAGGTAGGCCGCGAGAAGCTGCGCAATCGTGGTGTGGTGGGTAACGTCAACTATGTGCAGGCAAACGCCGAGGCGCTGCCTTTCCCTGACAACCACTTCGACATCATCACCATCGCCTTCGGCCTACGTAACGTGACCGACAAAGATGCGGCCATCCGCTCTATGCTGCGTGTGCTTAAGCCGGGCGGCAAGCTGCTGATCCTGGAGTTTTCTAAGCCACAGCATGATCTGATGCGTAAAATTTACGACATCTACAGCTTCAAGGTGCTGCCTAAGATGGGCGATATCATCACCCAGGACGCCGGCAGCTATGAGTATCTGGCCGAATCTATCCGTATGCATCCGGACCAGGAGACTCTGAAACAGATGATGGTCGATGCCGGCTTCGAGCAGGTGGAATACACCAACATGACCGACGGTATCGTCGCCCTACACAAGGGTTACAAGTTCTAATACAGGTGCTTATACCTATACTGATACCGCAAGAGGCCCCGCACATTAGGGGCCTTTTTATTTGCTAGCTCTGCCTTGCCCACACATCCCAAATCCTACTGAATAAATTAGCTTTATCCTTAGCCCTTTTACCGCCAGTTTAGTGTAGAATAGCGACAAATTTGCGCCGTCATCATTTGATGACGAGCCCAGCAGCCAACGATTCACAGGTCTTAGGTAACGCATGAAACGTGAAATTGCATTGCTGATCTGTGCGGCCCTCGAAACCGCACTCAAAAAAGTGACTCAGCAGTCTCCCGGCGCCTACGCCAAGCTCCACAACCTGCAGGGGCGGGTACTCTGCCTCGAACTCAGCCAACTGGGCTGGCCCATCTATCTACTCTTTGCCAAAGAGATTCAGGTATTCAGCCATTATGATGGCGAGGTAACCACTAAGGTGAATGCCGACCTGACCACCCTTTACCGGCTGACCGAAGGCGCCAACCTCACCGAGCTGATCAAACAAGACAAGCTCACCCTGGAGGGGGATCTCAACCTGCTGCAAAGCTTTAGCCACTTCATGCAGCAGGTGGAGTTTGATTTTGCCGAGCCATTGTCACGCTACATTGGCGACGCACCGACCCATCTGCTGACCCAGGGCGCAAAGCAGCTGAAACAACAGCTGAGTCAGGTAATTAGCAAGAGCTGGGATCACATGGGACAACTGACCTCGGAAGAGTATCGCCTGAGCCCACATAAGCTAGAACTTGTTCATTTTAGTGATAGAATCGAGCAACTTGAGGCCGATACCGACGCCTTAAGCCAACGGATTGAGCGACTCATAAACAAGGCAAACGGCAACAGATGACAATCAAAAGCATGCGGCGCGCATACCAGGTCGTAAAGACGGTACTTCAATATGGTCTGGACGATCTGATCCCCGCTAAGCTCAAACCCTGGTATTTCAGGCTGCTACGCTGGAGCTTCTTCTGGCTCACCAATCAACATAAAGACAAGGTAGGCGGCGAACGCCTCAAGCTGGCGATGCAGGAGCTGGGCCCCGTTTACATCAAGTTTGGTCAGATGTTATCGACCCGCCGCGATCTGCTGAGCGATGAATGGGCCGAAGAGCTGGCCATGCTGCAAGACAGGGTGCCGCCCTTCGACTCCGCCATCGCCCGCGCCCAGATAGAGGCCGAGCTCGGCGCCCCCATAGAGACCTACTTCGACAATTTCGACGACACACCATTGGCCTCGGCATCGATCTCTCAGGTACACACCGCCACCCTCAAGTCTAATGGCGAAGAGGTGGTGCTCAAGGTGCTCAGACCCAATGTGGAAGAGAAGGTCCATGCCGACCTGCTGCTGATGAGCCAGAGTGCCCAGGTGTTAGAGACCCTGTTAGGCCATGGCAACCGCCTGCGCCCCGCCGAGGTGGTGGAAGACTATCGCACCACCATAGAGGGTGAGCTTAACCTCAAGCTCGAGGCACTCAACGCCATCAAGCTGAGAAACAACTTTATCGACTCGGGCGCCCTCTACATCCCTAAGATGTATGAAGAGTTTTGCTTTACCCGCCTCATCGTCATGGAGCGCATCTATGGCGTGCCCGTGTCAGATAGGGCGGCGCTGGAGGCCCAGGGCACTAATCTGAAGCTGCTCGCAGAGCGCGGCGTCGAGCTGTTCTTTACCCAGGTGTTTCGCGACAACTTTTTCCATGCCGACATGCATCCGGGCAACATCTTTGTCAGTACAGAGCATCCGGAAGATCCCTTCTACATAGGGCTGGACTGCGGCATCATGGGCACCCTGTCGGAGCAGGATAAGCGCTACCTGGCGGAGAACTTCCTCGCCTTCTTCAACCGCGACTATACCCGCATCGCCCAGCTCTATATCGAGTCGGGCTGGGTGGCTGCCGATACCGACTTAGTGGCCTTCGAGCAGGCGATAAAGGTGGTGTGCGAGCCCATGTTTAACAAGCCGCTGGATGAGATCTCCTTCGGCCATGTGTTGCTGGAGCTGTTTCGTACCGCGCGCCGCTTCGACATGGTGGTACAGCCTCAGTTGGTGTTGCTGGAGAAGACCCTGCTCTATATCGAGGGCCTGGGGCGTCAGCTCTACCCTCAGCTGGATCTCTGGAAGACCGCCAAGCCTTTCCTCGAAGGCTGGATGGCCGAGCAGATGGGTCCTGTTGGCATGGCGAAGAAGATCAAGAAGCAGTTCCCCTACTGGACAGATAAGCTGCCAGAGCTGCCAGAACTGGTGTATGACAACCTGAAAATGGGCAAAAATTTCGTCAATAGCCAGAATCAACTGCTGGATCGCTACCTAAAGCAGCAACAAAAAGCCCATAAAAGCAACTACCTTTTGATCACATCAGCAGTTTTAGTGATCTGTGGCAGTATTTTGTTTTCTCAAGACGCTACACTATGGGCCTCTTATGCTTGTATCGGCATCGGTGCAACCTTGTGGTTACTCGGATGGCGATCTAGACCAAAGAATCGCAAATTTTAGCTAGCACTAAATAACCAAAGGTTCATAATAGAACCAGTATTACATCAAGAGGAAAGTTACATGGGTGGCATCAGTATTTGGCAACTTCTTATCATTGCTTTAATTGTTGTTTTGCTTTTCGGAACTAAGAAATTGCGCTCTTTAGGTGGTGACCTCGGCGGTGCTGTTAAGGGCTTCAAGAATGCCATGTCTTCTGAAGAAGAGAAGAAGGCAATCGAAGACACAAGCGCAGAAAAAACTGCTCAGACTGAAGAAAAAAAGACTGAGTCCAAGGATAAAGAACAGGCGTAATTCCTTATGTTCGACGGTATCGGCTTTATGGAGCTGCTGTTGATTGGTATTTTGGGGCTGGTTGTACTCGGCCCCGAAAGACTACCGGTCGCAGTGCGCTCAATTACAGGCTGGATTCGTGCCATGAAACGCATGGCTAACTCGGTAAAAGATGAGTTGGAGCAAGAGCTTAAGATTGAGCAGCTACATGCCGATCTCAAGAAGGCAGAAAATCAGGGCCTGAAAAACCTCTCCCCCGAGTTACAGGATTCAATCGATCAATTAAAAGAAGCAGCCCAATCTGTTAATCGTCCCTATAAGGTAGAAGATATTGCCACTGGCAGCGACAATGCCAGCAGCGAGGATAAACCTGCAGCGACCACGACAGCCAAGGCCAGCAATTCAACCGAAAAATCTGACGGGTAGTTCATGTCGCAACAGCAGCCGTTAATCAGCCACTTGCTTGAGTTACGCAACAAGTTGCTCAAGGCCATTGGCAGTGTCCTTCTGGTCTTTATCTGCCTGGTCTACTGGGCAAACGATATCTATCACTACATGGCGACGCCGCTTATGCAGGCGCTACCCGAGTCCAGTAGTATGATTGCGACGGATGTGGCCGCGCCCTTCTTCGCCCCCTTTAAGCTCACGCTGATCCTGGCGTTTTTTATCGCCATTCCCTATGTCTTGTACCAGATCTGGTCGTTTATCGCGCCAGGCCTCTACAAGCATGAGAAGCGTTTGATGCTGCCGCTACTGGCGAGCAGTACCTTACTCTTCTATCTGGGTATCGCCTTCACCTACTACATAGTGTTTCCCGTGGTGTTCGGCTTCTTTACCAGCGTGGCGCCCGAAGGGGTACAGGTGGCGACCGATATCAGTAGCTACCTGAGCTTCGTGCTCAAGCTGTTCTTCGCCTTCGGTCTGGCATTCGAGATCCCGATCGCCGTTATCCTGCTCTGTTGGGCGGGAGTCACCACGGTTGAAGATCTCAGGGCGAAACGTCCCTATATTGTTGTCGGCGCCTTCGTCGTCGGCATGCTGTTAACGCCGCCGGATATCATCTCGCAAACCATGTTGGCCGTCCCTATGCTGATATTGTTTGAGGGGGGATTGATTGCCGCGCGTTTCTACAGTAAAAAGGACTCTGACGAAGACGAGCTCTCCGAGCAAGACAGCCCAGAGTAATAACGCAGAATCTTGCTTCAAGCTATCCGGTAACGGATAGCTTGTTGTTATTTTTTACCCCGTCACCTGCCTGTCTCGCCGCGAGCCCTCCATAATAAAAAGGAACTCTCTATGCGCTTAAGTTTTGCGGCACCAACCAGCTGGATAGCACTCTCCACTCTACTCTTCTCACTCAATGCCTCTGCCGGTATCGAGCAGCAACTCAGCCAATGTGCGGCCAAACAGGACAAGCTAGACAGGCTGATCTGCTACGACAAGCTGGCCGCCAAGGTCGGTAACAAGGCGCAAAGCAGCAAGCATGTCGCCCCCGTCTCTAAGTCTGCACCGACACCACAACCTAAACCTGCACCACAGGCGGCCGCCGTGGTAGCCAGCACACCCGCTTCGGCAGAAGCCAGTTTCGGTAAGGTGTATAAGGAAGAAGTCACCGAAGTCGAAAAGATTGTCATGACGGTCGAGTCGGTGAAGAAGAATCCCCGTGGTATCCTGACCATCAGCTTCGACAATGGCCAGGTCTGGAAACAGAATGACACCAATCGCTTCAAGGTTAAGGCAGGTGAGAGCGTGTATATCGAAAAGGGCGCCCTAGGTTCTTTCCTCATGGGTAAAGATGACACTAACGCCACCATCAGGGTTAAGCGCATCGACTAATGCCCAGCTACATAGACATAGCTGTCAACCTGGTTGGCAGCCCGTTAGAACAAGAGTGTGACACGCTAATCAGTGATGCGGCGGCCCAAGGGGTATCGCCGCTCATTGTTATTGGCTCCAGCCTAGATGAGAGTCAGCAGGCGAACGACTGCGCCGCCCGTTATCCAAACGCCCTCTACACCACGGCGGGAGTGCATCCGCATCACGCCAGCGAGTGGGATGCCAGCAGCCGCGATCGGCTCACCCAGCTAGCGAAGCAGACCGGCGTCGTGGCCGTCGGCGAGTGTGGCCTGGACTATAATCGCGACTTCTCACCCAGGCCGAAACAGCGTGAGGCCTTCGAGGCGCAGCTAGCCCTAGCCGTCGAACTCGAGATGCCCGTGCTGATGCATGAGCGCGATGCCCACGAGGACTTTGCCGCCATCTTGCAGGCCTATCGCCCACAACTAAAGGGCGCCCTGCTGCACTGCTTTACCGGCAATCGTGCCAGCCTGGAACGATATATCGAGCTGGATCTGCACCTGGGGATCACCGGCTGGGTGTGTGATGAGCGCCGTGGCCAGGAGCTGGCCGAACTGGTGGCCGATATTCCAAGTCATCGCATCATGATAGAGACCGACAGCCCCTATCTGCTGCCCCGCAGCATGCGTCCCAAGCCAAAATCGAGCAAGAACAAACCTCAGTACCTGCCTTACATCGCCAGGGTCATCGCCGATCTCAGGGGCGAGTCTGAACAGGCCTTTGCCCGTCAGGCCTATCACAATAGCTGCGCCTTCTTCGGCATAGAAGAGGACTATGAACCCATTTAAGCTATTGCTCCTGCTGATCACCCTGAGTTTCCCCGGCTTTAGCCAGGGCGAGTCGCTGCTGGCGGTCAACAGAGACCAGTCGATCCAGCTCACCTCCTGGCTCTATTATATTCAGGATGACAGCCTGACGACGCTGGAGCAGGTCAGCAAGCAGAGCAGTCATCGCTGGCAGCGGCTGACTCCTGAGTTTAATCAGCACCTTGGGGTCAAACCTTTCTGGGTCAAGTTCAGCCTCTATAACGCGACCCAGAGCCAGATGCGACGCTATCTTAAGCTGGGTAACCCGCACTTAGATAAGATAGACCTGTATCACCTGCAGACGGGTCAACCCACGGTGCACCTTGAGATGGGTGACAGCCTGCCCTTTCGTCAGCGCCCCATCATCAACAATGACTTTCTCTACCGTTTCGAGCTGACGCCGGAGCGGGTGCACACCTTCTACATAAGGATAGAGAGTAAGGGCAGTGCCAACCTGCCTATCTCGCTGCTGTCACCAGACCATATCGTCAAGGCCACTGAGACGCAGTCCCTCTACCAGGGATTCCAGCTGGGCGCCCTGATGGCGATTGGCCTGTTTAGCCTGTTTATCGCACTCACCTCGCGCTCCTACAGTTACAGCTACTATTCGGGCTATGTGCTGTCAGCCACACTTCTGGTCGCCAGCCTGCATGGTCTCTCCTTCAGGTATCTCTGGCCCAACTGGCCTGTGTTACAGGCGATCATGGTGCCGATACTTATCCCTATCGCCCTCACCTTCGTGCTGATGTTTTCCGAGAAGGTGTTGCAGCTCAAGTACCACAACCTCAAGATGCTGAGAGTGTGCCGCTACGGCGCCGCCACCGGCTTGTTGCTCACGCTAATCACGCCGTTTTTAAGTTACTCGGTGGCGCTCAAGGTCAATATCATTGCGGTATTGATCACCACCAGCATACTGATGCTCATCGCCCTGCTGCTGAGCCTGCGAGGCCATAAGCTGGCCAGACTCTACACCCTGGCCTGGTCTGGGATGCTGATAGGCTCGTTCGTCACCGCCATGATGTACCTGGGGGTCATCTACCTGCCCATCATGCATCAGACGCCTATCATGGTCGGCCTGAGTTTCGAAATCGTCTTCATGGCGGCCGTGCTGGCGATCCGCTATAACGATGAGCGCAAGGCCAAGCTCAAGATCCAGCAGGAGGCCTTACTGCAAGCCCAGCGAATACGCCAGGCCCGCGAAGAGGCCCTCAAGGCCGAGGCCGACACCAACGAACGCCTGGAACAGATGGTGCAGGAGCGCACCTTAGAGCTCGAGATCGCACTTCGAGAATTAAATGAGGCCAACCAGAAACTTACCGAGCAAAACACGGTCGATAGTCTCACAGGCGTGAAAAATCGCGCCGCCTTCGAGAAACGCCTGCAGGCCGAGGGCCGCCTGAGTCGCCGCCAGCAGACACCGCTGGCGATCCTGATGATAGATATCGACCACTTCAAGGCGATCAACGATACCTATGGCCACCTGGCAGGGGATCAGACGCTCAAGAGCATTGCCCAGGCGTTAAAGGCAAAATTAAGGCGCCCAAGTGATCTGGTGTCACGTTTCGGTGGCGAAGAGTTTGCTATGATACTGCCCAACACCTCCTCAGACGGGGCTCAGCAGGTGGCAGAGCTGATGCGCAGCACTGTCAGTCAGTTACCCCTGGCATGGGGAGAGCAGGCTATTCCGCTCACCATCAGTATCGGGATCTGCGCCGAAGTGATCGTCGATGATCAGCACACTCAGCTGCTGGTCGACCAGGCAGACAAGGCACTCTATCGTGCCAAGCATGAGGGCCGAAATCGCGTTTGCGTCTATTCGCCCGAACTCGAAGAATAAAATTAACCGACTTAGCGGCTATGCGCCATCTAGCCATGTGCAGTGAAGCGTGTAGCCCAATAAAGCAAGCAACCCTAAATTAGGAGTCGAATGTGAACATCATTACCAGTGCTTTCCCTCAGCGCAGAATGCGCCGCATGCGTAAACACGATTTTAGTCGCCGTCTGATGGCCGAAAACCAGCTATCGGTCAACGACTTGATCTACCCAATGTTCGTGCTCGAAGGTAATAACCGTACTGAGCAGGTCGCTTCAATGCCTGGCATCGAGCGCTACTCAATCGATCTATTGCTCAAGGAAGCGGAAGAATTAGTCAAGCTGGGGATCCCATTAGTGGCGCTGTTCCCTGTGACCCCAGCCGAGAAGAAGACCCTGATGGCCGAAGAGGCCTACAACGCCGATGCCTTGGCGCAGCGCGCGGTGCGCGCCCTGAAAGAAGCCTTCCCCGAGCTTGGGGTCATGACAGACGTGGCGCTGGATCCCTTCACCACTCATGGTCAGGACGGCATCATCGATGAAGATGGCTATATCCTGAATGACATCACCACTGAGATCCTGGTGAAGCAGGCACTGTCTCATGCAGAGGCCGGTGCCGATATCGTCGCGCCATCTGACATGATGGATGGCCGCATCGGCGCCATTCGTCAGGCGCTTGAAGAAGCGGGCCATGTGAATACCCAGATCATGGCGTATTCGGCCAAATACTCCTCAAACTACTATGGTCCCTTCCGTGATGCGGTTGGCTCTGCCGGCAACCTCAAGGGCGGCAATAAGCACAGCTACCAGATGGACCCGGCCAACAGCGACGAGGCGCTACACGAAGTCGCCCTGGATATCCAGGAAGGCGCCGACATGGTGATGGTCAAGCCAGGCATGCCATACCTGGATATCGTTAACCGCGTTAAGACAGAGCTGGCGGTACCAACTTTTGCCTATCAGGTGAGCGGTGAGTACGCCATGCACATGGCTGCCATCGAGAATGGTTGGTTGGCCGAGAAGGCGATCGTCATGGAGTCACTGCTGTGCTTCAAACGAGCAGGTGCCGACGGTATCCTCACCTACTTCGCCAAGCGTGCGGCCCAGTGGCTGAAAGAAGCCGACAACAAGTAATATCAATCACAGTCAGTAGGTGATCATAAATAGCGCAGCAAAAACGCTAGAAAACCAAGCAGGATTTTTAGATAAGTGGTTATTCTACAATTAAAAATTGCTAGTACCCTTATCGAGCGTTTTAACAAGCTAGCATGATCAATTATTGATTACGATTGGTATGAGACCTACCTTGATCCAAAAAAAAAGCCAGTGACTTGGGTCGCTGGCTTTTTTGTTCTTACCCTGAAGGGATTAGATGAGGTAATCGGCGCCGAGAGCCACAAACAGCGTCATGCCGGCCCAGTTGTTGTTTAAGAAGGCCTGCAGGCAGGGCGCGCGCTCGCGATCGAAGATCAATTTCTGCTGATAGAGACCAAAGCCGATAAAGGTGAGGATCCCCAGGGCAAACACCAAGCCACGATCGGCACTGAGGCCGGCCATGACAAAACAGCCTAGGGCCGCCAGTTGAAACAGACCTATGATCTGACGGTCGAGGTCGCCAAATAGAATCGCCGTCGACTTGATACCCACCTTGAGGTCGTCGTCTCTGTCCACCATGGCATACATGGTGTCGTAGGCCACTGTCCAGCACCAGTTGGCGGCAAACAGCCACCAGGCTTCTACGGGCACCTCACCAAGCTGCGCCGCATAGGCCATAGGAATCGACCAGCTCCACACCACGCCGAGGAACATCTGCGGCATGTTGGTAAAGCGCTTGGTAAAGGGATAGATGATGGTCAATATGATGCCGACGAAGGAGAGCTGCACCACCAGAGGATTGAGCATCAACACCAGGCCAAAGGCTAACAGGCCCAGCACCACAAACAGAATAAGCGCCTCTTTGACCGTCACCTCGCCACTGGCCAGGGGACGACTCTTGGTACGCTCAACATGGGAGTCCAGCTTGCGGTCGGCATAATCGTTGATGATACAGCCGCAGGCACGCATCACCACCACACCGATAACGAAGATGATCAACACCTTAAGATCCGGCATGCCACCGGCGGCCAGCACCAGCGCCATCAGGCATGGCCATAACAACAAAAAGGTTCCTATGGGCCTGTCCATCCGTGCCAGACGCAAATAGGCGTCCAATTTATCCCTTAAGCTCATTTTCTAGGCTCTCCTAACGACTGCTTTGGCCTTTATCATTACTTGGCATTATGACTGACGCCCTTAGAGTTTCAAGCGCTTTATCAACGCAGTTCTACAGCGTCTCCAAACGCGCATAGGCCACCACCAGCCACTTGCTGCCCACGTCGAGAAAATCGACCTGGACTCTGGCCTGGGCACCGCTACCCTCGAAGTTTGTCACCTTACCCTCACCAAACTTAGGGTGGTTCACCCGCTGGCCGATATTGAAGCCGGAGTCGTTAAAGGAAGCCTGCGCCTGACTGAACCTGTTAGTGCTGGCAGGCGCGGTAACGCTGGTCCTCATGCGGATCTCCTGCACATAGTCGTCAGGGATCTCCTTGATGAAACGCGACGGACGAGCATAGTTTTCCCGGCCATAGATGCGGCGTGACTCGGCGTAGGTGATATAGAGCTGCTTCATGGCACGGGTCATGCCCACGTAACAGAGGCGGCGCTCCTCATCGAGCCTGTCGCCCTCATCCATCGCCATCTGGCTGGGGAATATCCCCTCCTCAACCCCCGCCATGAAGACCATGGGGAACTCCAGGCCCTTGGCCGAGTGCAGTGTCATCAGCTGCACGGCGTCGGTGAAGGCATCGGCCTGCCCCTCGCCTGCCTCTAGAGCCGCATGGGAGAGGAAGGCGTTCAGCTCGCCCATGTCTTCGAGGTCTTCCGGCATCACGAAGGTGCGCGCCGCGGTGACCAGCTCTTCTAAGTTTTCTACCCTGGCACGGGCCTTCTCGCCCTTCTCTGCCTCGTACATGGCCTTGAGGCCAGAGGCCTGGATCACATGGTCTGTCATGCGGTGCAGCGACTGCTCCTCAGTCTCCTGCTGCAGGGTGACGATAAGATCCATGAAGCCTCGTACCGCGTTGGCGGCCCGGCCCGAGAGCACCTTCTCATCGAGCAGACGCAGACAGGTCTGCCACAGGGTCAGCTCCTGCTGACGCGCCGTACTGCGCAGGATCTCCAGGGTACGATCGCCTATGCCGCGGGTCGGCGTGTTGATGATACGCTCGAAGGCGGCATCGTCGTTCTTGTTGCTGATCAGCCGCATATACCCCATGGCGTCCTTGATCTCCTGACGCTCGAAGAAGCGCAGACCGCCGTAGATGCGATAGGCCATCCCCTTGTGCAGCAGCGCCTCTTCCAGCACCCGCGACTGGGCGTTGGAACGATAGAGGATGGCACAATCGCTGAGATTGCCGCCCATGTCCTGCCAGTCGGTGATGCGCCCGACGATGAAGCGGGCCTCATCCATCTCGTTGAAGGCGCAGTACAGGCCTATCTTCTCGCCTGCCTGATCTTCGGTCCACAGCTTCTTACCCAGTCGGTCCGGATTGTTGGCGATCAGCTCGTTGGAGGCGTTAAGAATGTTGCCGCTGGAGCGGTAATTCTGCTCCAGGCGTATGGTCTGGGCCGCCGGGAAGTCCTGCAGGAACTTATGCAGGTTCTCCACCTGGGCACCGCGCCAGCCATAGATGGACTGGTCATCATCGCCGACGATCATCACGTTGGCCGTGCTGCCCGCGAGCACACGGATCCAGGCGTACTGGATGGCGTTGGTGTCCTGAAACTCGTCCACCAGTATGTTCTTGAAGCGCTCCTGATAGTGCTCGAGAATATGGGGCTTGTTGAGCCAGAGCTCATGGGCCCTTAGCAAGATCTCGGCAAAGTCCACCAGGCCAGCGCGATCGCAAGACTCCTGATACACCTGATAAATCTTCAGCAGGTTCTGCTCTATGGGGAAGCCACCGGCGTCGATATGCTTGGGTCTTAGCCCCTGATCTTTCTTACCGTTGATATAGCCCTGGGCCTGGCGTGGCGGATACTGTTTCTCATCCAGATTCAGGCTCTTGAGGATCCGCTTGATCAGCCTAAGCTGATCATCCGAGTCGAGAATTTGGAAGCTCTGGGGCAAGTTGGCGTCTTGATAATGGGTGCGCAGCAGGCGATGGGCCAAGCCATGGAAGGTGCCGATCCACATGCGGCCCATGTTGCTGCCGCTAACCTTCTCCACACGCTCGCGCATCTCGGCCGCGGCCTTGTTGGTAAAGGTCACCGCCAGAATAGAATAGGGACTCTGCTGCTCTACCTGCATCAGCCAAGCGATACGGTGGGTCAGTACCCGGGTCTTACCGCTGCCCGCGCCCGCCAGCACCAGCATGCTAGATTGTGGTGCGCCGACGGCCTCGCGCTGTTTATCGTTTAAGCCGTCGAGTAAAGAAGATACGTCCATTCTTGCCTCCAAAAAATCAGGCGGCAAGTATAACAGGAGGCGTAGCCCGATCCTACCGTCGCCCGTATTCCTAAGCGGTCGTCACACTAAAACTGCAAGTAAAAAAAAGCCCAGGCTAAGGCTTGGGCTTTTAGGGATAGGTCGGGGGTTAGGCGAGGCTTAGTCCTTGCTCTCCTCCAGCCCTATGCTGTCCATCCAGTGATCGAAGTCCATCATGTTGCCCGGCAGGACAATCTTGTTGGCGCTGTTAGTCAGGCCGTCGAACTGCTTGAGGTACTGGGCACCGAGCTGCATACGCACCACATTCTTACCGCCGGGCGCCGACACCACCTGGGCCATGCGCTCGATAGACTCGGCCGTCGCCTTGGCGATGGTGAGGATCTCCTCCGCCTTACCCTCGGCCTCGTTGATCCGCTTTTGCATCTCACCCTCTGAGCGGTTGATCATCTCGGCCTTGACCCCTTCGGAGCGATTGATCTTGCTCTGCTTGTCACCCTCGCTCTTGGCCAGTAAGGCGCGGCGTTCACGCTCGGCGTTCACCTGCATCTCCATGGCGTTCTTCACCGTCTCAGGAGGGGCGATATTCTTGATCTCATATCTGTGTACCCGGATCCCCCAGGTAGCACCGGCCTGATCCAGCACCTCGACCACCTTGGCGCTGATCACGTCACGCTCCTCGAAGGTGCGGTCGAGATCTAGGGTGCCAATGACAGATCGGGTCGTGGTCTGCGCCAGCTGAATGGCGGCGAAACGGTAGTCGGTCACGCCGTAGCTGGCCTTTACCGGATCCACCACGGAGATATAGATCACCCCATCTACCTCGACGTTGACCTCGTCGCTGGAGAAACACTCCTGAGGCGGCACGTCTATGGTTTCCTCTTTAAGGTCATGCATGTATGCCACCTTATCGATGAAAGGCACCAGGGCGTGGAAGCCGGCGTCCAGGGTGGTGTGATACTTACCCAGACGCTCGACGATATAGGCCGACTTGGTAGGCACCAGACGAATCGACTGGAACAGCTTGATGATGAAGATGGCGAAGATCAGTCCCCAGATCCCCAATACGATTAAATCTGTGTTGATACCTGCGATCATGCGCGACCTCCTTTTACCTGACCCACACTCTGAGTCACCTGCTCCATGCCCTCAAAGAAACCTTCCAGCTTGGCCATCTCGGCCGGCACCACAGAAATATCGGCTTCGTTGAGTATCTTGCCAACCTGATTGATGAACTGCTCCTTAAGCTGCATATTCATCGCCTCGTTACCGCCTTCGAGCGCCAATGCCTCGGAGACAAGGGTCATGGCTTCCGCCTTGGCACGGGCAACGATGGCAATCTCCTGGGCCGTACCCTTGGCCTCGTTGATCCGCTTCTGCTTCTCACCCTCCGACAGGTTGATCGCCTCCTGACGCTCGCCCTCTGAGAGGTTAATCATCGCCGCCTTCTCGGCATTGGCCAGGGTGATCTCGGCGCGCTTGCTGCGTTCGGCCTCCATCTGCTTTTCCAGGGTGTGGATCACCTTGAAAGATGGCGTAATGTTTTTGATCTCATACCTGAGTACCTTGATCCCCCAGGGATCGGACGCCTTATCGATCTCACGCACGATAGATTCGTTGAGGCTGTCTCGCTCGGAGAAGGTCTCACTCAGACTCAGCTTACCTATCTCGGAGCGCATTGTGGTCTGCGCCAGGTTCACCGCCGCGCGGCGATAATCTTCGATACCATAGCTGGCCAGCTTGCCGTCCATCACCTTGAGATAGACCAGGCCGTCGACCTCTAGCTGAGTGTTGTCTTTCGAGATACAACTCTGTGGCGGCACATCCAGCACCTGTTCACGTGTGTCGTGTCGGTAGGCGACACGGTCGAAGAAAGGGATCAGAAAGTGAAAACCAGGCTGTAATACCACCCGGAACTTGCCCAGGCGCTCGATAACGTGTACCTCGCGCATAGGCACGATCAACAACAGGTTATAAAGAATAAAAAAAACGAAGAGTATTAATAAGGTAAATTCGAACATAGATTCCATCCTGTAAATAAGCAGCCAGGCTATGCCTGCTCTGTCAAAGGTTCAACGACCAGGGCAATATTTTCGCGGCAAATCACTCTGACGCGCGCGCCGACCGGGATCTCGCTGCCATCACCCAGTGCTGGCCATTCGCTTCCCTGAAATTCGACGCGTCCCTGCTGCTGTGCCGGGCCGATCGCCGTCTTGACGACGGCAACTTGATTATAAAGGTCAAACTCCTCATCGGTATTATCCACATGGGAATCACCACCCACCAGACGCTGTGTTACCTGGCGAAATGCCAGCAACAAGACGATGGCAGAGATGAACCAGAGCGTCAGGGCCTGCACAAAGCCTTCAACCCAGCCAAGGGTCAATGCGCCCGCGACCACCAAACAGGCGGCGCCCAGGAAAATAACGATACCGCCGGGCAGAATGATCTCGGCTAACATCAAGACTATACCGGCAGTAATCCAGATAAAGATAGGATTAGAAAACTCCATATTTCCCCCCTGAAATGAGAGTATCCCTGCCAAGACTATATCAGCTCTTTTCTCTCAATGCGACATATTATGTCAAGATACAAATGTGACACAGGCAACAAACATTTAATTTACCAGGGTAAAAGACATTGTTTTGGAATTGGGCACAATGGCGAAATCCCGTATACTTGCGGCGCATAAAACATACGGCGTGAAAACAGTCCAAAAAGGCAGCTAAGAGTGCCAAGATTGTTTTCAAATTAACCACAAATAGCCGCACCGCAAAATAACTCAAAAAACGACGATAAAGGTAAACAGATGATGAACAGGAAATGGCTTCTCCTCGCGCTACTCGCCGCCCAGCCCGCGCTGGCCGATGACATGGTTCAATGGTGGGATCTCAGTGCCACCGCCCTCTATGGCGACAACTATGATCTGGCTCCCTCTGAGCGACAAACCACTGTCACCATAGAAACTGCAGGTGGCTGGAAGTATGGCGACTGGTTCGCCTTCCAGGACTTCATCTACTTCAATGGCAACAACGGCGGCAAAGATAGCACCACCTATGGCGAGATCTCCCCGCGCTTCAGCGCCAGCAAGATCTTAGGTAAGCCTGTGGGCGTAGGTGCCATCACAGACGTATCGCTGGCACTCACCTACGAAGAGGGCGAAGGCCCGGTGAAGAGCTTCCTCTATGGTGTGGGTCTGGACTTCAAGATCCCCTATTTCAGCTATTTCCAACTCAACACCTATCGCCGTGATGCCATCAGCAGTGGCAACCTGAGCGACGGCTGGCAGTTGACCCCAGTCTTCCGTATGGACTTCCCGGTAGGCCACTCAAACATAGTGCTCGACGGCTTTATCGACTGGGTATTCTCGGCCGATAACACAGGCTATGAGGAAAACTTCCACTTCAACCCTCAGGTCAAGTACGACCTGGGTGCGGCCATCTTCGGCGCACACAAGAAAGATAAGCTGTTTGTGGGTATCGAATACGATTACTGGAAGAACAAATATGGCGTGAAAGGGATAGATCAGAACACCTACTCGGTGATCGCCAAGTATCACTTCTAATCCGACAGTGCAAAAGCCTGTTCAGATGCAAGCAAACAAAAAAGGCGCCATCAGGCGCCTTCTTAACATCGTTTAGCGAGACTTAAGCCAACAGCTTCTTCGCCGCCGCAACCACGATAGACACGGCACTGGTCTCGGTCTGCTTCATGGTCACCTCATCAGGGATCTCCTGCTGAGTACGGTTAACGATCACACCGGCCACACAAGCCGCGCGCCAGCCTTGCGTCGCACACATGGTGAACAGGGTAGACGACTCCATCTCATAGTTGAGTACGCCCATATCCTGCCACTCTTTCATCGAACCAGCGAAACGACGAGTCACGCGACCCGTTACCGTGTCGTAGCGCTCCTGACCTGGGTAGAAGGTATCTGACGAAGCGGTGATACCGATATGTGGCTCTAAACCGGCTTCGCGGCTCGCCGCCACCATGGCAGTGGTACATTCGAAGTTCGCCACGGCTGGGAACTCCATAGGTGCAAAGTGCAGACTCGCACCGTCTAGACGCACTGACGCCTGAGTCACGATCACATCACCCACGTTAACCTGTGGCTGAATCGCACCAGTAGTACCGACGCGCAGGAAAGTATTGATGCCCAGCTGAGCCAGCTCTTCTACGGCGATAGAGGTCGATGGACCACCGATACCGGTAGAACAGACCACCAGCGGCTTACCGTCGATATAGGCAAGGTAGCTGGTGTATTCGCGGTGACTGGCCAAAAATGTTGGATTGTCCATCAACTCAGCGATACGCTTCACACGCTCTGGGTCACCCGGAACGATCGCAAGTGTTGCACCATCTAACATCTCTTTCGTCAGGCCTAAATGAAATACATCTGACATTATGAAAACCCCTTTCAATTTTGATTATAAAATTCTTATTAAATGGACTTTAACCTAGTATGAAAGCCATTAAGGTTAACCTGATCACACTTTCCCCGCCAGTAGTTAGATAATTTGTTGTAATGAATTTACCAAAGCAATTCCGCTAGCAGCACTGAAAATATAGCAACTCCCACCTAGGCTGCCAGCCAGCCGACAAAATTTATTGCTTCCACTGAGTCTTCGCCAAAAATCAGGTATTAGCCCAAAATAAAAAGAAGAAAATAGTCTTATAAGACAACAGGTTGAAATCGCTGTTACAAAGTGACAGAAGCGAAACCCCAGGCGGTGAATTTGATCACAAAACAGACAGCAAGATCGCGCTAGGCTGAAACCATAGCAAGGGGAAATTAACCACTCTTGCTTACGACCTCTCCCCCATTTGACCAAGAAGGACGGCCAATATGTTTCCAGAATACAGAGACCTAATCAGCGAACTAAAATCAAAAGACGCGCATTTTCTCAAGATGTTTAACAAACACAACGAACTCGATGACGAGATTAAAGAGCTAGAGCAACATGCGACCAGCGATTTCACCCCAGAGGTCAAGGTGCTTAAGCAGCAGAAACTGCATATCAAGGAGGAGCTGCATCAGATCCTTCAGGCACACGACAAATAGCCAAACGGCAGACATAGTAAAGGGCGCCTAGGCGCCCTTTATTGTGATCTCTTTAGCAGGTACTTAGAGATAGTAGTCTTTCAGCGGCGGGAAGCCATTAAAGCAGACCGCCGAGTAGGTGGTGGTATAGGCCCCGGCCGTTAGCCAGTACATACGATCCCCTATCGCCAGATCCACAGGCAGCCCATAGCTGTAGTGCTCATACATGATGTCGGCACTGTCACAGGTTGGGCCGGCGATTACGCAGCGGTCCAGCTCGCCCTGACGTTCGGTATAGATGGGGAATTTGATCGCTTCATCCATGGTCTCGATAAGGCCCGAAAACTTACCCACATCGGTAAATACCCAGCGCTCTAAAGCCGTTTGGGACTTCTTGCTGATCAACACCACCTCAGACACCAACACGCCGGCGTTAGAGAGCAGGGAGCGGCCAGGCTCGAGGATGATCTGTGGCAGCTGATCACCAAAGTCCTCTTTCAGGAAATGGGTGATCTGCTCGGCATAGGTGCCCAACTCGTTGGTCTTATCCAGATAGTTCGCCGGAAAACCACCGCCTAAGTTGATCATCTTCAGCTCGATACCATGCTCTTCACGCAGGCGCTCGAAGATACTCTTCACCTTGCCGATGGCCGAGTCCCAGGCGCCGATATCGCGCTGCTGTGAGCCGACATGGAAGGAGATGCCGTAGGGTTCGAGCCCAAGCGACTTGGCCAGGATGAGTAGCTCGAAGGCCATCTCGTTCTGGCAGCCGAACTTACGCGACAGCGGCCAGTCTGCCGTGTGGGTGCCTTCGGTCAAGATGCGTACGTAGACGCGCGAGCCCGGCGCCTCCTCGGCGATCATACGCAGGTCGGCCTCGGAATCAGAGGCATACATGCGCACGCCGCGCTCATAGAAGGCGCGCACATCTTTGCGCTTCTTGATGGTGTTGCCATAGCTGACTCTGTCGGGCGTCACGCCGATCTCGCTCACCATATCCAGCTCATAGATAGAGGCGATGTCGAAATTGGCACCACGGTCGCGCAGCAGGGTCAATACCTCCCTGGCAGGGTTAGCCTTGACCGCATAGTAGATACTGGCATAGGGGAAGTTATGCACCATGTCATCATATTGTTTTGCAATGATTTTAGTGTCAATCACCACGAAAGGTGTCGGTTTATCCTGAGCAAATGCCTTGATACGCTCAAAGGTAGCCTGGTCATAATACTCATTAACATCAATCGCTTGAAATTGGCTCATCTCGCCAGTATCTCCGTAGCAGAATAAAAATAGTTCAGCGTGATTCGATTAAAAATCGCTGCGAAGTAAACGCTATTTTCTCGCCGAGATCAACGAATTTTTATGCTTAATAAATAAATTTTTATTCCAAAAGAGATGGTGCCTTTTACGTCTGGACAAGAGCCAGGCTATCCTATTGATTGTTATGACAAATTCTCATAACCAACAGACGGCAGTGCTTGGCCTATTTCACCGCCTCGAGCAGTGCCTTGGCCGAATCGACCCGAATCACCTTGCTGATCTCGAGTCCCTCCAGGATGATCACCGTCGCCGTCTCCTTATCACCCGGTAATAGATGAGTCGCCTCGCCCTCCTGATCCAGGCCGATGGCAAAGTCTAGATCTTGCATCTTGGGGATCGCCGCAAACTTGGCGATCAAAGAGGGCATACCGCTGATATCGGCGACATAGCGCCAGTTGTCCGGCATAGGCGCATCCAGCGACTCCAGCGCCTCCTGAATGATCTGCCCTCCCTTCATGCCACGACTAAAGAGTAAAACCTGAGTATTGGTGTTGAGCTCCCACACGGCTTGATGTTGATCCACCAGGGTGATCGCCTCGATACGGTCACCCGTGGTCAGGCCGCTGGCCAGGCTCGCGGCCGAAAACAGCACGCCCACAGCCAAAATTAGCGCTTTCATAATGCCTCTTTCATGATAAAGGTTAGGTTACTTAGGGGTGAAATAGACTATATCTTATACTGGTCGTCATGCCCTCGGATGCATGCCAATAGCTTGATATGCTTCACGCTAATTATTGTCATGGGACATGGGTGAGATATTGGTTATCAAGCCATTGAATATTAAGTAACATACCCAGGTTAGAATCCACGGCCGGGCGAGCGACGTTCGGGGCAAATTTTAGGATGAGTGTTATGAATGAGAATGGTCTGGAGCAGGAGCTGGCGCAACTGCAAAATGTCTACAACCTGTTGACCGAGTTTCTGGTGAAATACAGCTTCCAGCTGGTCGGCGCCCTACTGATCTTCCTGTTGGGCCTCTGGGTCGCCAATAAGATCTCTAACTTGGTGGCTAGCCAGTTTGAGAAGCATGAGATCGACATCACCCTGAGCAACTTTGTCTCCAACCTGGTACGCATTCTCATCATAGTCATGGTGGGGGTTATCGCCCTGGGCAAGCTTGGGATTAGCATCACGCCAATGGTTGCCGCCATCGGTGCCGCCTCCCTGGGTGCCGGCCTGGCTCTACAGGGCATGCTCTCTAACTACGCGGCGGGCGTCACCATCATAGTGACCCGCCCCTTCGTGGTGGGCAATACCATAGAGATCCAGGGGGTCAGCGGCGTGGTCAAGAGCATTCACCTGGGGCTGACCCTGCTCACCAACGAGGAAGGCGAGGTGATCAGCATCCCCAACAAGCACATCGTCGGCGAGATCCTGCACAACTCCTTTAGTGAAAAGCTGGTCGAGATACGTTTCAACATCAGCTACGCGGCCGATGCCAATCAGGTGCTGGCCATCGCCCAGCGAGTCCTGGATGCCAACCAAGAGGTGAATCAGGAGCGCGCCCCCCAGATAGGCATCAACGGCTTCAACAGCATAGGCTTAGAGATAGGCCTGCGTTACTGGGTGCCCACCAATCGCTACTATCAGAATAAGTACCAGGTCAACCTGGAGCTAATCAACGCGCTGCGTCAGGCCGGTATCGAGATCCCCTGCCCCGTACGCGAGATCCATATCGAGCGATAACTCCAACGGCATGACGGCTGCGGCTTACAGGCCGCGCTGCCACTCCTGGCGCAGGGGCACCAGCCCCTGAATCGCCTGATCGACCTGGGCCAGCAGGCTCTGCTTGTCACGACCTAATATCCCCTTGAGCACCAGATAGTTAGAGGCGTGATCCGAGCGGAATATGGTCTTCTCAAGCTCGAGTTCACCGAGCAGAAGCTGCATCTCGGTCAGCAGGCCATGTTGGTCCGGCAGTTTGAAATCACCATCGAATCCGGCGTCCATGCGCGCCTTGCCAAGGGGCAGGGTCACCACCAAGGTCGACAGATAATCCGGCTGCGCCTGATTCATCAAGCGGGCCGAATTGCGCGCGTGCTGCGCTGATAATTCAACGCCGCCCAGGCCATTGAGTATCATCACTGACGACTTCATGCCGGCGGCGCGTATGCGCTTAAGTGCCAGCAAGGAGGAGTCGAAGGTCTCCCCCTTCTCGATGCGGGCCAGCACCTCATCGTCTCCGCTCTCACAACCCACATACAGTAGGCTGAGCCCAAGTTCTCTGAGGCGGGCTAGCTGTGCATCCGTCTTATTGCCTAGGTTACGCGGCAGGCAGTAGCTGCTGATGCGGGTCACCTGTGGCAGGTGTTCACGGATCAACAGGCAGATGGCCTCCAGGCGATTAAAGGGCAGGCTCATGGCGTCACCATCGGCCAAGAATACCCGTGAGATCGGCAGATTTTGCTGGGCGACTCTTCGAATATCCTCTGCAATTTTATCTAGTTTTTGTGCACGAAATTGCTTCTGCGGTGCGGTATACATGTCGCAGAAATGGCAGCGATTCCAGCTACAACCATTGGTGACCTGCAGGATGAGGGACTTCCACTCCGAGGGTGGCCGAAAAAGCGGCTCGATATAATTAATCATTTCACTCCAGTCTCAAAATGCGGCCAAGTTGTGAGCATTTTCATAGTTTTTCACTTTCGGGCTCACTTCTCGCCCCATAAATTGATCTCGTTCAATTAATGCCCAATTAAAGTCAGTAAAATGACTGATGTTAATCTAATTAAGATTAAACTTGTAAAACTGTCTGGCCATGCCAGCACAGGATAATGATTGGCTACATCGGCCGACAAACGTGTAGATAATAACATGCAAATAGCACAACAACTGCAAGACAGGCGAGGGAACGTCCTGCATCATGATGAGCATTGGAGCTCGATGAGTGCGGAACAAAAGATGGCCCTCTATAGCCTGCATCGATACGGGTATCGGCTGTTGTTTGTTCGCCATTTGCCTTCGGGTCCGCTGGCGATCATCGCCCAACAGAGCCAGCTGTCTACCATAGACAGATATGGCGAAGTTGAACATGATCCCAAGATCCAACTCAGGGAACAGTCGCTGACGCTGTGACTGACAAGTCTGACGGCTTAATTACCCGAACATAAAGGAGCACACCCTGTGCTCCTTTATTTGTCCCCGCCAGTTTTCCTCACGTATCGAGCAACATGTCGAGATGGGGAATACCATCCTCGAGATAGACCTCTGACACGGGCCTAAACCCCACCCCTTGATAGAATCCCTTGAGGTATTCCTGAGCGCCAATCTGAATCCCCTGCTCTGGCCACGCCTGGCTGGCAATAGCGATCGCCTCCAGCATCAATGGCTTAGCAACCCCCGCGCCCCGGGCCGACGGCGCCACTATGACACGGCCTATGCTGGCCTGGGGGTAGCTCACCCCTGGGGCCAGGATTCTGGCATAGGCGGCAATCTCTCCCTGCTCGTCCAGCCCCAGCAGATGGCGAGTCTCGGCCAGGGTGTCCTTTCCATCTAGCTCGGGGTAGGCACAGGCCTGTTCCACCACAAACACATCGACGCGCAATTTGAGCAGCTCGTAGAGCCGCTCGCGGCTCAACTCGGCAAACGCCAGATTCTCCCAACGCACTACAATCCCCTTATCCGTTAATTCTGAGTCACTTGCTTGTTATATTTAGATTATTCCTGCGTCTGCAACGAGACGACAAGATGTGATACCCGCCCCAAATTTCGGCTAGACTTGACCTTGGTCAAATACATACATTATAAATACACCTAATATTCACATGTCCAATTTAACCCAGTCTAAACTAGGAAGCATTCGATTGACGCCGCCTATTTTTAGATGACCTAAGTCGTCTGTCATCAGATATTGCGACAACAATTGTTCTTAAAAATAAAGAACTTATTTAAATGGAGTTCATATGAAAAAGATTGCCCTCATCGCTTTTGCAAGCCTATTCACGCTGTCGGCACACGCAGGCGATATCGAAGCCGGTAAAGCAAAATCTATGCTTTGTGCCGCCTGTCACGGTGCGGACGGTATCTCGCTAGCCCCCATCTACCCTAACCTCAAAGGTCAGAAGGCTCAATACATTGAGAAGCAACTGAAAGCCTTCAAAGAAGGTACACGTCAAGACCCAGTCATGGCACCTATGGCCATGCCACTGACAGAGAAGATATCGCCAACCTGGCGGCCTATTACGAGAGCCTGAAATAAATCGGCCCTAGTTCATCGAGAGCAACCATACTCTCGCAGCAGGTCGCGCCCCATAGCTCGGGTGACGCGACCTGTCATTTAGCGCTAACCATTCAGTTAATAGAAATTAATAACAAGGCGGCCAACTCAATTTAAATGCCACTTGTTCACCGCCCGCCAGGGTGATCCCCCCCCCACACCGCACCCGAAAAAAAGCCTGTCAAATTAACAAATTTGCAATTTATTTGATCTCAATCACGTCACAAACATAAAGATGCATTTAGGATGCACTATAAATAACGCTAGGTTGACACACCTTGAGACTGACTGTAGGAGCGTTCGAGTGGCAAGATTGATACACCATACGACACAGGCAAAATGGATTTTACTCACCCTACTGGCACTCATGATGGCACTCATGCTGGCTGCGCCCAGCTATGCCCTGTTCGTCAGCCCGCCAAAAGATCCCCTGCCTATCCTGCATGAGCTATTTCCAGATGCGACCCGTATCTCAGACAAGCAGGGCGAGCCTGCCCTAAGGACCATCTACCAAGACGAGCAGATCTTAGGCTATGGTTTTGAAACCAATGATATTGCTCGCATTCCTGCCTACTCGGGCGAGCCGGTCAACATACTCGTCGCCATAGATCCAGCGGGTAAATACCTGGGAGCTAAGGTGCTGGAGCACCATGAACCCATCATATTGGCGGGGATCCCCGAGAGTAAGCTGTGGAAGTTTGCCGAGCAATATACCGGGCTGTCGGTCAAGGACAGGCTCAAGGTGGGTGGCAACGAGAAGGAGGGCATAGTCGCCATCGACGGCCTCTCCGGCGCGACGGTAACCGTCATGGTGATGAACGTGGCGATCACCAAGGCCGCCACCCAGGCCGCCATCGCGCTCGGGATCATCGAGCAACAGGCCGACCAGATTCAACCCATCTCGACCATCAAACAGGAACTCTTTACCCAGGCCAACTGGCAGCAACTCACCGGCGATGGCTCCATTCGCAAGCTTTATCTGAACCGCGGCGCCGTCGACGAAGCCTTCATGGGCACCGCCGCCGAGGACGTCGATAAGGCCGATGCCGATCAAAAGCAGGAGATGTTTGCCGAGATCTATTACACCCTGGCCGACATTCCCACCATAGGCAAGAACCTCTTCGGCGACGCCGACTATCAATGGCTGACGCAGAACCTACAACCCGGCGAACACCTGGTGGCCGTCATGGGCAACGGTTACTCCTTCAAGGGCTCAGGCTATGTACGCGGCGGTATCTTCGATCGCATCCAGGTGCATCAGAAGGATAACGCCATCTCCTTTAGAGACCTGGACCACAACCGTATCAGCGATCTCTACATTCAGGGGGCCCCTAAATTTAAAGAGATGTCGGTATTTCGCATCGCCGAGCATCACGAGTTCGACCCG
The DNA here is from genome assembly GCF_000832025.1 of Shewanella sp. cp20. Classification (NCBI taxonomy): domain Bacteria; kingdom Pseudomonadati; phylum Pseudomonadota; class Gammaproteobacteria; order Alteromonadales; family Shewanellaceae; genus Shewanella; species Shewanella sp. cp20. The sequence continues at coordinate 64,068 of NZ_JPII01000024.1, read as the reverse complement.
GGTGCCCCTTGGCAATTCGAGCTCTTGGTCAGACGCCAAACGGGCCCTATCGACAGCCTGTTCACCAGCTTTAAGGGTCAGTACGATCCGCTCGATAAGTATGTGGACACCCCGGCGGCCATAGTCCCAGAACCCGAACTCACCATGGTGCAGCAGATCTGGCATGACAGACAGGTAGAAGTGGTGCTGCTGTTGATCCTCATGGGCGTCTTGCTGCTCATCCTCTTCTTCCAGGATATTCTGGTCAAACACCCGACCTTCATGCACCGCCTGCGCCATGGCTTCCTGGTGGTGACAGTGGTCGTGATCGGCTGGAGCTGGGGCGGACAGCTCTCTGTGGTCAACGTATTCACCTTCCTGCACGCCCTGATGAAAGATTTCTCCTGGGATCTCTTCCTGCTCGATCCCATCATCTTCATTCTCTGGTGCGCCGCGGCGGTTACCATGCTGCTGTGGGGGCGCGCCGTCTACTGCGGCTGGCTCTGCCCCTTCGGCGCGCTGCAGGAGTTGGTCAATGTTGCCGGCCGCTACCTGAAGCTACCGCAAATAGAGCTGCCCTTCGCCGTACACGAGCGCCTATGGGCCATCAAATATCTAATTTTACTGGCGCTGTTTGGCCTGTCGCTGGATTCCCTCGCCATGGCCGAGCAGTTTGCCGAGATAGAACCCTTCAAGACCACCTTCTTGCTCAAGTTCGATCGCGAGTGGCCCTTCATCCTCTGGGCACTGCTGATGATCTTTTCCAGCCTGTTTAATCGCAAGACCTTCTGCCGCTATCTCTGCCCACTGGGCGCCGCGCTGTCGGTGAGTAATAGCGTGCGACTGTTCGACTGGCTCAAGCGTCGCCCCGAATGCGGCACGCCTTGTAAGACCTGTGCCAAAGAGTGCGAGATCCAGGCGATTCATCCCAACGGGGTGATCAACATGCGCGAGTGCCACTACTGCCTCGACTGTCAGGTGACCTATTTCAACGAGGAGAAGTGCCCACCGCTGAAGAAGATGGCCCGTAAGCGCAAGCAATATAAGGAACAAGAGATCCCAACGGTCACTGCCGTATAGGACCAAGCAACACACATTTAAGTGCAGGTAATTAAAGTCAATACAACTATGATGGAGATGGACTATGCAAGATAACAATAACAAACCGGCAAACCAGTTGGAGAACGCCGGACGACGCGAGTTTATGGGCAAGACGGCCCTGCTCGGCGCCGGCGCAGTCGCCGCGCCCATGAGCGCCGCCATGTTCGCCTCGATGGCCAAGGCTCAGGCGGCCGAGGCTGGCAACAGCCCAGTGGTACATCCGGGTGAGCTGGACGAATATTATGGTTTCTGGAGCGGTGGACACTCTGGCGAAGTCCGTATCATGGGCCTGCCTTCTATGCGTGAATTAATGCGCATTCCGGTATTTAACATCGACAGTGCCACCGGCTGGGGCATCACCAACGAAAGTAAGGCGGTCAAGGGCGACAGCGCTCACCTGCTGGCGGGCGATGCCCACCATCCTCACATGAGTATGCAAGACGGTCGTTATGATGGTAAGTATCTGTTTATCAACGACAAGGCCAACACACGCGTGGCGCGTATCCGTTGTGACGTCATGAAGACAGATAAGATGATCACTGTGCCTAATGCCCAGGCCATCCACGGTTTGCGCGTACAGAAGGTTCCCTATACCAAGTATGTCATCTGTAACGGCGAGTTCGAGATCCCCATGGACAACAATGGTAAGGAGACATTGGAAGATGTCAGCACCTACCGCTCACTGTTCAACGTGATCGACGCCGAGAAGATGGAAGTGGCCTTCCAGGTCATGGTCGATGGCAACCTGGATAACACAGACGCCGACTATGACGGCAAGTACTTTGCCTCTACCTGCTACAACTCAGAGATGGGCATGAACCTCAGCGAGATGATCACCGCCGAGCGTGACCATGTGGTGATCTTCAACCTGGCTCGCTGTGAAGCCGCGGTCAAGGCCGGTAAGTTCAAGACCTACAACGGCAACAATGTACCTGTACTGGATGGCCGTAAGGGGTCAGATCTAACCCGCTACATTCCTGTGCCTAAGTCGCCTCACGGCCTGAACACCTCACCAAGCGGCAAATACTTTGTCGCCAACGGTAAGCTGTCACCTACCGTCTCTATCATCTCCATCGAGAAGCTGGACGACCTGTTCGACGACAAGATCAAGCCAAGAGATGCCATCGTCGGTGAACCTGAGCTGGGCCTCGGCCCGCTACACACGGCATTCGACAACAAGGGCTACGCCTACACCACCCTCTTCCTCGACAGCCAGATCGCCAAGTGGAACGTAGAGGAAGCGATTCAGGCCTATCAGGGCAAGAAGGTGAATTACCTGCGCCAGAAGCTGGACGTACACTATCAGCCGGGCCATAACCATACCTCTCAGGGCGAAACCCGCGACGCCGACGGTAAGTGGTTGGTATCTCTGTGTAAGTTCTCCAAGGACAGATTCCTGCCCGTCGGGCCGCTGCGTCCAGAGAACGACCAGCTGATCGATATCTCAGGCGACGAGATGAAACTGGTACACGACGGCCCGACCTTCGCCGAGCCCCATGACTGCATCATAGTGCATCGCAGCAAGCTCAAGCCGAAGAAGCTCTGGACCCGTGACGATCCTCTATTTGCCGATACCGTTGCCATGGCCAAGAAAGACGGCGTTCGCCTCATGATGGACAACAAGGTGATTCGCGACGGCAACAAGGTACGTGTCTACATGACTTCTGTGGCACCTAACTATGGCCTGAGCGAGTTTAAGGTCAAGCTGGGCGATGAGGTCACTGTGGTGGTCACCAACCTGGATCAGGTGGAAGACGTGACCCACGGCTTCTGTATGACCAACCATGGGGTACAGATGGAGATTGGCCCGCAGGCCACGGCGTCTGTCACCTTTATCGCCGACAAGCCAGGCGTGCAGTGGTACTACTGTAACTGGTTCTGTCACGCCCTCCACATGGAGATGCGTGGCCGCATGCTGGTAGAAGCCTAAGCGTGATGCAAGGGCCTGACGCACTGCGTCAGGCACTTGCCTTCTCGATGAGAACAGCGGTAAAAACAAGCAAGTAAAAAGCGGAAAAATAAAGCGATAAGCGCAAGAGGTGTAAAACGCTTTGAACCACAGCCAAGAAACACCCAAGACCATATCCGGCCTGCTATGCACAATGCTTTGTGTCATGCTGGCGCTGCCCACTCAGGCGGCGGATATTCAGGTGACACCCGAGCAAGATCTTCAGCAGGTGCTAGAGAGTGCCAAAGCGGGCGATACCATCCAGCTACATCCGGGCCGCTATCTGGGCAACTTCGTCGTCAACAAGGGGATAACCCTCTCTGGCGCCGACGGCTACACCAGCATCATAGATGCCCAGGGCAAGGGCAATGCACTGCTACTGCAAAGCTCTAACGTCACCATAGAAAGACTCAGGATCGTCAACTGGGGCGATGACCTCACCGCACAGAACGCCGGCATCTACTCGGACCAAAGCGCCAGCCAGCTCACTATCAGAGAGAATCAGCTAAAGGGTGACGGCTTCGGTATCTGGCTGCAGAAGGGTAAAGCGATCAAGGTTCACCACAATCGCATCCAGGGCAACCCGGCGCTCAGATCCGCCGACAGAGGCAATGGGATCCAGCTCTCCATAGTGCAGAATGTCGAGGTAAGCGACAACGAGGTCAGCCAGACCCGCGACGGCATCTACATCATCTCAAGTCAGAACAACACTATTACAAACAATACCATGCATGACCTGCGTTACGGGATCCATTACATGTATTCCCATAGCAATCAAGTGCTGGACAACCTGGCCTACGACACGCGCGCCGGTTATGCCCTGATGAGCTCACGCCACCTCACCGTCAGCGGCAACGAGAGCCGCGACAGCCAGGACTATGGTTTCCTGATGAACTTCATCACCTACTCTGAGATCAGCCATAACCGCATCTACCGCGTCTGGACCAAGCCGGAAAACAAGGTGCTGGGCCGTGAAGGCAAGGGGCTGTTTGTCTATAACTCGGCCTACAACAGCATAGATCATAACCTGATCGACACCGCCGAGATCGGCATACACCTGACCGCAGGATCGGAGCATACCAAGGTGTTTGCTAACAGCTTCATCAACAATCCGCTGCAGGTGAAATATGTCGCCAACCGTCAGGCAGAATGGAGCCAGGATGGCGCCGGTAACTTCTGGAGCAACTACCTGGGCTGGGATCTCGACAACGACGGCTATGGCGACAGACCCTTCGAGCCCAACGACGGTATCGACAAGCTGATCTGGCAATATCCAGAGGCCAAGATGCTGCTGGACAGCCCGGCCGTGCTAATCCTGCGCTGGATACAGACCCAGTTTCCTGTGCTCAAACCCGTAGGCGTCAAAGACAGTTTTCCACTCATGCAGGCCCCCTCTCTGGGTGCCCGGCAGGCAGTTATTAATGAGGCAGAGTGACACAATGCAAGCATCTTCTCCTTCGAGACCCATAGTCTCCCTAAGCGGTGTCGCCAAGCACTATGGCAAGGTCGCCGCGCTCCAGCAGGTCGATTTTGAGCTATTCCCCGGCGAAGTCATGGGGCTGTTTGGCCACAACGGCGCCGGCAAGACCACCATCATGAAGCTGGTGCTGGGGATCATCCCACCCTCAGACGGCCAGGTGAAGGTATTTGGCCAGGATCCCCTCTCCAAGCAGGCCTTCGAGGCCCGCAAACAGGTTGGCTACCTGCCCGAGAATGTCAGCTTCTACGATCAACTCACCGGACGCGAGGTGCTGCGCTACTTTGCCCGGCTCAAGTCGGTGCCTAAACAGGCGTTCGAACAACTCCTGCAGCAGGTGGGCCTTACCCACGCCATGGATCGTCAGGTAAAGACCTACTCCAAGGGGATGCGTCAGCGTCTTGGCCTGGCACAAGCCTTTCTGGGCAGCCCTAAGCTGCTATTACTCGATGAGCCGACCGTGGGGCTGGATCCCATCGCCACCCAGGAGTTTTACGCCAGCGTCGACAAGCTCAAGAGCGCGGGCGCCAGCATCATACTTTGCTCCCATGTGCTGCCCGGCGTCGAGCAGCATATCGACCGCGCGTTGATCATCTCCGGCGGCCGCCTGCTGGCCAAAGGTAGCCTGAGCGAGCTCAGACAGCAGGCGAAACTCCCCGTGGCCATCAAGACCCAGGGGCTCAACGGCGCCCTGAAACAGGATGCCAGATTCACCCCATACCTGATCGCCCCGGATCAGCTACTGGTACCCGAGCAGGAAAAACTCGCCATCATACGTCAGCTGGTCGAACTGGATCAGCTGGGGGATATTCGCGTCGAACCCGCCGATCTTGAACGTGTCTACCAGCATTATCTCGGCCAAGGCACCGGCGCAAGCAGCCCGGATGCCAGCCACCAGGGAGGGCCAACACAATGAATGCCATTCTCGCCGTCGCCATCAAGGAGTTTCAGGACGGGCTGCGCAATCGCTGGCTGATCTCCATCACCCTCATCTTTGCCGTGCTCTCCCTGGGGCTCAGCTACTACGGCTCGGTCGCCTCTGGGCAGCTGGGCAGCGTCTCGCTGTCGTCCACCATCGCCAGCCTGTCGAGCCTGGCGGTGTTTCTGATCCCGCTGATCGCCCTGCTGCTGGCCTACGACAGCTTCGTCGGCGAGCAGGAGGCCGGCACCCTGCTGTTGCTGCTCACCTACCCCATCAGCCACACCCAGCTGCTGCTGGGCAAGTTTGTCGGCCAGGGGGCCATCATGGCACTGGCCACCAGCCTGGGCTTTGGCAGTGCCGCGGTGCTGCTCGCCAGCCAATCCGATGCCAACGCGGTGCTGCAGAGCTTCGGCCTGTTTATCGCCACCGCGATCCTGCTCGGCCTCTGCTTCATCAGCATCGCCTATGTGATCAGCCTGTCGGTGAGTGAGAAGTCTAAGGCCGCCGGACTGGCGCTGATGCTCTGGTTCTTCTTCGTGCTGGTGTTCGATCTCGCCCTGCTGGCGGTGTTGGTTGGCATAGAGGAGGGGCTGAGTCAGCAGCAGTTGGTGCAGCTGATGATGCTCAATCCGGCGGATCTCTTCCGTCTGGTGAATCTCGCCAGCCTGGATACCAAGGATGTCAACGGTGTGCTGGCGGTGGCCATCAATAGCAGCATGTCGGCCGGCGGCTTGTTTTCGCTGCTCCTGGCCTGGGTATTCGCGCCACTCACCTTAGCCGCCTTAATCTTTAACAGGAAGACACTCTAATGCGCCAAGCCTTAAATTCAAGCTCATCACTCTTCGTTAGCCTATTCTGCCTGCTCCTGCTGGGCCTAAGTGCCTGTGGGCAAGAGGATACCTCGAGTCCAATTCGTCAGGCGGTCGTCATGGAGCACGGCGACGAGTGCCACCTGTGCGGCATGTTAATCGGTAATTTTCCCGGCCCCAAGGGGGAGCTCTATCTCAAGACAGAGCAGACAGTGAAGAAGTTCTGCTCGACCCGGGATCTGTTTAGCTTCCTGCTGGATCCCGAATACCAAAAGCAGGTCAAGGAGATCTATGTCCACGACATGGCCAAGAGCCCCTGGCAGGCGCCACAGGATAGCCACTTCATCGACGCCAGACAGGCCTGGTACGTAGTGGGTTCCAGCCAGACGGGCGCCATGGGTAAGACGCTGGCCAGCTTTGGCAAGCAGCAAGATGCCAGCGCCTTTGCCGCCGAATTTGGCGGCCAGGTTTACCCCTTCGAGCAGATAAGCCTATCTATGCTCTAATACCAATCGTAATAAATAATTAATCATTCTAGCTTGTTAAAACGCTCGATAACTGTATTAGTATTTTTAATTGTAGAATAACTACTTATCTAAAAATCCTGCTTTGTTCTCAAGCGTTTTTCCTGCGCTATTTCTGATCACATATTTACTGTGATTGGTATAACTGGCTCTTAGCCAGGTGCTAGCTGCTATAGGTGGTCGCTAACTATTGGCGATTACCTAGGCCGCGCCTGATTCATCGGCGTTAGGCTTGCGGATCAGCAGCACGGCCACTACCGCCAACATCAGCAGCACAGAGATGATGAGAAACACATCATTATAGGCCTGAACATAGGCCTGCTGCGTCATGGTCTTGGCCAACATTGCCTTGGCCTGCGCCTGGGCGGTAACGGGATCCGAACCCGCCTGAACAAATAGCTGACTGCTCTGCTGCAGATATTGATAGGCCTGGCTACTCACAGCCGTCACCGTCTGTTTCATCTCCGCCAGGTGGGTACGCGACTGATTGTCGATCAGGGTCGCCACCAGTGCGATGCCGAAGGCGCCACCCAGATTGCGGATAACATTGAGCACGGTCGAGGCCGACGGCGTCTGCTGGGCGCTGATATGCATAGTGGCGATAATGCCGATGGGCACCAGGATGAAGGGTTGGCCCAGGGCCCTGACAATCTGCGCGGCTATCATCTGATCGCCGGCAAAATCCAGCGTCATATGGCTGTTCATGTAGTAACTCAGGGCAAACATGCTAAAACCGAAGGCCGCCAGGTAACGCCCGTCAAATCTTTGCAATAGTCTGGGAACCAGCGGCAGTACCAGGAGTTGCGGAAAGCCCATCCACATGATCACCTCACCTATCTCCAGCGGACTATAGTCATGGATCTGTGACAGATAGAGGGGGATCATATAGATGGCCGAGAACAACGCCATCCCCAGCAGAAAATAGGCCAGGGTCGACAGGGCGAAGTCACGCTGCGCCAGTAATCTGAGGTTCACCAGCGGCGACGACTTACGCAGCTGAATAAAGACAAACAGGGCGATATTGATGACCGCAATGATGGCCAGATGCTGGATCAGCTCCGAGCCAAACCAGTCCTTACGATTGCCCTCCTCCAGCACCACCTCGAGACAGCCCATGCCCAGCGCCATGGTGACTATGCCGGAATAATCGGCGTTCTTCAGCTTGTCCCAGTCGATGGGGCGAGATCTCAGGCCATAGGCGAGCATTGCCATCACCAGGAGCCCGGGGGGAATATTGATATAGAAGAGATAGTGCCAGCTAAACTGCTCGGTCAGCCAGCCACCCAGGGTGGGGCCGATAGACGGTGCGAAGGTGGCGGTCACGCCAAACAGCGCCATGCCAGTGGCACGCTTCTCCTCGGGCAGCAGTTCCAGGATTAACCGAAAAGCCAGGGGGATCAGCGCGCCGCCGAAGAAGCCCTGCAGAGCGCGAAAGGCGATCATCGCCTCCAGATTCCAGGCGAGCGAGCAGAGGAATGACGCTAAGATGAAGGCCGCCGTGGTCCACAGCAGATAACGCCTCACCGACAGCCCCTGACTCAACCAGCCCGACAGGGGAATGGCGATCATCTCGGCCACCAGATAGGCGGTAGCAATCCAGGAGCCCTCCTCCAGGGTCGCCCCCAGGCTGCCCTGGATCTCCTTCATCGAGGCGTTGGTGATCTGAATATCTAAAATCGCCATGAAGGCACCAAGCAGGCCGGCGAATACGGCGACCCAGGAGCGAAGGCTGCCGCGCTCATAACCCTGGGGCCTGGCTGCTTGAACCTCTGACTCTGCGGCCTGAGGCGGAAGTGCCTGGGTGGCGCTCACGCTGCTCATTGGGTGGCCTTAACCGAAACCTGCTTACGATTGCTGGCGATCACTGTGTCTTGCGGCGCGCCCCGGGTATCTACCTTCACCACGGCACTAAGACCGGGCACTATGTTGATGCTCTCATCCAACGCCAAACGGATACGCACAGGAATGCGCTGCACTATCTTGGTAAAGTTGCCGGTGGCATTTTCCGCCGGCAACAGACTGAATTTGGCGCCAGAGGCCGGTGCCAGGCTATCGATCACACCAGTAAACTCCTGGTCGGGAAACGCGTCGAGATGAACCTGTACCAACTGCCCAGGCTGCATATGCTGGATCTGGGTTTCCTTGAAGTTGGCGGTGATCCACACCGCGCCATCCGGCACCAAACTGTAGAGCGACTGCCCCGGCTGCACATATTGGCCGGTCAGGGCGCCGCGTTTGCCTATCACCCCGGAGAAGGGGGCTCTGATCTGAGTATCGGCAAGCTGGATCTCGGCCAGCTCCAGCCCCGCCTTGGCCTGCGCCACCTGGGACTGACTCTGGTTCAGCTGGGCGTTAAGCACCGCCAGCTCCGCCTGCTTGGCCACCAGGGCCGCCTTGGCCTCATCTAAATGACCTACGGCCGAATCGAAGGCCGCCGTCGCCTGATCCACCTCATCTTGTGAGCTGTAGTCTCTGTGTCTTAACTTGGTGGTACGCTTTAGCTGCTGCTCTGCGCGGATCTTCTCCGCCTCGGCACTGGCCACCCCGGCTGCCGCCTGACGGATGATCGCCTGTTGCAGCGTCACCTTGGCCGACAGGGTCTGCAGCTCTGCCTGACGACTCTGCAGACTGGCCTGACTCTGACTCACCTTGGCGCGATACTGATTCGACTCCAGCTCGGCCAGCAGCTGTCCCTGCTCCACATGCTGGTTATCTGTCACCTTAGCGGTCACCACATAACCCGGCACCTTAACACTGATATTAGAGATATCGGCCTCGACATAGGCGTTGTCGGTCGATTCGATGAACCTCACCTGACTCCACCAGTAGTAGCCGGCAACCACAGCTGCGAGCAACAGCAGCGGCAGCACGATAAATAGGCGACGTTTTGACATCCAACCCCCACGAATAAACACCTTGATTAGAATTTGATAGTTTACTACTGTCTTATAATGTTTATTAGACAGTTAAAAAATTACCAACTGTTTCACAGGTGTAACAATAGATGGATTTGAATCGTATTCAGATGTTCGCCCAGGTGGTGGAAAAAGGCAGCTTCACCGCCGCAGCCAAGGCGATGGGTCTCACCAAGGCGACGGTGAGCCGTAAGATTGCCGAGCTTGAAACCGATACCGGGGTGCAGCTGCTGTATCGCACCACTCGGGCCCTCAAGCTCACCGAGGCCGGTAGCATCTATTACAACAAGATACAGAGGATCCTGATGGATCTGCAGAGCGCGGAAGATCAACTCAGCGCCAGCCAGGAGACCATCAAGGGCAACCTGAAGATAGTCTGCCCCATAGAACTGGGACAGCTGTTCTTCGGCCGTATCTTCGCCCGCTTCCTCGAGGCCAACCCCGGGATGACTCTGGACGCCGAACTGACCAACCGTAAGGTCGACATGATAGAGGAAGGCATAGACATTCTGTTTCAGGTGTCCGATGTGCGCGACTCGCGGCTGCAATCCTACCGGATACTCAACACAGACAAATCCTTGGTGGCCAGTCCAAGCTACCTGGCGCGCTATGGCATCCCCGCCACACCGCAAGATCTGATAAGCCACAAGGCGATTCGCCTCAAGTCGACCCATATCGACGGTGGCTGGACCCTGTTCGATGGCCAGCAGTGGGTCACCATTGAGCCCGAGGCCCAGCTAACCGTTAACAATGTCACCCTGGCGCGCGAGGCGGCCATCGAAGGGCTGGGAGTCGCCACGGCGCCGACCCTGGTGGCACAGGCAGCCATAGAGGAAGGGCTATTGATCCCGCTGTTGACCGACTTCCCCATGGCGCAGACCGCCATTACCCTGAGCTTTCCCCATAGGGCCTACCTGCCCCGCAAGTACCGCGCCTTTATCGATTATATCTATCAGGCGCTGTTTGACCGTAGGCCCGGAGAGATCCTGGAGATCCCAGATTTCATTACCCCACCCGAGCGTTAGCGGTTCGCGCGCCACAGTTTTGACAAAATAAGCAGCGGAGTCTGCAAAATCGTCGACAAAGCTGCTAACATTGGCCCAATTTTTTTCGCTTAAAGAGATATCGCAAGATGGGAAGAGCATACCAGAACCGCAAAGAATCTATGGCCAAAACGGCTGGGCAGAAGACGAGACTCTACTCTCGTTACGGCAAAGAACTCTATGTTTGCGCAAAGAACGGTGGCTTCGATCCTGACGGCAACCTGGCACTACGCCATATGATCACCAAGGCTAAGAAAGATCAGGTTCCTGCTCATGTCATCGAACGCGCCCTGGAGAAAGCCAAGGGTGGCGGCGGTGAAGACTATGAAACTGCACGTTACGAAGGCTTTGGTCCTGGCGGCACCATGGTGATCGTCGACTGTCTGACCGACAACGGTAAGCGTACCTTTACCGAGGTGCGTCAGGCGTTCGTGAAAAACGATGCCAAGCTGGGCAGCCCTGGCACTGTAGGTCATATGTTCGATCATCAAGCGGTATTTGCCTTCAAGGGCGAAGATGAAGAGGCCGTGCTTGAGGCCCTGATGATGGCCGACGTCGACGTCGCCGACATCGAAGTAGAAGATGGCATCATAAGCGTATTTGCGCCAAATACAGAGTTTTACAAGGCGAAGACGGCCCTCAACGAAGCCTTCCCTGAGACAGAACTGGAAGTGGAAGAGATCGCCTTCGTGCCTCAGACCATGACAGAGCTCAGCGACCCTGAAGTGATCGCCCAGTTCGAGAAATTCCAGGCCGCGCTGGAAGACTGTGACGACGTACAAAACGTCTACCACAACGCCGATATCAAGGCATAAATAAAAGTTTAACAGGCTAACGCTATTAGCTTGTTCTGTTATAAAAGCGATTCGTAGCACTTGCGCACGAATCGCTTTTTTTATTGCTATCCATTGTTATTTTTTTGACTTGTGCCAAGGGCTTGGCGCAAAGAGTGAGTGCTCACTGCCCGACCTATTAAACTTTATTAATACTTACCTCTTTAGCGCAATTTTCTGTGGACTTAGGCGTCTGTTCACCTATCCTTATAGCTGCACTGATTAAAATAAATAACCCCATCAAGCTGCCTGGCTTACCATCTACTCTCCGGGATGGCGAGCCGGGCATACTTGATAAACCAACATGACGAACGGGTAACCTATGAAGTATTCAAAATCGATTATCGCCATCACACTCACCAGCCTGCTTGCCGCCTGTGGTGGCAGCGATGATACGCCGGAAACACCAGAGACAGGTGTCTTCAGCCTAGGTGTTTCAGATAACCCAGCCGATGCCAAAGTGGTGAATATCGCCTTCAAACAAGTGGTGCTTAAGGGTAACGGCGAATCTCTGTCATTCGACGTATCCGAAGACGGTGAGCTGAAACACGTTGATCTACTGACGGTACAGGGTCAGGAAGTCGAAACTTTGGTTAGCGGCCAGTCTATCCCGGTCGGTGAATACCAGATGTGTATCTATATGCAGAACAGCGAAGTGGCCGACACCAACAGCTCTTATGTTAAGACCATGGATGACATGGATGCAGGCCTAGTCACCAACAGCAACGGTAGCTGTGGCGGCGTTGGCGCCGAAGAGCCTGGTACGGGTCGCCTCTTCTTCAACAAGGCCTTCACCATTGCTGCAGGCGTGAACAACTTCGTCGCCGAGTTTAACCTCTCACAGGGACTACAGGCGCCTCACGGCAACAAGGACTACTGGACCCTTAAGCCTACAGCAGTACAGCTGGTTAACAACGCCGAAGTCGGTGCCATTCACGGCATGATCGACGCCAGCGTGATGGCAGACTGTGAAGCCGCCGCCGGTGGCTCTGAGTTCCGCCCGGCCGTCTATCTGTACCCAACGGCAACCACGCTTGAGAATATGCTGGACTTCCGCCTGGAAGCCGACATTGTCGACCCTCAGGTAGCCCCTATCGCCTCGGCACGTGTTAACCCTGTTACCGACGAAACCGAGACAGTGACAGGCTATGAGTATGAGTTTGGCTTCGTTGCCGCGGCTAACTACAGCCTAGGTTACACCTGTCTGGCACAGAACGATGACCCAGAAGTGGCCAACGGCGCAGATGATGTTGAGGCACCTTTCTTCATCCATGTGGATGAGCAAGACGTCACAGTCACCCAAGGTACAACGACCGAGCGTGACTTCGAGGCCGCAGCAGAGACTCCTGCACCTTAAGTTAGACTTAAACAGACAGCAAAAAGGCACTCATTAGAGTGCCTTTTTTATTAACTAGAATGTGCTAACTCGATGTTATGAGCAGCAATCTCGGCGCCACCAGTTTTTCGGCAGCTTGGCCAGCAATACCTTAAGCATCAAAATTGCCAGTATGATGCCCGAGGCGTTCACCACCACGGCAGGCAACAGGTTATGTTGCTCACCCACCTGAGGCATCACCTCGAAACCGAAGGTTGCCACCAGGTAGTTCACCAAGACTCCGGCGATCAGGGCCACACCCAAGACACCACCGAGATAACCATAGAGGGCGCGCTTACCCAGTTCCTTGGTCACTACCCCCAGGGTGGCGATATTCGTCGCCGGGCCCGCCAGCATAAACACCAGCACGGCGCCGGGCGAGACGCCCGCCAGCAGGAGACCCGCGGCGATAGGCGTGGATGCCGTGGCGCAGATATACATAGGTACAGAGATAAGCACCATCACCAGCATGGCCAAGATGCCATCGCCCCACTTGGCCATGAAATCCCCCGGCACATAGGTCTGTACCAAGGCCGCAAAGAAGAGGCCGATCAACAGCCAGACTGTGGTGTCGCGCACCAGGTCGGTGGCGGCGTAATGCATGCCTTTGCCCATACGCACCAGTACCGAGGTGCCCTTGAGCTCGGTGGCAACATCTTTGGTGGACTCACAGCAACTCTCACCCGAAGACTGGCTGGTGTTCTGCTTGTCTGTGCTAGCACTCGAGCAGCATGAGCTAGCCACTTTGACCTCTTGCTTGCTGCTACAGCAAGAACTGACAGCTGCTGTCGCCGCCATGGGTTTAACCAGGGCATCCGAGCTTGCCGGGCGCATCATCATGGGCGAGGCATCTGCCGTCATGCGCACAGGAGCACTCGACTTGTCACCACAGCAAGCGGATGTCGTTTGTTTTACCACTGGCTTCTCGGCAGGCTTGCTAGCGCTACAGCAGCTTGCCGTTGCTTTGGTTGCCTTCTCTGTCACGGGCTGATTCGAACTCGCCTGAGCCATCTCCTCAACCTGACCTTCATCATCGTCACGGCCCACCAGCAGACCGGCCACAATGGCGCTGGTCACTGCGGCGATAGGTCTCACCACCGCCATGAAGGGACCGAGCAGCACATAAGAAACGCTGACCGAGTCGATACCCGTCTCTGGGGTAGATACCAAAAATGAGGTGGTGGCCGCCTTAGAGGCGCCCGAGCGGCGCAGGCCGACGGCGGCGGGGATCACGCCGCAGGAGCACAGTGGTAGGGGCGCGCCTAGCACGGCTGCCTTGATGGTCGTCTTCACCCCATGGCCCCCTAGCTGCTTCTGCATCCAGGTCATGGGCACAAACATCTTCAACATACCGGCAAGCACCAGGCCCAACAGCAGCCAGGGCGCGGAATCGAGAAAGAGATCGATGAAATTAGATAACAACATAGGTTAACCCTTTAGCTTACAACTGGTTTTATATTCGGTTTCGCTGTGATCATGACTGTGGTTTTCACACTTCACCTCGACGTTGGACTCGAGTGCCTCAAGAATAGAGCAATGTTCGGCGCTTTCCGGCCCGCCACAACAGGCATCGGATAGCCGTTGAAGTGACAGACGGAAATGATTCAGCTCGGCAATCTTCTCTTCCACATTGGCCAGCTTGATATCCACCATCCCTTTGACATCGGCGCAGGCCCAATTGGATTTGTCGAGATCGATGGATAACAGCTCGGTGATCTCCGACAGGGTAAAGCCCACCGCCTTGGCCCGCAGGATAAAGCGCAGGCGTTCGGCATCCTGCTCGGTATAGAGTCGATAACCCGACTCGCTGCGCATCGATGGCGACAACAAGCCATGTTTCTCATAGAAACGCAGGGTGTCGGCCTTCACCTCACACTGTTTGGCCAACTCTCCAATACGATACATCTTGCCTCCGTTAGCGCCTTTCATCATCACATTAATGCCAGTATAAACCTTAGAGTTAAATCTAAGGTCAAGGGTTATTCTGCAGCAAATCGCAATCTCTTGCTTGTTCGCCATGGCGTATTGTGAAATCGCACAGAAAAAAACAGCATGGCACACAGTTTTACGGTAAAATACGCGCGCCGCGATGGGGAGTTAAAAAATTGAGGGGCTTTTGGAAAGCAATACGCTTGGGGTTAGCAGCGACTAACTGTTCTGTTTTCCGAAAGATCCTTAAAATAACTACTGGACCCTGTACCTAAAATGAATAATGCCAGACCTATTCGTCGCGCGCTGTTAAGCGTTTCTGATAAAACCGGAATCTTAGAGTTTGCAAAAGCCCTGCATGCTCAAGGTGTTGAACTGCTATCTACCGGCGGCACTGCCCGTCTGTTAGCAGACAACGGTGTGCCTGTCATTGAAGTCTCTGACTACACAGGCCATCCTGAGATCATGGACGGCCGTGTAAAGACCCTGCACCCTAAAGTGCACGGCGGCATCCTCGGCCGTCGCGGTATCGATGAGATAGTGATGGAACAGAACGCCATTAAGCCTATCGATCTGGTTGCCGTTAACCTCTACCCCTTTGCCGAAACTGTGGCCAAAGAAGGCTGTACCCTGGCCGACGCCGTAGAAAACATCGACATTGGCGGCCCGACTATGGTGCGCTCTACCGCGAAGAACCACAAAGACACCACCATTATCGTTAACGCCAAAGACTATGATCGCGTGATCGCAGAGATGCAGGCTAACCAGGGCAGCACCACGCTGGAGACGCGTTTCGACCTGGCTATCGCCGCCTTCGAACACACGGCCGCCTATGATGGCATGATCGCCAACTACTTCGGCACCATGGTACCGGCACACAGCCAAGACGAATGTCACCAGGACTCTAAGTTCCCACGCACCTACAACACTCAGTTGGTGAAGAAGCAAGATCTGCGTTACGGCGAAAACAGCCACCAGAGCGCCGCCTTCTATGTGGATCTCAACATAGACGAAGCCTCGGTCGCCAGCGCGACTCAGCTGCAGGGTAAGGCCCTTTCTTACAACAACATCGCCGATACCGATGCCGCACTAGAATGCGTCAAAGAGTTCAGCGAGCCAGCCTGTGTCATCGTCAAGCACGCCAACCCTTGTGGCGTCGCCATCGGCAAGGATCTGCTGGAAGCCTACAACCGTGCCTACAAGACAGACCCAACTTCGGCCTTCGGTGGCATCATCGCCTTCAATGGTGAGCTGGACGCCGAGACCGCCAGCGCCATCGTCGAGCGTCAATTCGTCGAGGTGATCATCGCTCCCGTCGTTAGCCAGGCGGCTCGTGATGTCGTGGCGGCCAAGGCCAACGTTCGCCTACTAGAATGTGGTCAATGGAATACCAAGACCCGCAGCCTGGACTACAAGCGCGTCAACGGCGGCCTGCTGATCCAAGACAGAGACCAGGGCATGGTCGAAATGAGCGACATCAAGGTGGTGACCAAGCGTCAACCAACCGAAGCCGAGATGAAAGATCTCATGTTCTGCTGGAAGGTGGCCAAGTTCGTTAAGTCTAACGCCATCGTCTACGCCAAAGACAGCATGACCATAGGCGTGGGAGCCGGCCAGATGAGCCGCGTCTACAGTGCCAAGGTAGCCGGTATCAAGGCGGCCGACGAGAACCTGGAAGTCGTGGGTTCGGTCATGGCATCCGATGCTTTCTTCCCCTTCCGCGATGGTATAGACGCGGCCGCGGCAGCCGGTATCAGCTGCATCATCCAGCCGGGCGGTTCGATTCGCGATGAAGAGATCATTGCCGCCGCCGACGAACATGGCATGGCCATGGTCTTCACCGGCATGCGTCACTTCCGTCATTAATTTGCTTTCGCGCCTGGGTCACAAGCCCGGGCGCCATTTTAAGGATATAGCATGAACGTATTAGTTATCGGTAGCGGCGGACGCGAACACGCCCTGGCCTGGAAGGCCGCTAAATCCCCCCTGGTCGAGAAGGTCTTCGTTGCCCCAGGCAACGCCGGCACGGCGCTAGAGCCCAAGCTGGAAAACGTCGCCATCGCGGTGGAAGCCATCTCTGAACTGGTTGCCTTTGCCAAGGATCAGGCGATCGAGCTGACGATTGTCGGCCCGGAAGTGCCGCTGTCTCTCGGTGTGGTCGATGCCTTCAACGAGGCGAATCTGCCTATCTTCGGCCCGACCCAAGGCGCGGCGCAGTTAGAGTCTTCTAAGGCGTTTACCAAGGACTTCCTGGCTCGCCACAATATTCCTACCGCAGCCTATTCGAACTTTACCGAGATCGATCCTGCCAAGGCATATGTCACCGAAGTGACCGCCAAGACAGGCTTCCCTATCGTCATCAAGGCCGACGGCCTGGCGGCGGGTAAAGGGGTGATCATCGCCCAAGATCAGGCCGAGGCCGATGCCGCCATCGAAGATATGTTGGCCGGTAACAAGTTTGGCGAGGCGGGTTCTCGCGTAGTGATCGAAGAGTTCCTCAAAGGCGAAGAAGCCAGCTTCATCGTCATGGTCGACGGCAAAAATATTCTGGCCATGGCCAGCAGCCAGGACCACAAGGCCAGAGACAATGGCGACAACGGCCCCAACACTGGCGGCATGGGTGCCTACTCTCCTGCGCCGGTTGTGACCCAAGCCGTGCACGACTGGACAGTGGCAAACGTGATCCGTCCAACCGTAGACGGTATGGCCGCCGAAGGCAATGTCTACACAGGCTTCCTCTACGCCGGTCTGATGATTGCGCCAGATGGTAGCGCCAAGGTTCTGGAATACAACTGCCGCTTCGGCGACCCAGAGACCCAGCCTATCATGATGCGTCTCAAGTCTGACCTAGTTGAACTCTGCCTGGCCGCCACCCGTGGCGAGCTGGACAAGGTCACCGCCGAGTTCGACAGCCGCGCCGCCGTGGGTGTGGTAATGGCTGCAGGTGGCTACCCAGATGCCTATCGCAAGCATGATGTGATCGAGGGACTGAGCCTGGGCAGCGATGATGCCAAGGTATTCCATGCCGGCACCAGCATGAAGGATGGCCATGTGGTCACCAATGGCGGCCGCGTACTATGCGCAACGGCTTTGGGTGAAAACGTCACCCAGGCGCAACAGAGTGCCTATCAGCTGGTCAACGAGATCCACTGGGATGACGTCTACTTCCGTACCGATATCGCCTATCGCGCTATCGCCCGGGAGAACTAATACCCATAAAGGGATATTAATGAGAAGTTGAGATCCAGATCACGCTCACTTTTCATGCAATAAAATCGCATAAAAGCACCTATACTCTACAAGGGTATTAGGTGCTTTTTTATACAACTCAATGAGTTATGTTCTAAATTCGAATCATGTATTAAAAATAGCCTGAATACGCGATTTCTATACTGCAAAAAACACAATATTAGCATAATTCAATATTTTACCCCCTCATTGCAGCAGATTATTCACATATGTATACTCGCCGCCTCTGTTTTTTAAGCTGGAGGCTTAATGAGATACTACCTTCTATTGTTTACCCTTTTACTCACCGCTTGCGGCGGAGGCGACTCGGACAGTCCAGCCCCGCAACCCGAAAAACAAGCGCATCCCGGCATTCAAGTGCAGCAGCTGGTGCAAACCTACGCACCGGACCAGCGCCTCACGCCGGCGATCACAGGCAAACTGGGCAGCATCAGCTACCAATTGGCTAATGGCGCCCCGGCCGATGTGGTCAAGATCTCTGCCGATAAGCAGTATCTCACCGTCCTCAATGCCGGCACGACTGAACTGATCGCTACCGATAGCGGCAACAGCCAGACCAAATCGGCCAGCCAACGCTTTAGCGTCCTCATAGATAAGGCCCCTCGCTCACCGCTACTGACCAACGACATTAGTCAGGGCTATGTCGCAGGTGCAAAGCTGTCGCCAAACATCGGCGGCGTCAAAGGCACCCTCAGCCTCTCTCTGGCCGAAAATCAGTCTACTGACGTGGTATCTATCGATGCCCAGGGCAAACTCACCGTTATCGGCAGTGGCAGCGTTAACCTGCTCGCTAAGGACGATGGCGGCCGTAACTACCAGGCCGATACCCGTGAGTTTAAGGTCAGCATCTCGCTCGCCGAGACAGCCTTTGCGACTTATCAGGCGATCACCAACAAGCCGCTGATCTTTGGCGGTCAGCTAGTGCCCGTCTACAGCGGCACACCGACCACCGAGGTGCACTATCAGCTGGTCGCCGGCGCCAATACCCAGGTCGTTCAGGTACACCCCACCACAGGGGCGATGAACATTCTGGGCGCCGGTGAGACTCAGGTTGAAGTCGCGCAGGTCGCGCCCGCCAACCATACTCAGGTGCCGGTGCAGCGCTTTCGCGTGCAGATCAACAAGGCGGAAAATCTCGCCTTCAAGGCAAATGATGTGACGACCCGTTTCGCCGCCGACCAGACAGGCAGCTTCGATGTGACCCAGTCACAGGGCAAGCTACACTTCGCCATCAAGACGGGAGCCGCCGAGGATGTCATCAGCATCACAGATGCCGAGCTGGGCGAATTTAGCTTCCAGGGCGTAGGCGAGACCCAGGTCGAAGTGACCGATGCGGGTAATGACAACTACCTGACCACCAGCCGTACCTTTAAGGTCAAGGTCGAGGCGATGATCGCCAGCTCGCTGCAGGCGCTCAATATCGACAACCAATATCAGGCTAATCAGACCCTGTCGCCACAAGTTGCCGGTGCCAAGGGCACCCTGAGCTACCGCCTGACAGCCACCAGTGCCACCGATGTGGTAACACTCGACGCCAAAACCGGTCAGATGCAGGTTCTGAAACCCGGCACTGTTGAGGTAATAGTTAGCGACGATGGCGGCGAACTGTGGACGAGCCAAACGCAGCAATTTACCGTCTCCATCGACAAACAAGACAATGACCTGTTCGTCGTGGAAAATAGCCGCGTCGAATATAAGGCAAACGAACCATTCCTGCCGCAACCTAGCAACAATCAAGGCCAGGTGAACTATCAGGTCGAAAATGGTGGTGATGGCGTACTCAGTCAAGATGCCAATACCAAGGCGATCACTATTGTGGGCGCCGGCCGCGGCTGGATCACAGCAACCGATGCGGGCAATGAGTTTTATCATCCGGCCAGCAGCCGCTTCTTCGTCGACGTGGCGCCGCTAAACGGTAGCCTGCAGATCTCCTCAGTGCGCAGCCAATATGCACCGAATAAGACGCTAACCATTCCACTAACGGGCGCCATCGGCAGCCTGAGTCTGAAGCTACATAGCGGTCAGAGTGATGTGGTCAGTGTCGACCTAGCCAATAAGACGCTGACGGTTAAGAACGCGGGTAGCGTCACCTATTTAGTGACAGATAGCGGCGACGCCGGTCATGTGCCACAAAGCGCCGAGCTGAATGTGGTGATCGACAAGGGCGGCGAAAACCCTGAGCTAAAACTTGGCTCACTGTTGCTCAGCACAGTCTACGATCCGAGTACTCGCCTCAATGCACCGACCATCAGCGGCCGCGGCGTCGACAGTCAGATTAGCTACTATGCCGATATCGCCTCGAGCAAGGTGGTGAGTCTCGACCAGACCAGCGGTGCGATGACGGTTCAGGCGGCAGGCATGGCCAAGGTCACAGTGATCGAACAGAGCCGCAACTACGAGCGCACCCTACTCGACTTCAACGTCAGTGTCGCCAAGGCGGTTCATCCAGGGCTAAGCCTGGATGAGATCAGCCAGTCGGTGGTTTACTATCCGGATCGTAAGGTATCACCGCCAGAATTTACCAACGCCTTTGGTAAGCTCAGCTACACCTTTAATTATCCGGTGTCGCTGGAATATGCCGAGCTCACCTCAACGGGCGAACTCACCCTGCATGCTTACCCGCGTTCACGTGAAAACAACTACTTCGATATCACGGTTACCGATGATGGCGGCAACAACTATCAGAGTGCCAGCCTGAACTACAAGGTATACCTCAAGGAGATCGAGCCAGGCCTGGGCGAAGAGGCCAGCCTGACCTTCGATGGCAACGACTTGCAGCTGGTCTCACCGGCAGAGGTTGCCGCAGGTGACGTCTCCTACTTCACCGCTATCGGCGGACGTGGTGATGCCCTAAGTAAGGATGACAATGATGAACTAAGCGGTGGCTACACCACTATGGTGACTCAGATCTGTACCGACCCGGATAATTTAAAGGGCTGCACCATAGTGACGCTTAGGCTACAGCAGACCAGCCTGTGTAGCGATGGTAGCAGAGTGGCATACCCGCTCGCCTCAAGCAGCATCTATACCTGCCCGAACATGAGCCAGCCGGTCAGTTCAGAAGTGACCGTCAGCCTGAATGCGGACGATCCCTACAACGCCTGGTTCGTTAATCCGGGACGCTACCATAGCATTAGGCCGATAGTGGTCACCCACTTTGCCAAGCCATACCGCAGTGGCGGCGTGGTGGAGGCCGGCGATATTCAGGTCAGAGCCTGGTGGCTGATCAACCTGGATATCACCAAGGAGTAGGCGCTAAAGCCTCTAGTCAAACACCAAAAAGCCCAGTTCATTCTGGGCTTTTTATTTGCTTTATCTCTGTAACTTTCTAAAGATTTCATCCTAATGACCGGAGGCGATCGCCTTACGGGCGATCTTATCGATAAGGCCAGGTGCGACTATCTTAAACCAACGGCCTAGCCGTCCCCGCAGCGAGGTGATTAGCAGCCGCTTGCGCCCGGCAATCGCAGGCAACATCATCTGGGCACACTGCTCGGCGGTGATGATCTTAGCCTCCTGCATAGGGCTCTTGCCCAGCGGCTGCCCCTTACCATCTAGCGCCCGTTTATGGATCTCAGACACCACGAAATCAGGGCAGATATGGGTCACGGCCACATCATGCTCGGCCAGCTCAATCCGCAGCGAGTCGAAGAAGCCCATCACCGCATGTTTAGAGGCGCTGTAACCACTGCGAGTCGGTACGCCGGTTAATCCCGCCACCGAGGCCACCACCACGATTTGGCCACGGCTGGCCTTTAGGTGTGGCAAGGCATAATGGGTCAGCATGGCGGGGGCAAGGTAGTTGACTCGCATCACCCGCTCTAAGATGGCGAGATCTTCGAGGTCTTCGAAACGCGACCACATGGTCATGCCAGCATTGTTGACCAGGATATCCAGGCGGCCGAAATGGGCCACACAGGTATCTATGAGGGCGCGACAGGCATCGGCATCTGTCACATCGGTGGGAACGACCAGGGGCGGCACGCTGGCAACACTTAAAAGCTCTTGTTGCAGGGAATGAAGGCGTGCCTGGCTGCGAGCGGTCAGCACCAATCGACACCCCAGTGGCGCCATCGCCTTGGCCAGGGCACGCCCTATGCCTTCGGAGGCGCCGGTGATGATAACGACCTTGTCGGCTAAAGTTTGCATCTAAGACCTAAGGTATGAATAAATGGATAGGCTCCAAATTCACACACTTAGCCCGAAAGCACAAGCCTTAAGGCCAGGCGATCAGGCTATACGGCATTAGCACTAGGCCATCAGCCGATGCACATTATCCAGCGGCGCTGTGAGGTATTGATCTAGGCTCTTGGGGCGACCTATGGCGTAGCCCTGGGCATAGTTGATGCCGATCGACTCTAGCCTGTCGATGATCTCCTGATTTTCCACAAACTCGGCCACCGTCTCTATGCCCATCACGCGGCAGACATCGTGTATCGACTTGACGATGGCATAGTCCTTGGCATTGCTGGCCAGAGACTTGATGAAGCAACCGTCGATCTTCACATAGTTCACCGGCAGCTCCCGCAGATAGCCATATGACGCAAAGCCGGTACCGAAATCATCCAGGGCGAAGGAGAAGCCCTGTTTCTTAAGCTGATTGAGCATCTCCATCGCCCGGTTACGATTCTGGATGGCACTGGTCTCGGTGATCTCGAAACAGATGCACTGGCTGGGGATGGCGAACCTTTCCAGCTGGGCGATGATATAGTCCACCATGCCCTCGGCCCCCAGGCTGTTGGCCGACAGGTTGATCGACAGACAGTGATCTCCCCATAGCTCCTCGTGCAAGGATAGCCAGAGGAAGGTCTTACGTATCACCTCTTTATCGACATCTGTCATCAGCTTAAAGCGCTCGGCCGCGGCAATAAACTGCGCCGGGGCCAGGATACGCCCGCAGGGCTCCTGGATCCGCAGCAACACCTCCATACGCTGCTTACCCTGAGGCCCGAGGGCCTTGATGGGTTGATAGTAGAGCAGCAGCTCGTTGTGTTCGATCGCCTGGGCGATACGCACCGCCCACTTGGGCGCATTGCGCTGGTAGGTGAGTTCCTTGTCCTTGTCATCGTAGAAATGCACCTGATTACTGCCCTTGCGCTTGGCGGCGATACAGGCGATGTCGGCATCTTTAAGCAGCTCAAGCGGATTGATGTAAGGCGCCCTGGCCAGCGCGATTCCGGCGCTGATCCCCACATGATAATGACAGCCATGATGCTCCATCACCTGTTTGCCGACGGCGTCGATGATCTGTTTCACCTGCTGTGCCAGCGCCACCACCCCCAGATCTTTCAGCGCCAGACCAAATTCGTCGCCCCCCAATCGGGCCAACAGCCCCTGTCCACTCAGGCTGGCCTGAATCGCCTTGGATACCATCTTCAACATGGCATCACCGGCATTATGGCCGCAGGAATCGTTGATCAGCTTAAACTGCTCCAGGTCGAAATAGCAGATCGCCAGGGTCTGGGCATCCTCGGCAAACGCCTGTAGGCGCTCCTCGAAGGCGCAGCGGTTGAGCAGTCCGGTGACATTATCATAGTTGGCCCTGCGTCTGAGCTGATGCTTGAGCAGCTCCTCCTGGGTGATGTCCCGCAGTACGATCACAGTGCCGATGATCTTGTTATTCGGCCCCTTGAGGTTACTGATGCTACGCTCCATCAGCCTAGGGGTATGACTGGTAAACTTGACCTTGCTCAGCAGCGGCGTCGCCGTGCCACTCGCCATGAAGGCAAACAGCGACTGATTCAGCTCGGGCTCACTACGAAACACCCTCTCCAGATTCATGCCCACCGCAGACTCGGCCTTCACCTTGAGCAAACGCTCCGCCTGGGGGTTTAGGTAGATCACCTTAGCCCAGCTATCGGTCAAGATCACCGCCTCGGCAATCGCCTCCAGGGTGATCTTGGAGCGCTCCTTCTGCTGGAAGATACGTGCGAGCAGGCTGTTGACCTGCTCGGAGATCACCATAAATTCCGAGGTCCCCTTGGCGCGGATCGGTTGATAGGTCTTAGCCGTCGGATCCACCCGCGACAGCTGACGCAGCAGCTGTTTAAGGGGGTCGATCACCCCATGACGCAACCAGAGATACCCCATCAAGAGAAGCAGCAGGCTGATGCCGCCGATAAGGTACACCAGAGTTGCCGGCGCACTGTCTAACTGACTGACCGGTAGCTTGAGCTCGATATCCAGCAGCAAGGAGTGCTGACCAAGCAGGCTCGGCACCTCCAGGGTCACCCGCTGTGGCGATGGCTGCCCCAGCAAGGTCGGCGCCGCGCTCGCCAGTCTCAGCCCCGCCATCGAGGAGTCGGCCTCATAATATTCGAACAGTTGATTATCGACCCGGCGGACCATCAACAGGCGTCGACTATCGGACAGCGGGATCACACAGGCCAGAAAGCCTTGCTTCCCCTGGAGCAGAAAGCCGGTACGAACGCCATCGAGCATCAGCAGCTCGCGGCGCAGTGAGGCGAGATCCAATGCCTGGGTTTCCGGGCTGAGATCACCAAAGGGCGTGATACCCGTGTCTTGCACCGTGTAGAGGCTGACATGGGCAGATAGGGACATGGCTTGCCAGGTCGCCGACAGGCTCTGGCGCTGCTCGGCGGGCAGGAGTGCCATAGGGACGCCGTAGAGCTGGGCCAACATCTCAAACTGCGCGAGATCTTCCTCGAGATGGTGGGCGATATTCTGCTGCGCACGCTGACTCACGTCCTGGCGCAGGTCGCTCAGGCGAAGCTCATACCAGGCATTTAACCCATAGGAGATGGCCATGATGGCGGGCAGGCAGAAGCCGGCCACAAAAACCACAATTTTCTTGCTAATGCGCATCTTGTCTCTGAGCCATCCTATCGGGGTCGCTTTTAGGGCTAGGTTCGAATCGGCGAGGAAAATACCCTATTTGTCCTAGGGTTTAAACCGCCTGGCGACTGCCCGTTGCAAAACTAGCCAATAGCCTGCCTGCGGCAAACGGCCGCCGCATTGACTTAGCGCAGGAATTAACGATTGAGACGTAAATCAAAGCGTAAATTGAGAGCCAGTTCACCGCCCGAGAGCAGTTGTGAAACTTTTGTGATAATTTGGCGATACTTAAGTGAACTCCTGAGGCCATGCTTGAAATACAAGTCTTAATGTCCATCAGGAGAAACCTCATGACCCTACGCAAAGTCACCGCCGGCCTACTATTAGCTGGCTTAGTCGCCACACCTGTCGGCGCCGCCGAACTCACCATCAGCATCAGCAACCTCACCCATGGCAACCACTTCACTCCGGTCCTAATTGCTGCCCACGATGCACAGATGCACCTGTTCCAGGCGGGCGAGCCTGCCACGAGTGCGCTACAGAAGATGGCGGAAGGGGGCGACATCGCCGATCTCGCCGCCATGGTCGATGCAGCCAATGGTGTCACCCTGTCTAATCCGGCGGCTGGCCTGATGGCGCCGGGACAAAAGGTCGAAAGCATCACCTTAGACAGCCAGGCCATGACCCATCTGTCGCTGGTTGCCATGATACTCCCCACCAACGACGCCTTCGTCGGCTTAGATGGCTGGGAAATTCCGACCACTCCCGGCACCTATAGCCTGACTCTCAACGCCTATGACGCCGGCACAGAGGCAAACGATGAGATCATCAATGGCGGCGGCATGCCAGGCACTCCAGGGATCCCCGCTGCGCCGGGTGGCGATGGCGGCAGCAATGGTAGCGGGGTGGCCGACACCAGCGCCAACGACAAGGTGCATATCCATCCCGGCATCTTAGGCGATACAGATCCGGCAGGTGGCATGAGCGATCTCGACAGCCGTGTACACCGCTGGCTCAACCCGGTCGCCCACGTCAGCATCACAGTGAAATAGGAGGCCAAGATGAAACTGCAAGATTTCAAGGGCAGCCTACCGCTGTCGATAATGGCATTGAGTGTGGGGCTGCTGCTCAGTGCCTGCTCAGACAACGACCATGACAACAATATGCCAGAGCCACCGGCACCGCCCGTAGAGCGTAGCTTTACCCTGACGGTGACAAACCTCACCGCCAACCAGCCTATGTCTCCCCTGGCACTGCTGGCCACCTCAAACGGCTATCACGCCTGGCAAAGTGGTGAGCCCGCCAGCCTGGCACTTGAGCAACTGGCCGAAGGGGGAGATCAGTCAGGTTATAGCACTGAGATGGACGGTGTCGACATGGTGATAAGCGGCGCGGGCATACTGGCTCCCGGCGCGAGTGAGAGCCTGACCCTGACCCAGGTCGAGACGGCCGTCTCATCGCTTTCCTTGCTCACCATGCTGGTCAACACCAATGACGCCTTCAGCGGCCTGGACGCCATAGATCTGAGTCAGATGGCAGTAGCGCAGACCCAGAGTTTCTACACGCCCGCCTATGATGCCGGCACCGAGGCCAATAGCGAGCTCAAGGGAACAATACCCGGGCCGGCCGATGGCGGCGAAGGCTTTAATGCAGGCCGTGACGATGTAGATCGTGTGCATCTGCATCCTGGGGTGATCAGCCAGGACGATGGCCTGAGCGATTCGGTGCTACATGCCAGTCACAGGTTTGACAATCCGGTACTGAGAGTGACGATTCAGCGCACACGTTAGTCGCTAGAGAGGCTTGCCAACGAGCAATATTTAACCTCGACGAAATAAATTCCCTCCGGGCTGGGTCTACTGGATGTAGGCCAACCAGAGGGAATTTGCTATGTCTGTGATAAACAGCGACAAGAGTGTGTGTGAACGCCGGCGCATCTTACTGGTCGAAGATGAGCCCGACCTCGCCCGCCTGATCCGCCTCAACCTGGAATCCCTGCAACATGAGGTGACACAGGTAAGTAGCCTGACTCAGGCAAGACAGGTGCTGCAGAGCAAAAGCTTCGATCTCTTGCTGTTGGATCGCATGCTGAGTGACGGCGACGGCCTGACCCTGTGCCAACAGCTGCGCCAGGAGGGCAAGCGCCTGCCCTGCATGATGATCACCGCCCGGGATAGCGAGTCAGATATCGTCCTCGGCCTGGAATCCGGCGCCGACGACTACATGGTGAAACCCTTCAGCGTGCTGGAACTCAGGGCCAGGGTCAAGGCCCTCCTCAGACGCGCCAACCAGCAGGCCGCCGACCAGTATGCCTTGACGTTCGACGAGTTAGTGATCGACAGCAAGACGAGGGAAGTCACCGCCGCCAACCAACCGCTGACTCTCACCGCCAGAGAGTTCGACTTGCTCTACTACCTGGCACAACATCCGCGCCAAGTATTCAGCCGCATGCAACTGCTCGAGGCCGTATGGGGCTACTCCTATGCGGGCTATGAACACACGGTCAACAGTCACATCAATCGCCTCAGGGCCAAGCTGGCCTGCTGCCCCAACAGCAACGAGCTGGTACAGACGGTGTGGGGCGTGGGCTATAAGTTTGCGCCACCGGCGGCGCACTAGCCATGGTCAATAGCCTGTTTGGCCGCATCCTACTGCTTGCCAGCGCCTGTGTCCTGCTGCTGTTTATCGGTTTCTGGCAGTGGTTTAGCCTGAACCAGCAACACAGCCAACGTCTGGTGCAGCAATCCCTGCACCGAGAACTGGCGACCCACATGGCCGAGATCAACCCCCTGCTGTCCCAGGGGATCACCTCCAACGCCGCCCTCAAGGAGGCCCTTCACGATCTCATGCTGCTGGGCCCCAGCTTCGAGATCTACACCCTAAATCCCCAGGGCAAGGTGATCGCCTTCGACGCCAAGGAGGAGCAGATCAAGACCCACGGCGTCGATATCACCAAGGTGCAGGCCTTTCTGCAGGGTGAGCCCTTACCTATCCTGGGCACAGATCCAAGAGCTGAGGGCCAGCAGAAGATCTTCTCCGTCAGCCCACTTCATAGCCCAGACGGGGCCCTCAGTGGCTACCTGTATGTGATCATCGGCGGTGAGGCCTTCGACAACTGGCAATCGCTTATCCAGGCAAAAGACCTGCCCCAGCGCTGGGGCGTCGCCCTAGGCGGCTGGGCGCTGTTTACCCTGATCCTGTTTTCCCTGCTACTGCGCTACCTGACGCGGCCACTCAAGCGTCTCACCCAGGCACTGGGTGAGCTAGAGCAGAAACCGATCAGCCAGCCTCTCGCCCTTCCCCTGGCGCCGAGCCGTAGCCAGGAGATGGCCCAACTTAACACCCAGATCAACCGCCTACTGCAGGAGGTTGCCCAGAAGCAGCGCCAGGTGACTCAGCAGCAGGCGGCTAAGCAGGAGTTTCTGCTGCACCTGTCACACGATCTCAAGACACCGCTCACCACGCTACTGGGCTATCTGGACACCTGGCGAATCAGCCCGGTCGATGAGCGCGACGACAGCCTGCTCGAATATGCCAGTGCCTCGGGGCAGAGGCTGCAACAGCTACTGGCGCAGATGCTGGAGTTGGCGGCGCTGGAGAATGGTCAGATAAAAGCGAATCTGCGTAGAACACCGCTGCATGCGCTCCTCGATGAGGTCAAGCAGACCTTCGTCCCCAAGGCCAAACGGGCCGGAATTAGCCTGAACATCAGCCGGGACGAGGGGTTGATCCTTTACACAGATCCCCAGCTGATGGGGCGCGTGCTCAACAACCTGCTGGACAACGCCCTGCGCCACACGCCAGCCGGCGGCGAGATCGATGTCTATGCTCAGACCCTGCCTTCGGGATCTTATCTCGTCATACAAGACACGGGCAGCGGCATGCAGGCGCAAGCCATTGCCACCCTGGAGCAGCCCCCCAGCCAAACTCAGCCCGAGCTCTACTATTGCCAAGGCGACGCGCTGCCACAGCTAGGTGTCGGCCTGGCGATCGTCAGACAATTACTGGCCAGACTCGGTTGTCGTATCGAGGTGCAGAGCACAGTTGACCGGGGTAGCCGGTTCATGATCGCATTGCGTCACTATCAATAAGGCGAGCGGAAGCTTATACCAATCACAGTAAATATGTGATCAGAAATAGCGCAGGAAAAACGCTTGAGAACAAAGCAGGATTTTTAGATAAGTAGTTATTCTAAAATTAAAAATACTAATACAGTTATCGAGCGTTTTAACAAGCTAGAATGATTAATTATTTATTACGATTGGTATTAACCATTGAGACAAAAAAATAGCCAGTCGAGTTGCCCCGACTGGCTAGCTTTAACATGTCATTGCCACTTACTTGTGGTATTGCGCCGACAGTTCGTGTACTGACTTGATGAAGGCGCCCGCATGCTCTGGATCCACATGCTGGTGAATACCATGACCCAGGTTGAATACGTGACCAGAACCTTCGCCGTAACCGGCCAGGATCTGACGCACCTCTTCGTGGATGCGTTCTGGTGAGGCGTAAAGCATAGAAGGATCCATGTTACCCTGCAGGGCAACCTTGTGACCCACGCGGCGACGCGCATCGGCAATATCCACGGTCCAGTCCAGACCCAGTGCATCACAGCCAGTCTCGGCCATCGCCTCTAGCCATAGTCCGCCACCCTTAGTGAACAGAGTGACAGGCACCTGACGACCGTCGGCATGACGCGTCAGACCATCGACGATCTTCTGCATGTAACGCAGCGAGAACTCGCGATAAGCGGTATGAGACAACGCACCACCCCAAGAGTCGAAAATCATCAGCGACTGAGCACCGTTGGCCACCTGAGCGTTCAGGTACAGGGTCACCGAGTCAGCCAGCTTGTCTAGCAGCATGTGCAGCGCCGCAGGTTCGGCGTAGGCCATCTTCTTGATCTTTTCGAAGGTCTTGCTCGAACCGCCCTCGACCATGTAGGTCGCCAGTGTCCAAGGTGAACCAGAGAAACCGATCAGCGGCACTTCGCCTTTCAGCTCACGGCGAATGGTGCTAACCGCGTTCATCACATAACCAAGCTCATCTTCTGGATCCGGTACGGCCAGCTTCTTGATGGCATCAAGGGTATCGGTTGGACGCTCGAAACGAGGACCCTCACCGGTTTCGAAATAGAGACCCAGGCCCATGGCATCTGGCACGGTCAAAATATCAGAGAATAAGATCGCAGCATCGAGATCGTAACGACGAAGCGGTTGCAACGTCACTTCACACGCCAACTCGGCATTGCGGCACAGAGACATGAAGTCACCGGCTTGTGCGCGGGTTGCTTTGTATTCAGGAAGGTAACGACCCGCCTGACGCATCATCCACACAGGAGTCACATCAACAGGCTGTTTTAGTAAGGCACGTAAATAACGATCATTTTTTAGTTCTGCCATAAGGCTCTATTCCTACGCTTATTGATTTTCGCTGGGACAGTAGTTTAGCATTTACGCGAGTAAAGTAACCTCCATCAGCACATTTATGTGACAAACGCCGCTTGATTATTTTTTTACCCCCGCGTCCCTTCTCTCAGGGTTTGGCCTGGGCCGCAAATTGCCCGCCTCACCCCGCAATTCGTTAGAAAAAAGTTGCACCCCCTCTTTGCCTTTGGTATAAAAAGTCTGCGCTAGCAAGAACAATCAAGAAGCTCGTCGCATCGAGCCCGCAAAACTTTACTCGCCCAGCGATAGATTTCTATCGCTGGGCATTTTATTTCTGCCCTTCTCACCGACCACCCCCACGTCATTTTGTATACAAAACAAGCAGATTCGACCAGCTGAAAGATCGCCAGGATAGACTAAAAAATGGTTGATCAAAGCGGTGGTTCTCACCTACATTAGAAGTCATAGAAGAACAATGCGATGGGGACCATTATGCTAAAGCAATTGGAACGGGCCGAACAGAAATGGGGTGGCTCCAATACACTGATTGATCAATGGCTGAATCACCGTCGTAAGCTGCTGATTAACTATTGCCAAATTGCCGGGCTGCCGCCCTACGAGGCGATAGACAAATCACTTCCCGCCTTCAAAGCGGTCAAAGAGTTCTGTGATCTCTTGGTCGATTATGTGTCCGAGGGGCACTTCGAGGTTTATGATCGCGTGGTCACCGCCTGTGAGAAGAATGGCGAATCCAGCCAGGCATTGGCGCAGACCATAGTC
This sequence comes from Shewanella sp. cp20, assembly GCF_000832025.1. Taxonomy (NCBI): domain Bacteria; kingdom Pseudomonadati; phylum Pseudomonadota; class Gammaproteobacteria; order Alteromonadales; family Shewanellaceae; genus Shewanella; species Shewanella sp. cp20. The sequence goes on along the minus strand of NZ_JPII01000024.1, from coordinate 33,002 downwards.
CCTAAGATCAGCGAGACGACGGATCTCGCCCTGGACTTCAACGATAAATACACCAGCGCCAGCGACGACAAGATCCTCTATCAGCTGGACAAAGATCTCTCCTCTCTCGGTGATGCCATGGAGACACGTTTCCAGCTGGAAGATCAACTGCTTGAAGTGCTGCACAGCAAGTACTCCTAAAAGCAATATCAGTCCTGATGCTTATGTGAATTTCACCTAAGAGCAGGCATAAAAAAGGCCAGCAATCAGCTGGCCTTTTTACATCATCAATCTTGATTACACGGCAGACTGGAAGATCACTTCGGCCGCTCTTTTTGTGTATGAATCGATCTGGTCGAAGTTCAGGTAACGGTAAGTATCGGCTGCTGTCGCATCGATCTCTTTGGCGTACTCCTGATACTCTTCAACGCTTGGCAGACGACCCAGCAGTGCTGCAACCGCGGCCAGCTCGGCAGACGCCAGGTAGACGTTAGCGCCAGTACCCAGACGGTTCGGGAAGTTACGGGTAGAGGTCGACACAACCGTCGCGCCCTCGGCAACACGAGCCTGGTTACCCATACACAGAGAACAGCCTGGGATCTCGATGCGCGCACCGACACGACCGAAGATGGCGTAGTAACCTTCTTCTGTCAGCTGATCACGGTCCATCTTAGTTGGTGGAGCGATCCACAGACGGGTTGGCAGCGTCTTGGCAAACTTGTCCAGCATCTTACCGGTTGCACGGAAGTGGCCGATGTTAGTCATACAAGAACCAACGAACACCTCGTCGATCTGAGTGTCTTTCACCTGAGACAGGAGAACGGCATCATCTGGATCGTTAGGCGCACACAGGATAGGCTCTTTGATCTCGTTCAGATCGATCTCGATCACTTCGGCGTATTCTGCGTCAGCATCGGCTTCCATCAGCTCTGGATTCGCCAGCCACTCTTCCATCGCAGCGATACGACGCTCGATGGTACGACGGTCACCGTAACCTTCGGCGATCATCCACTTCAACATCACTATGTTAGAGTTGAGGTATTCGATGATAGGCTCTTTGTCCAGCTTGATGGTACAACCGGCAGCACTACGCTCGGCCGATGCGTCAGACAGTTCGAATGCCTGCTCAACCTTCAGCTTCTCTAGACCTTCGATCTCCAGGATACGACCAGAGAAGGCGTTGATCTTGCCCTTCTTCTCAACGGTCAGCAGACCCATTTCGATCGCCTTGTGCGGGATAGCATGTACCAGGTCACGCAGTGTGATACCAGGCTGCATCTCGCCCTTGAAGCGAACCAGTACAGATTCAGGCATATCCAGTGGCATAACACCGGTCGCGGCGGCGAAGGCCACCAGGCCAGAACCCGCAGGGAAAGAGATACCGATTGGGAAACGAGTATGCGAGTCACCACCTGTACCTACGGTATCAGGCAGCAGCATACGGTTCAGCCAAGAGTGGATAACACCGTCACCTGGACGTAGCGACACACCTCCACGGTTCATGATGAAGTCAGGTAGTGTGTGGTGAGTGTTCACGTCCACAGGCTTAGGATAAGCGGCTGTGTGACAGAATGACTGCATGGTCAGATCGGCACTGAAGCCAAGACATGCCAAGTCTTTCAACTCGTCACGAGTCATAGGACCCGTGGTGTCTTGTGAACCCACAGAGGTCATCTTAGGCTCGCAGTATTGGCCAGGACGCACACCGGTTACGCCGCATGCCTTACCCACCATCTTCTGCGCCAGGGTGTAACCCTTGCCAGAATCGGCCACATCTTGTGGACGTACGAATACGTCAGAGGCTGGCAGACCTAAGGTCTCGCGAGCGCGGTCAGTCAGACCACGACCGATGATCAGCGGAATACGGCCGCCGGCACGGACTTCGTCCAGCAGCACGTCTGTCTTAAGCTTGAACTCAGAGATCACTTCGTCGCTGCCGTGTAGCTTAACCACACCTTCGTATGGGTAGATGTCGATCACATCGCCCATGTTCATCTTGCTTACGTCCAGCTCGATTGGCAGGGCACCGGCATCTTCCATGGTGTTGAAGAAGATAGGCGCGATCTTGCCACCCAGGCAGAAACCACCGGCGCGCTTGTTAGGCACGTATGGGATGTCGTCACCCATGAACCACAGCACTGAGTTGGTCGCAGACTTACGTGAAGAACCTGTCCCCACAACGTCACCCACGTAAACCAGTGGATGACCCTTCTCTTTCAGAGATTCGATCTCATTGATTGGGCCTTTTACGCCCGCTTCGTCTGGCACTATGCCATCGCGCGCGTTTTTCAGCATCGCCAGGGCGTGCAGTGGGATATCTGGACGAGACCAGGCATCCGGTGCAGGTGACAGATCGTCTGTGTTGGTTTCACCCGTCACCTTGAATACGGTCAGGGTCACCTTGTCGGCCAGCTTAGGACGGCTGAGGAACCACTCGGCGTTCGCCCAAGACTCAACCACTTGCTTAGCGTGGGCGTTGCCCGCTTGCATCTTCTCAACCACATCGTGGTAGGCATCGAACATCAGCAGGGTGTTTGACAGTGCCTTAACCGCCAATGGGGCCTGGGCATCATCGTCGAGTTGAGCAATCAGCGGCTCGATGTTGTAACCGCCCTGCATGGTACCCAGTAGCTCAACGGCACGTGCCGATGACAGGATAGGAGACGTTGCCTCGCCTTTGGCAACCGCATCGAGGAAGCCGGCTTTCACATAGGCCGCTTCGTCAACACCTGGTGGAATTCTGTTTTCGAGCAGGTCGAGGATAAATGCCTCTTCACCCGCAGGTGGATTCTTCACTAATTCGATTAATTCGGCCACTTGATGGGCATCTAGTGGCTTAGGGACTACGCCCTCTGCAGCACGTTCTGCGACGTGTTTACGATATGCTTCTAGCACGGCAACATTCCTCTTTGTTTGGCGTTCTAACAGCGAAACTGCACGTCTTCAATTCTGAAGCTCACAGTCAAGCAGGCTCAACCCGTATTTCCGGCCGCATTATACTACAGCTTTGCAAAAGTATGAATCAGATCACACTCTTAGAAGTGAGAAATTACCGGGATTTCCTAGGGTGCCCAGCAAATTAGCCTAGCCCTGAAACAAATGAAATTAGACAATAGTTTGAATACCTAGATAACCCATTGTTATAAAAACAATTAAAGAGTTATCCTAAATTCATTCCAAACGATGGAATTGATGGCTTTCGCGGGAAAAATAATCTTAAAAATTTTCGTATCTCACTCGTAAATACTCGAAGAATTCGCATAATATTCCACTACCTTCGCCAAAATGAACCAGTAAGGGCCTACATCATGAGCCAAATGCATTTATCGGCCGTCATCTTCGATATGGATGGCGTACTTATCGACTCGGAGCCGAGTTGGCAGGCCGCAGAGTACAAGGTGCTGAGCCAGCTTGGCCTTCCCATCAGCCTCAGCGATACCGAGCAAACCACAGGACTGCGTATCGATCAGGTCGTGGCCTACTGGTATGAGCGCCATCCCTGGGCAGACTATGATAATCAGGTGACATCAGATGCCATAGTGCAGCAGGTCGCAAGCGAGATCCTACGCAGTGGCGAGGCGATGCCAGGCGTCCATAGGGCGCTTGAGGCCTGCCAGCGGCGCGGCGTCAAGATAGGCCTGGCCACCTCATCGCCTCAGGAATTAATCGATGCCGTGATGCAAAAGCTGGCCATCGCTGAGCTATTCGATGCCATCGAAAGCGCCGAGACGCTGTCTCTGGGCAAGCCACACCCAGAGGTGTACCTCAACTGTGCCAAGGCCCTGAATGTCTCGCCCTCACATTGCTTGGCGGTGGAAGACTCCTTCAACGGATTGATCGCCGCCAGGGCCGCCAACATGCATACTGTGGTGATCCCCGCGTCCCATGAGGCGAGCCAGGCCAGATGGGCCGCCGCCCACCAGCAGCTGGTCAGTCTCGACGAACTGGCGGACTATCTCGCCCGATAATTCATACCAATCACAGTAAACATGTGATCAGAAATAGCGCAGGAAAAACGCTTGAGAACAAAGCAGGATTTTTAGATAAGTAGTTATTCTACAATTAAAAATACTAATACAGTTATCGAGCGTTTTAACAAGCTAGAATGATCAATTGTTTATTACGATTGGTATCACAGGTTTCAGACAGTAAAAAGCCCATCCTAAGATGGGCTTTGTTGCTTTGAGCTGCTTTGAAAGCGAACCTAGGCCTACCAGATCTTGACGCGATCTTCTTCGCTCAGATACATCTTGTCGCCCGCTTTCACATCGAACGCCTCGTAGAAGGCTGGAATGTTACGCGGCGTGCCCATGGCGCGGAAGTGGCTTGGTGAATGTGGGTCGGTCAGCAGACGACGTCCCAGCTCTTCGTCGCGATAGTTACGACGCCACACCTGCGACCAGCCGATAAACAGACGCTGCTCGCCGGTCAGGCCATCGATCACTGGCGCCTCTTTGCCGTCAAGGCTCAACTTGTAAGAGCGTGCCGCCACGGTTAGACCACCCAGGTCGCCAATGTTCTCACCCAGGGTGAGGTCACCATTAACAAACTTACCCGGAAGGGCCTCGAAGCTAGAGTATTGCGCGCTGAGCTTAGCACCACGCTTCTTGAACTCTTCTCTGTCTTTGTCTGACCACCAGTCTCTCAGGTTACCGTCACCATCATACTTGGCACCTTGGTCGTCGAAACCATGGCTGATCTCGTGGCCGATCACGGCACCGATACCACCATAGTTGATCGCATCATCGGCATCCATGTTGAAGAATGGAGGCTGTAAGATGGCCGCAGGGAAGACGATTTCGTTCATCACAGGGCTATAGTAGGCGTTAACCGTCTGCGGCGTCATGTGCCACTCGGTGCGGTCGATAGGCTTACCTAGCTTATCCAGCATGGTCTTGTATTCGAAATGCGCGTAACGCTGGTAGTTACCCACCAGATCATCGGCCTTGATGCTCAGGTCTGTGTAGTCTTTCCACTTGTCAGGGTAGCCGATCTTGTAGTTGAACTTAGATAGCTTCTCTTGCGCCGCAACCTTAGTCTCAGGTGTCATCCACTCTAGCTCGTTGATGCTCACCTCGAAACCCTTGATCAGGTTCTGGATCATCTTCTCCATACGTGCCTTGGCTTCTGGCTTGAAGTGACGTTTGACGTACTCTTTACCCACTAGCTCGCCGATCACCTGATCCGCTGCATCAACCGCCTTCTTCCAGCGCGGCTTCTGCTCTTCGATGCCCATCAGGGTCTTGCTGTGGAAGGCAAAGTGAAGATCGACCATCTGCTTGTTCAGCAGCTCGGCGTAGCTGTCCACCAGGTGGAACATCAGGTAGTCCTGCCACTGCTCGACGCTGAACTGATTAAATTGCTTGCCAAATTTCTCGAAGAAAGAGGGCTGACGCACGATCACCTCGGTCACCTTGTTCATGTCGGCGCCGTTGGCAAACTGTGAATAGTCGAAGTTGCTGACTGTCTTCTGCAGGCCAGCGATATCCATCTTGTTGTAGCTCTTGTTGGCGTCACGAGACTGGGTGCGTGTCCACTGACTCTCGGCCAGGAAGTGCTCGATCTCGGCCACGTTTTTCGCGGCGCGCTTGGCGTGGGCATAACCGGCGTTATCTAACAGGTCGGTGACATAGCTTTGCAGTGCGGCGCGGTTAGCTACGAACTTAGCATCATCTTTGAGGTAATAGTCGCGATCAGGCAATGTCAGGCCAGACTGATAGAAGTAGACACCATACTGAGTCGACTTCTTAGCGTCGTTATTCACATAGAAGCCCAATGGCATCTGCACACCCGAAACCAGCAGCTTACCCATCTGGCTGGCGACATCCTGATGGCTCTTAAGTCCCTGGATCTCAGCCATTGGCGCCTTGATTGGGGTCACGCCCAGCTGCTCGGCCAACTCGGTATTCATGTAGCTGGCGTAGAAGTCGCCCACTTTCTGCTCGCTTGAGCCTTCGGCCTTGTTTGGCTTAGCCGCTACTTCGTCGATGATCTCCTTCAGGGCGTTCTGGCTCTGCTCATAGAGTACGGAGAAGGCACCATAGTTAGACTTGTCGGCTGGGATAGGCGTGGTCGCCAACCAGTGACCGTTGACGCTGTAATAGAAGTCATCCTGATGACGCACCTGAGGGTCGAAGTTTTCTTTCTCAACGCCCGACACCTTTGTCGTTTGTACACTCTCTACCTGAGTGGTGTCATGGCTACCACAGGCGCCCAGGCCCAAGCCCAACGCCACAGCCAATGCTAAATGACTGACTTTTTTCATCTCGAATTCCCCGGTTCTTACTTTTATCTTGTTTATAGCCTGATTGCACAGACCTTTGCGAATGACACACTAACACCCCAGCCCCAAGGACTGTAGGGTGATTTTGTAACTTTGTATGACGCCTTAGCTGCCCTACCAGTTCTTACCCAGGAAGAGGAAGACGGTATTTTCGCCATCGTCTGTCCAGCCGTAACCTATGGCCGCCGGGCCTATGGCGGTATCCGTGCCCAGATAGAGGCTGCCGCCGTAGATGAGATCATTCAGGCTCACGCTATCGCGGATCGACCAGACGTTACCCGCCTCGAGACTAGCGCCCAGATAGAGAGGGTAGTCTGTCATCCCCAACATGTCCCGGCCCAGATCGTATTGATAGACGAAGGCACCGAACAACTTGTGCGGCCCAACCAAGGCGTCCTTATGGTAGCCAGACAAGTTAAGGAAGCCGCCTAGTTCGGAGACATTCACGCTGAAGCCCTCCTCCTTGTCCACCGTTGCCAGCGAGGCGATACCCACGAAGGCATGATTTCCCACACTCAGGGCGCCTCGCCAATCGGCCATGATCTGCAAGGAGTTCTCCGATGGTTCATCGTCAAAGATGTAGGGAGATTGCTCATGGCGGTAGTACATGTTCAGGGTAAAGCGATTACCCGAGGTCGGGAAGCTGATGCTGTCCAAGTCATCGAAACCGAACTTGAGATAGGCGCCGTAGGAGCTAAAATCTGCCCGCCCATCAAAGGCCGCATTATCGAGATAGCCCGTCTCCCCCATCACCCCCAGCTCAACCACGCCTTCCTTGATATAGTTGACGCCAATACCCAACTCGGCGCGATACTTAACCTGCTCGAGATCCAGGAAGCGGTTATTCTCTTCATACAGGGTCCAATCTTTCTTCTCATAGCCCAGTTCCGCGCGGGAGAAATAGCGCTGATCGGAATCCATGGGCAGATAAAACTCTGAGGCGAGCATCTTCTCATAACCCAGGCGTAGCTCGTTGCGCCACTCGCCACCATAGGCGGTCAGATCTGTCATGGTGTAGGCCACATCCAGTGCCACCACAGAGTCCAGGGTGAAGTCATCCTCCCAGCTAAAGCCAAGTTGGAAATAATTTGGCCCCCAAGACTTGGCCCGGGTCTGCAGGATCAGTATCCGTCCCTCATCTGTGTCGACAAACTCGGCGTTGACCCGCTCAAATTTATCGAGCGCATAGACTTTGTTGATCCCCTGCTCCAGCTTGGTCTTATCGACCACCTCACCCGGCTCGATACCTAAGGTCTCCGCCAAGAGTTTCTCGCTCACCTTAGAGTTGTTGTCGAAGCGTATCTCGATCACCGGGCGAGACAGGTTGTAGAGCCAACCCACGCTGGCGGCATCCTTGTGAGCCTGATAGGCAGCATACTGCTCATTGGTCACGGCTAACTGTTTTAGCCTTGTCATCTGGCCCTGAACCGCAACCTCTCCGAGGCGATAAGCCTCCGGCATGATGGAAAAATCTGTGGTGCTGAGCTCGCCAACCTCTGGACGGATCAGGATATCTTGTGTCGTCAGTAGCCGCTTTTGCTGCTCGGTACTGGCATTGGTCAGCATGGTGGATAGTTGGTTCAATACCGCGATCGTGCTCTCAAGCTGGTCCCGCTTAACCAGAGAGGAGCCGATATCCACGGCGATGACGATGTCGGCGCCCATGGCCTTCACCACATCCACCGGCATATTGTTGGCAATTCCGCCGTCAACCACTATATGCCCCTTATACTGCGCCGCCTGCAGCGCACCAGGGACAGTGGCCGATGCCTGCATCGCATCCACCAGGCTGCCGCTGTCGATCACCACGGCGCCACTGGTCTCGAGATCTGTGGCCACGGCGCGATAGGGAATAGGCAAGTCGTCGAAGTGTTCAAACTTATGCACCAGATCCGTCGAGTGCTGCAGCAAGAGCGACATGGACTGGCCACGCAACACACCATTAGGGACTTTGACTTGGCTATCGCTGTAGCCAATGTTGAGCGGGATATTGAATCTATCCCGCTGCTGCTTGCCACGATAGCTGAGAGCCGCACGGGGAATGGTATCTGAATAGCCGGCGTTCCAGTTGGAACCCATCATGATGTCTTCGATCTCTTCGGCACTATAGCCCAGGGCATACATGCCGCCCACATAGGCGCCAATACTAGTACCAGCGATGTAATCGACGGGAATATGTTCCGCCTCTAAGGCCTTAAGCACGGCGATATGAGCCGCCCCTTTCGCACCGCCCCCGCTGAGTGCCAGACCGATCTTGGGGCGTTCCTCGCTCGTGGCAGAAAAGGTGAGGCTTGCCAGCAGCAAAGAGAGTAGAAAAGGCTTGATCATCGGCGATTCATCTTCCTATGAATAGAGGGACAAGATATTCTAGCAAACATCTTAAAAAACAAGAAAGTTTGCCCTATCGACGCGATGACGAAGCCGTTATTGTGACTTGATGTAGAGGTATTTCTCGAACTCATCGATAGTCATCGGCTTGGCAAAGTAGTAGCCCTGTATAACGTAACAGCCGCGGCTAAAGACCTGTTCTAACTGCTCCTGAGTCTCAACCCCTTCGGCCACCACCTTCAGCTTAAGGTTACGGGCCAGCTCTATGATACTGCTGGCGATCGCCTGATCCGCCTCGTTATTGGCGATATCGATCAGGAAGGAGCGGTCAATCTTGAGCGTGCTGACATCGAAGCTACGCAGATAGGCGAGCGACGAATAGCCGGTGCCGAAGTCATCGATAGCGACCTCTATGCCGATCTCCCGCAGTGCCTTAAGGTGATCCTTGGCCACATGCAGCTCTTTCATCAAGACACCTTCGGTGATCTCCAGCCCCAGCATCTTGGCCGGCATGCCCGACTCCTTGAGCGCCTGCTGCACATCCTGAATAAAGTCGGGTTGTCTGAAGTGCACCGCAGAGACGTTAACCGACAGCTTTAACTCATCGCCGAAATGTGCGGCCCACTTGGCCCCCTGAATACAGGCCTGCTTGATCACCCAGCGGTCGATGTCGATGATCAGGCCACAGGACTCGGCCACCCTGATGAAAATATCGGGGCGGATGTAGCCCTCCTTGGGATGATGCCAGCGCAGTAGCGCCTCCATCCCGACCACCTTATCGTCTTTGAGAATATCGATCTGCGGCTGGAAGTAGAGCTCAAACTCCTGCCTGTCCATCGCCTTACGCAGCTCGGCCTCCAGCTTGAGGTGATAGAGCGCCTCGGCATTACGCTCGGCCGAGAAGTACTGGAAGTTGCCACGCCCCTCTTCCTTGGCGTGATACATGGCCTGATCGGCGTTCTTAATCAGCACCTCGGGCTGCTTGGCATCATCCGGCCACAGGCTCACCCCGATACTGGTGGAGATAAAGAACTCGCGGCCGTAGAGCTCGAAGGGTTTCTCTATCTGGCGGATCAAGGCCTCGCACAGATGGTTGACCTCATCGATATCGACCATGTCACGCATCAGGATCACAAACTCGTCGCCACCGAAGCGGCAGAGGGTATGGCTCTCGCTCACGCAAGATTGCAAGCGACTGGCGGCTTCCACCAGCAAGGCGTCGCCCATGCTATGGCCGTAGGAGTCGTTGACGTTCTTGAAACGGTCCAGATCGAGGAAGATCAGCGCCAGCTTGTCCTGGGTCTGCTCCGCACGGTGAATACACTTGGCCAGACGCGAGGCGAACAGGGAGCGGTTCGGCAGGCCGGTAAGCACGTCATAGTTGGCCAGACGTCGCAGGTCGGCCTCCGTCTGTTTGCGCTCTGTGATATCGGAGAATACCGCCACATAATGGCTGATGGCCCCTCGGTCATCTTTCATGGTCGACAGGTTTAACCACACGGGACAGATTAGCCCCTCGGAACACTGAAACTCATGCTCGCCGGTCCAGGTGATCCCCTGTTCCAGCAGGATGCTGATCTCATCGCTCCTGTCTTCGCTGCTATGAACCAGCTGGGAAAAGTATCTGTCGATCAGTTCATCGGCGCTCATCCCCAGGATGCTCTGAGCGGCCTTGTTGGAGACCCTCACCCGCTCATCGGCGTCTAAGATAAGTACCCCTTCGGAGGTGTTGGCAAAGGCCTGCGCCAGGAGTTTAACGTCATCCTCCAGTCGACGCTGGGTCGTGATATCTGTGTAGATACCGGCAACCTTCTTCACCCTGCCGCTGATGGGATCAAACTCCAGGGCGCGTCCCCGCACCCGGGTCCAGCCCCAGGACTCGTCGGGGCGACGGTAACGATAATCCACATCCAACCTGTCATCCTGCTTAGAGAGCAGACGTTTCCAGGCCGTAAACACCTTGTCCTGGTCGTCGGCATAGATGGGGAACTCATCCATCTTGAGCTCGAAGGCATCGCCCTTGTCAGGGAAGTAGCGTCCGCGGTTTTCAAGCAGGAAGGTTTCACTCTCGCTGTGCCACTCCCACAACTCTGAGTCACTGCCCCGCAGCGATTGACGCAACCTGTCCTCGCTCTCCTTGAGCGCCTTGTTGACCCGTCTGAAGGCACCGATCTGCTTCTGACGCAGCAGCAGGAAGTAGAGCCCCACCAGCAACAACGAAATTAACAATAAGCCCCTGAACCAATCATAGTTCCACCAGTAATCTTCTACCACGAAACGGAATGAATAGGGGGTCTGCGACCAGACACCGTTTTTCTCACTGAGAATGTCTAAGGTGTAATGGCCTTGCTTGAGACCTGAGACGTTAACCTGCGACTGGCCCATCAGCTGCAGATACTTGCTCTGCTCAGAACCCTTGCCACGACGCAGGCGGTACTGTAACTGAAACGGAATATCGGTCAGATAATCCAGGCTAGTTAACTGGAAACTGATCAGGCGCGCACCGGGCTCGATCAGCATGCCGGCCTCAGGCACCAGCTTGGTCTCCGTGTTGTCCTCATAAAATACCGAGACAGACTCCATCATAATGCCATCTTCCGCGAGGCGGTTTCGCATCTGGGGCACATCCACTAAGGCGACCCCGTCTGGGCTGCCGACAAACAGGCCGGCACCGGGCTGATAGAAGGCGGCGCCGTCGTTAAGTTCATGACTGATAAGTCCGTCCTGCTTCTCGATAACCGTAAGCCCCCCCGTGGTGAGATCTTGCCGCACCAGGGAGTTGGCGCAGCCCAGCACCCGATAACCGGGAAGCTGCTCGATGAAGTAGACGGAGCTGCACTCCACCTGCCAGTTGTCGGTAAGAAAATAGGTCAGCCCTGTCTTGGGGTGATACTCCACTAACCCCTTGGGCGAGGTGCCGAGCCAGAGCACTCCAGAGTCCACCTCCTTGATATAGCTGACATCGATAGAGATGTTCTCGTCGGCGAACAGGTCGATACGGGAATAGAAGAGCCCCTTGCTATCGATATAACCAAACAGGTTTTCGCCGCCAATCCACAGCTTACCGTCGGCCGCTCGATAGATGGAGCGCAGCGGGATCTGATGCAGGGTGCCGTCGACCCCCTTGACCTGCATACGAGTCGGCTCCAAACTGCCCTTGTCCCAATAGAACAAGCCCGTGGCGGTAACAAACCACCAGCGGGAGGCGATCAAAGGATCCTTGTAGCTGAAGTAGATCATCTTATTTTCGAGCGAGGTGCGCCCGCCGGTGATCTCGGCAAATCTCTGCGTCTTGTGCGCCTGGCGGTCGTAGGTAAACAGGCCATTGGTGGTGCCCAGCAGCAGATGCCGTTTGTCTAACTCGTTTACCGCATAGACGCTGTCGTTGACTTCCATCTCCTCTGGCAGGTAGGTCTGACTCTTCCTGGCATCACGATCCACCTCGATGAGCCCCTTGTCTGTGCCCAACCACAGCTTATTTTGATCGGCAAAGATGCTCCACACCATCTCGTCGCTGAGCCCATAGGGGGCGTTACGGGTGAAGTTATCCAGCACGAAATCGGGGTCGTCGGCGACAATTGCTAGGCCATCGCCCGAACCGCCCACCCAGACCAGGTCATTGTCGTCCACCGCCAGGTCGTAGATATAGTCGAGATCGGCCGCCAGCTTCAGTTCATTGCTAAAGTGCTTTATCTCCAGGGTGTCGGGGTGCCACTTGATCAGCCCCTCACGGCCCGAAAGCCAGAGAAAGCCCAGCTTATCCTGAGCCATCTGGGTCACATAGAAGGGGATCTGCTCCACCTTCTCAAGGGTTAACGAGTCGGGGTAGACGCGATATAAACCATTGCTCGAGCCCAGCCACAGACGCCCCGCCCTGTCTTCAAACAGGCTCTTGATCTGGCCCTGCTCCTCAGTCCAGGGGAAGATCCCCCTGAGCATCCCCAGGCTGTCCCTGAGTTGCAGCTCATAAGTCTTTCCCACAATCAGCTGGGAGTCGCCAAATTGCGACAACACAAACCAGGGCATATCGGGATCGCTTGGCAGGGCACTGATGAAGGTGAGCGACATCGCCTGGTAATCCAGACGGTAGAGCTCGCCGACATAGCTGAGCAGCACATAGCTACCATCTTTCTGGCGGGTGATTGCCTGTAGCCCACTGGGATTAAACTTGGGAAACAGCTCGCGACTTCCCAGCTGGACAAACTCATCTTGAACTATGTCATACAGGTAGGTATTGGCATAGCTGCTAACCAGCAGGTGCTGTTTACTCAGGGATTCGACGAGATAGATATACTCATCAGAGAGGCGAATATGGTTGGCGTCTTTGTCGATGCGCCGCGCCTTAGTGTCGCTGACGCGGTACAAGCCCTGCTCGGTGGAGAGCCAGGTGTAACCATACTCATCGAAGCTAATGTCGTTTACCGTGGCATTGTTGAGGCCGTCGCGAGCGCTAAAGACCCTCTGTACCAGATCGCCCGCCAAACTTGGCGTGGTAAAGCCAATCATAAATACCAAAAAGCCTAGTAAGCGAAACGCCTGGGTAAAACTCATAGAAGATCCCATTTCAGACAAACAGCACGGCGGGGTTGGGACATAGCGCGATAAACTTATAATTGTTACAAAAATATAATATATAAGTTAGCCAGCCAAAAAAAAAGCGCTCAGTGAGCGCTTTTTCGGATTTCAGAAGCAATTATTTCTTCTTCTTTGCCTTAGGGTTTGGCAAATCGGTAATTGAACCTTCGTAGATTTCAGCCGCCAGACCGACAGACTCGTGTAGCGTCGGGTGAGCGTGGATGGTCAGCGCCAGATCTTCGGCATCACAACCCATCTCGATAGCCAGGCCGATTTCACCCAGTAGCTCGCCACCGTTCACACCCACGATAGCACCACCGATCACACGATGGGTTTCCTTATCGAAGATCAGCTTAGTCATACCGTCTGAGCAGTCAGAAGCGATCGCACGACCACTTGCCGCCCATGGGAAGCTTGCCGTCTCGTAAGCGATGCCTTGCTCTTTGGCTTCTTTCTCGGTCAGACCAACCCAAGCCACTTCAGGATCTGTGTAGGCGATTGATGGGATAACCTTAGGATCGAAGTAGTGCTTCATGCCAGCAATCACCTCGGCAGCGACGTGGCCTTCATGCACACCTTTGTGTGCCAGCATTGGCTGACCCACGATGTCACCGATAGCATAGATGTGTGGCACGTTGGTGCGCATCTGCTTGTCGACATTGATGAAGCCGCGCTCATCGATGTTTACGCCAGCCTTGTCGGCATCGATCAGCTTACCGTTTGGTGTACGACCGATAGCCACCAATACCGCATCGTAGCGTACTGGCTCAGTTGGCGCCTTCTTACCTTCCATAGAAACATAGATACCGTCTTCTTTCGCTTCAACGGCAGTTACTTTGGTCTCTAGGATCAGGTTGAACTTGTTCTTGATCTTCTTGGTGTAGACACGAACGATATCTTTATCGGCTGCTGGGATAACCTGGTCGAACATCTCAACCACGTCGATCTCACTACCCAGTGAAGAGTACACCGTACCCATCTCCAGACCGATAATACCGCCGCCCATAACCAGCAGCTTGCCAGGAACTTCTTTCAGCTCAAGCGCATCGGTAGAATCCCAGATACGTGGATCTTCATGAGGAATGAAAGGCAGTTGAATTGGGCGAGAACCCGCAGCGATGATCGCTTGCTCGAAGTGCACCACTTTCACGCCATCTTCACCAGCAACTTCGATGGTGTTAGGACCGGTAAACTTACCCAGACCGTTAACCACGTTGACTTTACGCATCTTAGACATGCCGCCCAGACCGCCAGTCAGCTGGCTGATAACACTCTGCTTAAACTCACGTAGCTTATCGAGATCGATCTGCGGCTCGCCAAATACCACGCCGTGGTTAGAAATGGCTTTCGCTTCTTCGATCACTTTAGAAACGTGCAGTAGCGCCTTAGATGGGATACAACCCACGTTCAGACACACACCACCTAGGGTACTGAAACGCTCTACAATAACAGTCTCCAGACCTAAGTCGGCAGCACGGAATGCTGCTGAATAACCTGCAGGGCCTGCACCTAAAACCACTACCTGAGTTTTGATTTCGTTACTCATGTTTTCCTCTATTCTTTCTCATTGTGTTGGGAGGAATTCCGGCCCAACCCATTATGACGCCAGCTTTTTGAACGTTAGTTCTTGTAAGGTGGCCGCATTTTAACCTTTCAAGGAGTTAAACAAAAGGCTACTCATGGTGAGTAGCCTTCATCATTACAAAATAAGTGTGCGTATGTCGGACAGCATACTTGACAGGGTCACGCTAAAGCGTGCCGCCATCGCGCCATCGATCACACGGTGGTCGTATGATAAAGAGAGCGGCAACATTAACTTAGGCTCGAAATCTTTACCATTCCACTTAGGTTTAATTTCAGACTTAGAAACCCCTAAGATCGCGACATCAGGATAGTTGACGATAGGCGTAAACGCGGTACCGCCTATGCCACCTAGGCTAGAGATGGTGAAACAGCTGCCCTGCATGTCTGCAGCCTTAAGCTTGCCATCACGGGCCTTAACCGAGATCTCCATCAGCTCGGCTGACAGCTCGATAATGCCTTTCTTGTCGACATCACGTACCACAGGAACGACCAGGCCGTTTGGCGTATCGACCGCCACACCAATGTGGTAGTACTTCTTCTTGATCAGCGACTCACCATCGGCGCTCAGGCTGGCGTTAAACACTGGGAACTGCTGCAGTGTCTTGGCAACCGCCTTCATCATGAAGACCAGCGGGGTGATCTTGACGCCAGTTTTCTGCTTGGCGGCGATCTCGTTTTGCTGCTTACGGAAGGCTTCCATCTCTGTAATGTCGGCTTCGTCGAACTGAGTCACGTGTGGAATAGTGACCCAGTTACGGTGCAGGTTAGGTCCAGAGATCTTCTGGATACGGCTCAGCGGCACTTCTTCCACTTCACCAAACTTAGCGAAATCAACCTTAGGCGCAGCAATCACCTGCAATCCGCCTTCACCGGCACCCACACTGGTGGCTGCAGAGGCTTTAGGACGAGACAGCTCATACTTAATGTAAGCCTGAACGTCTTCTTTCAGAATACGTCCTTTAGGGCCGCTACCTGTAACCTGAGTCAGGTCTGCACCGAACTCGCGGGCCAGACGACGAACCGCTGGCGAGGCGTGCACGGCACCCGTTGCTGGCTTGCTACCGGCACTTGGGTGATGCGGCACAGGCGGCTTGCTCGCCGCAGGCGCTGGCGCACTGGCTTGTGGAGCCGGCGCAGACGCGGCAGCTGCAGGGGCTGGCGCGGCAGCCGGTGCACTCGACTGCGTCTCTATGGTCGCAATCACGCTACCTTGAGAAACCTTGTCACCCACCTTAACGGTCACAGAAACCAGCTTACCGGCGAACGGTGCAGGGACTTCCATGGTGGCCTTGTCGGTTTCCAGGGTGATCAGGCCTTGGTCGGCCTCGATCACATCACCGGCGGCAACCAATACCTCGATAACATCGACATCAGATGCATCACCGATATCCGGCACGGCGATCTCTTTTACTTCGATGCTCGTCGTTGCTGCAGCCGCTGGTGCTGCTTCTGGTGCAGGTGCGCTAGCCGCTGGAGCTGCTGCACCACCACTGACTTCTAGCATCAGCACTAATGAACCCTGAGAAACTTTATCGCCCACAGCGACTTTAAGTTCTTTCACAACGCCGGCAGAAGGTGCGGGTACTTCCATGGTCGCCTTATCGGTTTCCAGGGTGATAAGACCCGTGTCGACATCGATACTGTCGCCCACGGCCACCAGCACTTCGATCACATCAACATCGGATGCATCACCGATATCCGGCACTGTGACTTCAATCACTTGCGCCGAGGCAGGCGCCGCCGCAACGGGTGCAGCCTCAACAGGCGCTGCCGGTGCAGGAGCAGCTTCGGCAACCGCAGGGGCTGGCTCGGCGGCTTGCGCTTCACCGGCTTCCATCATGGCGATCAGCGAGCCTTCAGATACGGTATCGCCCACGGCGACCTTGATCTCGGCCAGTTTGCCGGCGAAAGGCGCAGGAATATCCATGGTCGCCTTGTCGCTTTCAACGGTAATGATCGATTCTTCGGCGGCGAGGTTATCGCCTACCGCAGCACAGATCTCGATAACCTGTACTTCATCCCCACCGATATCGGGGACTAAAACTTCTTTTAATTCAGCCATTCTCTATCCCCTTACGCGAACTGTGGGTTGATCTTGTCAGCATCGATGCCGTACTCGGCAATCGCTTGCGCAAGCACTTCAACTGGCAACTCGTTGCGGTCAACCAGCGACTTCAGTGCGGCGATCACGATGAACTTAGCGTCCACTTCGAAGTGGTGACGCAGGTTCTCGCGGCTGTCACTGCGGCCGAAACCATCGGTACCCAGCACCTTGTAGTCGGTAGGAACATAGGCACGTAGCTGCTCGCCGTATATCTTCATATAGTCGGTGGCGACAACGGCAGGTGAATCGCTAGACAGCACCTGGCTGATATAAGCCTGCTTAGGCGTCTCGGTTGGGTGCAGCATGTTGTAACGCTCTGCCGCCTGGCCATCGCGAGTCAGCTCGTTAAAGCTGGTGACACTAAATACGTCCGACGAGATACCGAAGTCTTTCGCCAATGCCTGGGCTGCCTTACGAACCTGCTCAAGGATGGTGCCACAGCCCATTAGCTGTACCTTGCCCTTGCCGCTGCCTGAGACTGATTCCAGCTTGTAGATACCCTTGACGATACCTTCCTCGGCACCTTCTGGCATTTCAGGCTGTACATAGTTTTCGTTCATAGTGGTCAGGTAGTAGAAGATATCTTCCTGGTTCTCACCATACATACGACGGATACCGTCTTGAACGATAACCGCAATCTCATAACCATAAGTTGGGTCGTAAGAGATACAGTTCGGAATCGTGTTAGCCAATACGTGGCTGTGACCGTCCTGGTGCTGTAGACCCTCACCGTTCAGGGTAGTACGGCCCGATGTGCCGCCGACCATGAAGCCGCGAGCGCGCATATCACCTGCCGCCCATGCCATGTCACCAATACGTTGGAAACCAAACATTGAGTAGTAGATGTAGAACGGAATCATTGGCGTATCGTTAACCGAGTAACTTGTTGCCGCCGATACCCAAGAAGACATTGCGCCAAGCTCGTTGATACCTTCTTGCAGTACCTGGCCAGACTTGTCTTCGCGGTAATAAGCCACCTGATCCGAGTCTTGTGGCACATACTTCTGCCCTTCGTGAGCATAGATACCTACCTGACGGAACAGACCTTCCATACCGAAGGTACGTGCCTCATCCGGGATAATAGGCACTATGTTCTTACCTATCTTCTTATCTTTCAGCAGCGCAGTTAGAATACGCACGAACGCCATGGTGCTTGAGATCTCACGGCCGTTAGAGCCTTTCAAGATAGAATCGAAGATCTTCAGTGAAGGGACTTCGAGATCTTCAGAGAACTTCTGACGGCGAGCCGGCATAGAACCGTGCAGTGCGGCGCGGCGTTCCTGAAGATACTTCACCTCTTCCGAATCTGGACCTGGGTGATAGAAAGGGATTTCTTCTAGCTTGTCATCAGGGATCGGGATGTTGAAACGATCGCGGAAGTAACGAACGGCGCTGATGTCCATCTTCTTGACGTTGTGCGCGATATTCTTACCTTCACCGGCATCACCAAGACCATAACCTTTAACAGTTTTCGCCAGGATTACGGTTGGACGGCCCTTAGTGTTCTTAGCGTGTTGCAGCGCAGCATAGATCTTCACTGGATCGTGACCACCACGGTTGAGGCGCCAGATGTCATCGTCAGACATGTTCGCAACCATCTCGGCAGTTTCAGGGTACTTACCGAAGAAGTGCTCACGGGTGTAAGCGCCACCTTTGGCCTTACAGTTTTGGTATTCGCCGTCGACGGTTTCTTCCATCAACTGCAGCAGCTTACCGCTGGTGTCGCGAGCCAATAGCGGATCCCAGTAGCGACCCCAGATGACCTTAGCCACTTCCCAGCCAGCGCCGCGGAATTCACCTTCAAGCTCTTGAATGATCTTGCCGTTACCACGTACAGGACCATCTAGACGCTGCAGGTTACAGTTAACGATGAAGACCAGGTTGTCCAGCTCTTCACGCGCCGCCAGACCGATAGCACCTAAGGTTTCTGGCTCGTCACACTCACCGTCACCCAGGAAGCAGTATACGGTTTGCTCAGAACAATCTTTCAGACCACGGTCGGTCAGGTACTTCAGGAAGCGAGCCTGATAGATAGCCTGGATCGGACCCAGACCCATAGAAACCGTAGGGAACTGCCAGTAGTCCGGCATCAACTTAGGGTGTGGATAAGAAGAAAGACCCTTACCATCGACTTCCTGACGGAAGTTGGCCAGTTGATCTTCGGTCAGGCGACCTTCGAGGAAAGAGCGCGCATAGATACCTGGTGCGATGTGTCCCTGGAAGTAAACCAGGTCACCGCCATCCTTCTCGTTTGGTGCACGGAAGAAGTGGTTAAAGCAGACATCGTAAATGGTTGCACTAGAGGCGAAACTGGAAATGTGGCCACCCAGCTCAAGATCTTTCTTCGAACCGCGCAATACCATGGCCAGGGCGTTCCAACGAATGATGGCGCGAATGCGACGCTCCATCTCCTGGTTACCAGGCATATGAGGTTCCTGACCCGCTGGAATCGTGTTCAGATAGGCAGTGGTTGCCTTATAAGGCAGATGAGTACCGTTACGACGAGCCTTGTCGATTAGCTTCTCAAGAAGAAAATGAGCACGTTCCGGACCTTCTTGCTCTAATACGGCTTGTAATGAATCGACCCACTCTTGAGTCTCTAACGGATCTAAATCTTGCAGCATATGTTCAGACATTTCGCAGTCCTTCCCTATATACATTAATTGTATGAATTGAATAATAAAAAGTGGCGGTTAGACAGACTGCCTACGCGCCACTCTTCAAACGGCGCAGACTACGCTGCAACCGGCTATCTTCTTCCCTCACAGACAACATCACTTCCTCAATGTAGCTTAGATGCTCGTTTGAGGCTTCTCTTGCTGCTTCAGGGTCACGACGCACGATGGCGGCAAGAAGATCTTGCCTATGCTCGTTCGCCATTTTAGAGGCATCAGCTCTGCGCTTTAGCAACTCTAGGTTTTGTGCCACATTCTTATGCAGCACGGGAGATAAACTCAGTACCAAGTGCAGCATAGCCACGTTGTGTGAGGCTTCGGCAATGGCGCGATAAAAACACACGATCGCCTCTGCCTTCGCCTCGATGTCAGACGCAGCTTCTACCGCTTGGATTTTTTCTTTGATGTTTTGCATGTCGGCATCGGTACCCCGAAGTGCCGCGAAGTAAGCCATCATGCCTTCAGTGGCGTGACGAAACTCGAGAAGATCGTACTGACTCTCGGAATCGCTGTGCATCAGCTCCACAATAGGATCAGCAAGACTCTGCCAAAGTTGCTCTTTGACATAGGTACCACCGCCTTGACGACGCAGCAGCAAGCCTTTTGCTTCTAACTTTTGAATTGCTTCACGAAGAGATGGTCGAGAGACTTCGAATTGCAGTGCCAATTCACGCTCTGGTGGTAATTTCTGACCCGGTTGCAGACTCCCCTCTAGGATCATCTGCTCCAGCTGATTCATGATCACATCAGAAATTTTTGGCTGGTTGATTTTGCTATAAGCCATATGGCCCTCAGCTCCTATTGTAAATTGGTCTTACCAATTTAATTGACTGAGCGCACTTTATCAAATCACATTTCAGATGTCCAGTTCGTGATCTGCTTCATGTAAACTCACGATTTGTGAGAATAGCTTATATTTATGATAAAGGGGTCTGACCATTGCCCCAAGTGCTTAGGGCTCGCCTTGAATAGCAATAACGAGGCGAGCAAGCCGCAATACGAGCGTCCGCCTCGCCCCGCAGCTACACTACCACCCCAAAAATCGTCAGCAAAGAGAGGCCGATCACGAGTAAGATAAAGTTACGCTTACTCAACTGTAGCAAAGAGATGGTAGATTGGACGCAAATTGGTGTAGGTGAATTAAATTCAATGGTCTCTGCCGCCAGAGCGACCTCAGATATGACATCGCGCGCCGGGCAACGCCAGCACAGCGCCTGTTGTCGCCAGCGAGCAAATGCCAGTGAAAAGTGCCCACTGAGAACATAGCCTAGCGCGATCAATCGGCTCGGCAGCCAATCCAGCAACAATAAGGCGGTGTCCACCAAGGGAAGATCGATTCCACGGCTCTTGGCATCGTCCGAGAAATAACGCACGGTACAGTAGAGTACGGCGCCGGCAGGTCCGAAGAAGATAAGGTATAGCGCCACGGCGCCATAGAAACGATAATTGAGCCAGGCAACCGTCTGCCCGACTTTCTCACCGAGATCTTGCTCTGACACGGCATCGAGCGACACATAAGGGTCAAGCTCATCGGCAAAGTGGTAACAAGCCTGTGCGTCACCACGACAAGCCGCCTGTATATATTGCTTGAACACCTGTCGCTGTTTGAGGTGACTGAAACAGAGAATCGATACACCAACCCAGAGGGCAAGACTCAATATTCCCCAAAACATCCCCGCCACGAACCAGGCGAGTACCTGCACGGCTATCGCAGGGAGAATCAGCGCGATAGCCATCATAAGATCGTTGGTGAGCTGCTTACGGCCAAAGAAACTCTTGGCATATAAGGCTAATAGGGTTTCTAGCTGCCATGCCTGGGGTAATAGCTTGAGACGTTCTATCATGATCGCCAGCAATAAAGAAAACAGTGCCATCTTACTCCCCTCTCCCTTCCATCTAATTGTTGTGTTTAATGGTAAACCAAGCTTTTAGGTAAGTTACGCTTCATCCAAACTCGCGCGATATCTTCGCCAGTCGAAACTTTCACCGGGATCAGTCTTCCGACCTGGTGCGATATCGCTATGACCGACGATGAGATTTCTATTGAGCATAGGATATGCGTCAAACAAGACCAAGGTTAATTGCTTAAGCCGCTCATACTGAGCATCGGTATAGGCTTGGCTATCTGTGCCTTCCAGCTCGATACCTATGGCAAAGTCATTACAACCGGTACGCCCGGCAAACTCAGAGACGCCAGCATGCCAAGCACGATCATCACAGCTGACATACTGCACCAGTTCACCGTCTCGCCGAATCAAAAAATGCGCCGACACCTCTAAGCCGTCGAGTTCACAAAAACTCTCGTCAGCCTGAACATCCAAACAGCCTTGAAAAAGCTGATCGATATAAGGCAACCCGAACCGCCCCGCCGGCAGGCTGATATTATGGATCACCAAGAGACTCACCTCTCCATCTGGTCGGGCGTTAAAATGTGGCGAGACGCACTGTCGACACTCTTGAATCCACCCTTTTTGCAACGTCATGTTAGCCACAGGCCAATCTACCTCCAAACAATATCAAGCCGTTAGCACTTTAACCCAATTCGCTTGATACTCGCCAGTCACTCGAAGACTATGAATACAAATCGGCACAAATTGCGTCTATCTTCAGGCTCAAGCACTAAATATCCCTGCTTTTTCAATCTGGGATTTGTTACTATTAATGCCATATAGCTAAGTGCTCGCAGCCATTGAAACGAGAGAGATAACCCGTTCGAGCTTAAGTTGTAAGCTCAGGGAGTGCGGCGAGCCGCCATGAGGATAGAAAGATGCTGGAAAATGACATTAGATTAGCCGTCAAAGTCGCACTCGAAGAAGATTTAGGTTTTCAGGCTGACTCGAATCTAACCCCACAAGAAAAATTGAGTCTGGACATCACAGCTCAGCTTATTCCAAGCGATAAGTATGCGCAGGCCACACTAATCACCCGCGAAGAAGGCGTCTTTTGCGGTAAGGCATGGGCAGAACAGGTCTTCAACCAATTAGGCGGTGAAGTCGCTCTGCATTGGCATGTTGACGATGGTGACCTTGTGTTGCCGAATCAGGTTTTATGCGAAATGTCGGGTTCTGCTCGCGCCATCCTGACCGGTGAGCGCACCGCCATGAACTTTATCCAGACACTCTCCGGCGTGGCGACCTTGACTAAGCTTTATGTCGATAGACTGGCGGGCACTCACTGTAAACTGTTAGACACTCGCAAGACCATACCAGGTCTACGAACAGCACAAAAATATGCCGTTACCTGCGGCGGCGGAAAAAACCATCGCATTGGCTTGTTCGATGCCTTCCTTATTAAGGAGAATCACATCATGGCCAGTGGCTCGATCGCATCAGCCATCAAAGCAGCCCGTAGGCTTGCCAGCGACAAGTTAGTGGAAGTCGAAGTAGAAAGCATTGATGAGCTAAAGCAGGCGCTCGATGCGGGTGCCGATATCGTCATGCTCGACAACTTTGACGTCACCATGATGATAGAGGCGGTAGAGCTTAATAATAGCTATAGCGAAAACCAGCGGGTAAAACTCGAGGTGTCGGGCAACGTGACCCTAGATACCATCTCAGACTTCGCCAAAACCGGCATAGACTACATCTCGGTCGGAGCCCTGACCAAACACGTCAAGGCGTTGGACTTATCGCTTAGGCTGAAAGATTAATTTCCTGTAATAAGATGCCAGCGGTGACTGGAATGCTCAATCTGATACTTTTACCCATCAGGTTGAGCAACATTTACGCAACAAGTCAGATTACCACTAAAGATTGTACGTAAATTGTTCAAGGCTAAAACGGCTTTCTAGCCGCTATAAAATTGACACTCCTGGTACAATCGCCAATTTTTCAGCCAAAGTCATAATTACGCTATAACTTTTTTTACAAAAAAAATTTTTATTAGACAAATTCACCATCAAATTAGTACTTTGATGCGATTTACGGTTCCCTTTTTGTTAACTTTGTACTAACTTTGGCTGTAGGCGAGATGGCCCTTTCGGCCAGCTTACCATGAAGGTAAACCGACTTAGTAAGTCGAAAGCATTAATTATTGTTAATTGAAGATTTTCTAGACTAGCGACAAGTTTAATGAAACATACCGTTAACACTTTCTCTGTATACGAGAGCGTAAAAAGGGCAAGCATTAAACGAGTCCCAGCTTAAAACCTGCTGGAAAAAGTTAAGATATTGATGATAAGAATATGATTTCTACTGACTAAATTGCCAAATGGTGCAGTTTGCCGAATGAAGATTAATTAAACTTAGAGTGAAAGCCGAGAGTGAGTGGTACACCAAGGCAAAAACAGCCTGCTTACTGGACTCATTTTAGGAATTCATAAAATACTAGTTGATAGTAATAACGATTTGACCAGGGACGACGTCAAAAGCTACGCAGGAGCAAGCTGAAATAGCGGTCTCAGCACCGCCTTCTAAAGTAATGGCTGTAGCATTGGTTACTTGTACAAGTTTAACTATTACTATAGCGATAACACTAGAATAGTTGTGCTGCCACCCTGCTATAGTCAGCATTAGGATGAGTCGAATCAGAGTTCTGTCAAACGGAGAGAGTAAAAATGAAAGGTATCAAGAAGACTAACGCTAAGGGTTTCACCCTGATTGAATTAATGATCGTTGTTGCAATCATCGGTATTCTCGCCGCAATTGCACTGCCAGCTTATCAAGACTACACCAAGAAAACTCGTTTTGCCGAAGTAAATACCGCAATTGACGGTTTCAAAACTGCGACGACTATTTGTGTTATGCAACAGGGTAAAGGTTCATCATGTGGTGCGAGTTCTAATGGAGTGCCTAGCGTTCCAACAGCAACAGCCAACCTAGCTTCTCTTACTGTAGCAGCGACAGATGCATCAATTATTCTGACCGGTACAGGTACAGCTGCTGCCGGCGGTAAGAAGAATGTATTGACTGGCACTATCAACGCATCAGATCTTACCATTACATGGGCACAATCAGGTGACTGTGTAGCGGCTGGCTACTGCCAAGATCAATAATCAGTCTATGCAGAATGAGGTAGTCGCTTAGCCGACTACCTCGACTGATATACTTATCATGCCAACAACAGGTCTTCACTTAGGTTTATCCACCCTCTTTATTCGCAAGCATCTATTAAGCGAAGAGCAAGTTGCATCAGCAATAACCAAATCGCGCCAATCTAAACAATCTTTAGTATCTACAATAGTTTCGGAAAAGCTCATTTCTGCTAGAGAAATCGCAGAACTGTGTTATGAAGAATACGGTACCCCACTGCTAGATTTAAATGAGTTTGATATAAGCAGCATTCCAGAAGATTTTCTCAATAAGAAACTCATTGAAAAACATAAATGTTTACCTCTGTTTAAACGTGGCAATCGTCTCTATATTGGTACATCAGATCCTACCAACATTGCTGCATTAGAAGATTTCCAGTTTAGTGCCGGTTTGCACGCCGAAGCGATTCTAGTTGAAGACGACAAGCTAACCTTAGCATTAGAAAAAGTGCTCGAAGAAGATATCTCGGCGCTTGATTTAGATGGTATTGATGAAGACTCGCTTTCCGGTATAGAAATTACAGATACAGACAAGCGCCAGGAAGAACAAGCCGGTGATGCCAGTGACGATGCCCCCATCGTCATCTATATCAATAAGATCTTAACCGATGCTATACGAAAAGGTGCATCAGATCTTCATTTCGAGCCTTACGAAAAACGCTATCGAATCCGCTTTCGTATCGATGGAATCTTACACGAAGTCTCAGAGCCTCCGGTAAATTTAGCCGGGCGCATATCGGCACGTTTAAAAGTAATGTCAAAGCTGGATATCGCCGAGCGCCGCGTCCCTCAAGATGGTCGCATCAAGATGAAGCTGTCGCGCACTAAATCCATCGATTTTCGTGTAAGTACCCTGCCCACTATCTGGGGCGAGAAGATCGTAATGCGTATCTTGGATTCATCCTCGGCGCAGCTAGGCATCGAAAAACTAGGCTATGAAGATGATCAACGAGCACTCTATGAGGAAATGCTCGCCAAACCACAAGGCATGATCTTGGTCACCGGCCCTACAGGTTCGGGTAAAACCGTATCCCTCTATACCGGCCTGAATATCCTCAACACCGAAGAACGCAACATATCTACGGCAGAAGACCCGGTCGAAATCAACCTAGAAGGCGTTAACCAAGTTCATATCAACCTCAAGGCAGGCTTAACCTTTGCTTCGGCGTTACGTTCATTCCTCCGTCAAGATCCAGATGTAGTCATGGTGGGTGAGATCCGCGACCTAGAAACGGCTGAAATAGCCATCAAGGCCGCACAGACAGGTCACCTCGTATTATCAACCCTGCATACCAACTCTGCCGCTGAAACCCTTACTCGTCTTATCAACATGGGGGTTCCTGGTTATAACATTGCGAGTTCGGTAAATCTGATCATTGCCCAGCGTCTTGCAAGAAGACTGTGCACAGAATGCCGTCAACCAGAAGATGTTCCCGAACACGAACTGTTAAACCTAGGCTTTACCCAAGCCCAAATCGATGATGGATTTACCGTCTACAAACCTATAGGTTGCGATCTCTGCTCTGGAGGCTACAAAGGACGTGTCGGTATCTATGAGGTGATGAAGATGTCGGATGAGATTGCCCGTACTATCATGGAAGGAGGCAACTCACTACAAATAGCCAATCAGGCGAAAGAACAGGGCATGCGCGATCTTCGAGACTCTGGCCTACGCAAAGTGATTGCCGGAGTAACCAGTATTGCCGAAATAAACCGCGTCACCAGTTTCTAATAAATAGATACTCACAAAGGATTATCCATGGCTAGCGCATCACTCACAAAAACCACAACTAAAAAGCAAAAGGCAGCCAAGGCTCAACCTAAAGTAGTCACCTTCGAATGGAAAGGCACTAATCGCGATGGCAAAAAAACTTCGGGAGAACTCAGAGGAACGTCATCTGCAGAGATTAAAGCACAGTTAAAATCTCAGGGTGTTAACCCTAAGGTTGTTAAGAAAAAAGCCGAATCCTTATTTAAAAGCGATCCAAAAATCAAGGCGATGGATATCGCCATGATCACCCGGCAAATAGCCACTATGTTGGCAGCTGGCGTCCCAATTGTGACTACTCTTGAAATGCTAGGTCGCGGCCATGAAAAACCTAGAATGCGAGAACTCTTAGGTACAATAGTTAACGACGTACAAGCTGGCATTCCATTGTCAGATGCTTTAAGACCACACAGGCAATATTTTGATGATCTTTACGTCGATCTAGTTGCCGCAGGTGAACACTCGGGTTCTCTCGATGCCGTATTTGACAGAATAGCAACCTACAGAGAGAAAGCTGAAGCCCTTAAGTCAAAAATCAAAAAGGCAATGTTTTATCCTGCTGCAGTTGTTGTTGTTGCGATTTTGGTAACCTCACTGCTTTTACTATTTGTCGTACCTCAATTTGAAGAAATATTTGCTGGTTTCGGCGCCGAACTACCTGCATTCACACAAATGATTATCGGCATTTCAAGATGGCTACAATCGTCTTGGTATATTTTCATCATCGCTATTATTGTTGGTATTTGGTCATTTAAGCGTGCACACCTAAAATCTCAAAAGTTCCGCGATAAAGTTGATGAAATGGTTCTAAAAATTCCAGTGGTTGGCAATATTCTGCATAAAGCAGCTATGGCTCGATTTGCTCGAACACTAGCTACGACCTTTGCGGCAGGTGTACCACTTATAGACGGTTTAGAATCTGCTGCCGGAGCTTCTGGTAACTATGTTTACCGTAGTGCTCTTACTAAAGTACGTACTGAAGTCATGTCAGGCATGCAGATGAACGTTGCTATGCGCACTACAGGGCTCTTCCCCGATATGCTAATCCAGATGGTCATGATAGGTGAAGAATCCGGTGGTCTAGATGATATGCTCAATAAAGTTGCTAATATTTACGAGATGCAGGTAGACGATGCTGTTGATGGTCTATCCAGTCTAATCGAACCTATGATGATGGTCGTTATTGGCACCCTAGTTGGCGGCTTGATTGTCGGTATGTATCTACCAATCTTCCAGCTAGGTAATGTAGTCGGCTAACAATATCCCAGTAAAATTACTAAATTAAGCTTTCAATGACTGAATTTATCCAATTAATGGCTCAGTACCCTTTACTGTTTGCCTCAATTTCCTTCTTCTTCGCTACAGTTATTGGTAGCTTTTTAAACGTGGTAATTCATCGCCTACCAGTGATGATGAAAAGAGAATGGCAGCTAGAATGCAATCAATATCTCGACGAATACCACAAGGCTACTGTTACAGGGATTAAAGATAAACTAGCCCAACCAATCGATGATTATCCGGAGAAATACAATCTTATCGTTCCTGGTTCATCCTGCCCTAAGTGTAAAACCAGCATAAAGCCTTGGCATAATCTCCCTATACTAGGATGGCTCATACTTGGTGGGAAGTGCATTCATTGTAAAACTCACATCTCTGCGAGATACCCTATCATCGAAGCTTTAACTGGAATGATGGTCGCTTATTTGGCGTACCACTTTGGCCCTAGCTGGCAATTTGCTTTTGGAACCATACTTACCTTTGGTTTAATTGCTTTAACAGGCATAGATCTCGATGAAATGCTACTCCCTGATCAAATTACCCTTCCTCTATTGTGGATTGGCATACTGATAAATCTGAATGGTACCTTTGTCTCTATTACTGATGCTGTCATTGGTGCTACTGCCGGCTATATGAGCCTTTGGAGTGTATTCTGGGGATTCAAACTGCTAACAGGAAAAGAAGGGATGGGCTACGGTGATTTTAAATTGTTAGCAATGTTTGGTGCCTGGCTCGGTTGGCAACAACTCCCCCTAATAATTTTATTGTCTTCTATCGTTGGCGCGACGGTTGGTTTGATTCTAATTGTAACTAATAAAACCAGTTCAGAACATCCGATTCCGTTTGGCCCATACCTCTCTTTTGCTGGTTGGATATCTCTGGTTTCAGGCCCGCAACTGACTCTGTTATATATGTCATATGTAACCAGTTAACTTTGTTAAAGGAATAACAAATAATGAAAAGAAACAGGATATACATTTACACATCACTAATATACTCTCTACTACCTCTTGGGCTTTTATACTTCTATGGATTTGAAACATCTTTTTTTGGCCTCATAGATACTCTTGTTGCATCGACAATTATATTCACTGTTTACATGTCAACAATAATGGTGTCGAAAAGTCTACACTATCTCACATACATATTAATTTCAACAATACTAATTACATTTTACAAAGTTTCAATTGAATATTTTAATTTTTATCAAACCTACATCGTATATGATATAATTCCACTGTACAAAGATTTAATAAGTGCCTCCAGTAATTTCGATCTCAGTGATACTCTCCCATTGCTAATCATTGTCATTGCCACCCCCTTTTTTATTGAGAAATCAAGACCTGAAAAAATTAGCAAAAGAAGTAGTCTTATAATAATTTCTTGCTCCATTACAATAATTTTTTGTGGGACAATTTTTCACAGTAAGTCTTTTGATTCTCAATATCATAATACTAGAGTGCTTCAAGATGAAAACCCCATTCTATTACTTTTCAGAAGTACTCCCATTATCAGTAGCCTCTACACATCAAATGAAGAAATTTATCAAAAAAAATCAGAGAGTTTCATAATAAACCAAATAAAAAACGATAACATAGAAATACTACCAGAATACATTAGTGCTAAAAACTATCGCAATCTGATTCCCAACTACCCTAGCTACAGTGTTTTATCCACAGAGCAAAACCCTTTACTAAACGTCAACAAGTCAAAAGATCAATTTTCACAAAAAAGAAAAAACGTCATACTTATTGTGATGGAAAGTTTAAGAACACTAGAAGCTAATAACAAAAGCATTACGCCTAATTTAAATAAAATAATCAGCCAATCAATATCCGTAGAATCATTTTATGCTACAAATAGAACTACCGTAAAATCTGAAGTCAGTATTCTATGTAGCCTGCCTGATACGTCACCTTATGCACCTTTTTCTGTTGTTAGTGGAAAAGTTGACAACAATTGCCTCCCCAAAATCCTGAATAATAAAGGTTACGAAACAATATGGATGCATGGAAATACAACAGAATTTTTCAATAGAAAGCTTTTTCACCCCACATTAGGCTTCAATAAAGTATTTGGAAAGGAATACTTTAGAGAGATAGGTTATAGTGAAGATGATGACATAGGCTGGGGAATATCAGACAAAAATGTATTTTTACACTCATTAAAGTTTGCAGAAAGCATAGAAAAACCTTTTTTCATGGAAATCCTTTCCCTAACAAATCATCAACCTTTCACTTGGGATGTGGGTAGAGAATACCAAAATAACAACTTGGTAGTTGATAATGATGAAAATTATACAAACTATGCAAAAACAGTAAATTACGCCGACTATGCACTCGGCAAGTTTTTTGAATCATTTATTAAATCAAAAATATCTAACAACACCGTTTTAATCATAACAGGTGATCATGGAGTCCCATACTATCCAAGTTCACACTCGACTAAAGCGGAAGATAAAATTGAAACCCTATATAAAGTCCCTTTGGTCATATTTGAAAAAGGAAAAGAACACGAGAAACTGGTTGAAACAGCTTACAGCCACTTTGATCTAGCTCCAACCATTTTATCAATACTTGACATTAGATATACCAACACCTTTTTAGGGAGACCTTTTTTAGGAAAAGATGCAACAACATCGCCCCGCCCAATATTCCTGCTAGATCATAATTATTATCACTTTAAATTTGATGATGTAACATGCTATGACCCCCAAAAAGTCTTTCATGTAACAACCTGCAATGATGGAAAAATCGATCTAAGAAATCAATCAAAAAGTCTTCTTAATTACCTAAACATCTATCGAAGAGCTAACTACCATATAGCGTTAAGGCATACCAAATTACATGGGTAAAACTCTACCATTCATAATAGGCTTAACTGGCGGCATAGGAAGCGGCAAGACGACTGTCGCCAACTTGTTTGCAGAACTAGGAGTTGATCTTGTTGATGCAGATGTTGTCAGCAGAGAAGTCGTTGCCAAAGGAACCAAAGGGCTAACAGAAATCGCTAAGCATTTTGGTCCAAGCGTCCTCCTTAAAAATGGTGAACTCAATCGATCCGTTTTAAGGGATAAGATTTTTAAAGACCCTGTAGAAAGACAATGGTTGAATAGTCTTCTTCACCCATTGATTAGGACCGAAATGTTAACACAATTGCAAAATGCGACATCAGCCTACGCAATTTTAGTTGTGCCCTTGCTATTTGAGAATGGTTTAGATAGGTTAGTCAATTGCACTTTAGTGGTTGATATTTCGCCAGAGTTACAAGTAAAGCGAACCACGGAGAGGGACGCTGTCGATGAGCAGCAAGTAAAAAACATAATCGCTAGCCAGGCAAGCAGAGACGAAAAGCTATCTAAAGCAGATGATGTTATCGACAATCAAGGTGACATATCGGCATTAAGAGACAAGGTCGCTGCTTTACATAATAAATATATAAAATTAGCCGCCCAGACTTAACAATCGTCATGAATGAATTGATCTACGAACAACCGTTAAACGAGAAGACTCGAAGCTACCTTAGGCTCGAGTACCTCGCTAATCAAGTTCAAAATAATTTAGATCAAGACCATCAACACCGCTGTTTTTATCCATTATTTTCCCTGTGTGAACTCACCGAGCGTTGTGATTATCGCAGTGAAATTATAAAAGACATCGACAAGCAGCTTATAAATCTCAAAAAATGGCAGCACCTACCCCACATAGATGAGCAGCAAGTAGAAAGTTATATCGAGCAGATGCAAAAGGCGAGAGTTAAGCTCGTTCGCTGTGAAAGGCCTGGCCAAAAACTTAAGCAAGACAGGTTTCTCTCTGCCCTGCGTCAACGATTTGGCATGCCAGGTGCTTGCTGCAACTTCGATCTTCCGCAGTTACATTACTGGTTAGCTAAACCTTGGGAAACGAGGCAACAAGAATATAAGGCTTGGACGGAACATTTTGAATGTCTGTTAACGCCGATCAAATTGTTACTTGAGCTTACCCGTAAGACGACAGTGTACAACCCAGCAACCGCAGTAGCCGGCTTTTATCAGGGCTCTAGCACCCAAGCCCTCTCGCTTATCCGAGTCAAAATCGATCCTGCCCAGGGTTGCTATCCAACCATCAGCGGTAACCGGAATCGCTACGCCATCCACTTCGTATTATTTGACCAGCAAAAACACTCTGACAAATCGATAGACTTTATGTTGGCAACCTGTACCTAAAGTGGTTTACCATAGCCGACTGTTACAAATCGGCCTATGGGAATGATTATGCCAACCACAGTTAAATGCCCAACCTGCCAGAAAGAGGTGCTTTGGTCTAAAGAGTCTCAATTTAAACCCTTCTGCAGTGAAAGATGCAAACTCATCGACCTGGGTGATTGGGCCTCGGAGAAACATGCCATCCCTGTAAAGCCTGAGTTTGATCCAGAGCACCTAGATTCACTAGGCTATGAAGAAACAGACTTTTTTAAGGATCACTAAATGAAGCGTGTACATGTCGCGGTAGGCATAGTATTCAATGAAGAAAATCAGATCTTACTCGCCAAACGCCCAGTGCATCTGCACCAAGGTGGGAAATGGGAATTTCCAGGCGGAAAAGTCGAGTCCAGTGAAACGATATCAGAAGCATTAATAAGAGAGTTAAAAGAAGAAGTCGGCATAGAGGTTACCTCCACGAGCCCTCTAATGGTGATCTCACACGATTATCCGGACAAACAAGTATATCTTGATATACACACAGTAAACGCTTTCTCAGGAGAAGCTCAGGGGCTTGAAGGGCAAAAGATCAAATGGGCTAGACTCGACGAGCTCAAGAGCTATGACTTTCCAGCTGCAAACGCCCCCATAGTAGAAAAGTTACTTTCTTTATAAGCCAGTTTGAAAGCCCGAAAATCAATATGGGCTTTCCCTCCCTCCGATAACCATCGCTTTCACTCCCCCAACTCCCGAACATAAATCTTATCGACTAGATATGTTTGGTAACGATATGAACGACCTATCACAGCCTTGGGACTTGAGCATTTCATATTATCGACTGATAAAAATCTTACTATTAGGACTGCTTAAGTTAATTTCAGCAATCATTCGACTCTCACATAGGAGCCTAGGGCATCTGCTCATCAAGCGAAGCTTGATGAATGGCTGAAGCGCGTAGCAGCTAAACGACGAATTAGTGGGTCTGTAGCGGAAAAGCAGTTTCTAAATGGAACAATTAACTGCCACACTGCGTAAGCAGCTTTGGACTGCAGGTGAAGTAGATGCTTTCGCGCGACCTACATGGATGTATGAAGTGCCATAAATTGCCAGGAGCAATTTAGGCGAGCGTAGAAAGCAAAAAGCCCTAGCGTTTTAGGCTAGGGCTTTTTGCTTTATTAGGCGCCTGGAAATGACCTACTCTCACATGGGGAGACCCCAC
>NZ_JPII01000023.1:0-230 GCF_000832025.1 Shewanella sp. cp20 | reverse complement strand
GTGGATGTCAACAACACCCACAGCGTCACCGAGGTCTACAACAATGACATCAGCTGGAGCGGTGGTGACCTCACCAACGTACTCAGCGCCGGCCAAATTCAGAGCCTCATCGATGGCTTCAGCGTCGACAGCGACAGCTGGGATTACAGCATCCTCAACAGTGATGTGCAGTTCCTCGCCCTGGGTGAGACCATCACCTTAAGCTTCGAGGTCACGGTCACCGATAACGA
>NZ_JPII01000022.1:0-201 GCF_000832025.1 Shewanella sp. cp20 | reverse complement strand
TGTAATGTGGTGTGCTACATCAATGAGCGATAACGCAGTAGAAAAATGATACAGACGCTGCCCGCAGGGTTCGTCTTGAGCACGTTCAACTCTTTGTTGCTCGGCTTTTATATAGAATAACTATACTACAAGCCTCATGCCGCGATTTGAACGTGCTCAATTAGAACAAAATTTGTTCTCAAAAGGTCAACAGGCCCTAGC
>NZ_JPII01000021.1:0-796 GCF_000832025.1 Shewanella sp. cp20 | reverse complement strand
GAATACTCAAGTCACTTGATTAAAGTGTGTTTTGAGAACTCAATTATTTTCGCAATAACCTTTCGGTTATTACTATCAGCTTTCCAAATTTTTAAAGAGCGGGCTTAAAAAAGCCAAAGATAAATTCTGCATTTATCTTTGGCATCTCTAACCTAAACTGCATGCTCTCAGCAAAGAGCAAATGGTGGAGCTATGCGGGATCGAACCGCAGACCTCCTGCGTGCAAGGCAGGCGCTCTCCCAGCTGAGCTATAGCCCCATTTACATGCAGCGAGATTAATATCAAGGCCCAATCGATTGATTGGGAAGCCAAATCGACTTTAGACAAGGCGTAAGTTGAGGACGTTTAGCACGCTAAACGACGAAGCTTACAACGATGTATAAAGGAAGATTTGGTGGGTCAGAGTGGACTTGAACCACCGACCTCACCCTTATCAGGGGTGCGCTCTAACCAGCTGAGCTACAGACCCATTTCTTTTTGGTCTTTTAATCCCTGTGCGGCGTTACTTTCTTCGTTTCTCGGTCATGTGCTCATGCACACTCCCTGCGAGACTCATCAAGTGCCTTGCTCTGGCATCAAAATCCTCAAAAATACCTTTCGATATCTTTCTCTATCTTCTATCAAGTAATCTGTGTGAACACTCAAAAGGTACACGGATGTACCGAATGTCGAAAATGCAGGAGCATTTTTCGACCAAGTATCAAATCATCGTATAGGTAAGGAGGTGATCCAGCCCCAGGTTCCCCTAGGGCTACCTTGTTACGACTTCACCCCAGTCATGAACCACACCGTGGTA
>NZ_JPII01000020.1:0-71984 GCF_000832025.1 Shewanella sp. cp20 | reverse complement strand
CAAGCTTTTGAAATGTTACCGCTCGACTTGCATGTGTTAGGCCTGCCGCCAGCGTTCAATCTGAGCCATGATCAAACTCTTCAATTAAAAGTTTTTTTTGGACCTAAGTCCGACTCAATGAATTCTGATTCATATAAATGACTCGGAAGAATCATCTACATGTTTGTACATATTGCTATGGACTCTCACTATTTCTAGTGAAACTAGATTTAGTAAATCATGCATTGAGATTTAAATCGTTTTCGATTAACTCAATACCTGTGAGTGTCCACACAGATTTCTTGTTTTATCTTGTTAAAGAGCATTACATCCTTACTTTTGGATGCCGCCGTTAGCGCTGGGCCGTCGGCTTAGGGATGCGTATTCTACACTTCCCGATGTTGGCGTCAAGTGATTTTTAAGAAGTTTTTCAACTTTATCACTTTAACCATCTGAGCTTGGTAATCGTTGCTAAGTAGCGCCGTTTGCCGTGTCAGTGGGAGCGCATTATAGGGAGCCAAATCTTTTGTGCAAGGGCTTTTTAAAAGAAAAGTGCTTCTTTTGCATTGTTTGCGCGCTTTTTCGCCTGACTAGCTACTTTTTCCCCATTATACTGGGTAACCCCCACTCATTTGGCCGTTTTAAGGACTTAGCCATGACAAAATCTATCCGTGCCTATAAGGGCCTTAGCCCACAATTTGATGCCAGTGTGTATATTGATGAAGCCTGTGTACTCGTCGGCGACATTGATTTAGACACAGATGCCAGCATCTGGCCCATGGTCGCGGCACGAGGCGATGTGAATCACATCCGCATAGGTAAACGTTCAAACGTACAAGATGGCACCGTATTACATGTCACCCGTAAATCGGCCAGCCGCCCCGAAGGACACCCACTCCTCATAGGCGATGATGTCACCATAGGTCATAAGGCGATGTTGCATGGCTGCCGAGTCGGAAACCGTATCCTTATCGGCATGGGCGCCATCATACTAGACGGCGCAATAATAGAAGACGATGTGATCTTAGGTGCAGGCTCTTTGGTTCCACCCGGCAAGACACTGGAGAGTGGTCACCTGTATGTAGGCAGCCCGGCCAAGAAGGTGAGAGCGCTGACAGAGGCAGAAATAAACTTCCTGCCAGAGTCGGCGGACAACTATGTCCGCCTGAAGAACGAATATATTGAAGAGGCGTTGCAGGATCTGCCGACCTAGTGCTTCTCTGTCGAGAAATGCGCATTAAACTCAACCTGCATGGCGTCGATGATTCGGCGCCCCTATGCAACATCAACGTAAGCGCTAGGGGAAAACTTTAGAATGAGCTAGTCGACGCGCTCAACCTGTATATGGCCTTGAACGTCAAACGCCTCTTGCTCGATCAACTTTTCCGCCTGCTCCTCGATATCGAAACGAAACTGTTCAAACAAGGACAGTGCCTGTTCACTGTTATTAATCTTCTCGGCCGCCAGATGCGCAAGCACCTTCTGGCTGATGTAGCAGTCGATCAACATCCCCTGCTGCTGCGCGGTAAAGTGAATCGCATTTTGCTGAGCATCCCAGGTCAGTTGCTCGGTAAATATGATGCTTTGATTCATGGCTTGCTACTCCTATTGCCAACTAACGACATAGCTACTCTCACGCCTGCACGGCGAGCTCATTACGCAACTGTGCCAGCACTGGCTCGACGGCAGGTTCGACGCCACGCCAGATGGCGAAGCTCTTAGCCGCTTGGCCCACCAGCATGCCGAGGCCGTCGATCACCTCACCCGCCCCCTGAATTGAGGCCCAGCGGTTAAAGGCGGTGAGATCCTTGCCATACATCATATCGTAGCAGACGGTATGGGCAGCGATAATCTCGTGGGGGAGATTCGGCAACTCTCCACTTAAGCTGGCAGACGTTGAATTGATGACGATATCAAAACTATGATTCAGCTCGTCTAAGGTGCAAGCCTTAACCTGACCATATGCCTTAAATGTCTCGGCCAGTAGTTCGGCCTTGCTATGGGTGCGATTATGAATCGTCAGAGAGGCGATACCAGCATTCAATAACGGCAGTATGGCGCCTCGCGCGGCGCCGCCGGCACCGATAAGCAAGACATTTTTACCGCTTAAGGATCCTATGTGGCGCTCGAGATCCGCCACCAGCCCCAAGCCGTCGGTATTATCTCCCTTGATACGACCATCATCCAAGCGGCTAAGGGTATTCACCGCGCCCGCGAGTCTCGCCTCCTCACTCAGGCAATCACACAAGGCATAGGCCTGCTCCTTGAATGGCAGGGTTACATTCGCACCCTTCCCCCCTTCACCAAAAAAGCTTTGCAGAGACTCGGCGAAGCCATCGAGGGGCGCCAAAATCGCTTCATACCGCAGCAACTCCCCCGTCGACTGGGCAAAAGCCTGATGAATAGCGGGAGATTTACTATGCCCTATGGGATGGCCAAATACGGCGTATCTGTCTTGCACCAGCGGTTGTGTCATGGGGTAACTGTCTCTGTTAATCCGATTGCGCCCAGTCTACTGAGCTTTTTAAGCGAAGCAAAGGGCGACGCCATGCAATCTCTTCAGGGAAACTAGCATTGATTGCAACTGGAGAATCCGCTAGTGTGCCGCTTGATATCTAAATCGAGTCCAACAGAGCCCACGAGAGAGTCAGATGAAGTGGTTAAAGAAGATGATGGCTAAGCCTTCGGCCGAGCGCGATCCTCAGCAATCAAACGCCTACGATAGAATTGGCGGTGAAGAGGTGATCAGGGCGCTCGCCAAACAGTTTTACCACCAGATGCAGACCAACCCAGACACCCAGGCCTTATTGGCCATGCATAGATCCCCCATTCCCGAGTCGGAACAGAAGCTGTTCGAGTTCCTCAGCGGCTGGCTAGGTGGCCCACAGCTGTTTCATCAACGTCATGGACACCCGGCCCTGCGTGCCAGGCACATGCCCTTTAGCATAGACGAGACCATGCGCGATCAGTGGCTACTCTGCATGCAGCGGGCATTAGCGATAGAGATCAAGGAGCCGCAACATAGGGAAGCCATCTACCAGGCGATCTCGACCCTAGCCGATCATATGCGTAACCAATAGCATCGGTGCCAATATGTGCAAAACCAAAATGTGCAAAACAAGAAAGGACTCAATAGAGTCCTTTTTAGCTTCTGGTTGACCTTCTACGCTGGCAGCCAATCTCTCGGCTTGAGGAAGTCGGTATAGAGTTTCGCCTCCGCACTGCCCGGCTCGGGAGTGTAGGCATATTGCCAACGCACCAGTGGCGGCATAGACATCAGGATAGACTCTGTACGGCCACCGGTTTGTAGGCCAAACAGCGTGCCTCTGTCATAGACCAAGTTAAATTCCACGTAGCGGCCACGACGATAGAGCTGGAAATCACGCTCACGTTCGCCATATTCGGTGTCTTTGCGCTTCTCGACAATCGGCGCATAGGCCTTCAAGAAGCCCTCGCCCACCGCCTGCATGAAGGCGAAGCTGTTTTCGAACCCAGGCTCATTGAGATCGTCGAAGAAGAGTCCACCGACGCCACGGGTCTCATTACGATGGGGCAGGAAGAAATACTCGTCGCACCATTTCTTATATTTAGGATAAACATCCTCGCCAAACGGCTCGCACAATGCCTTGGCACTCTGATGCCAGGTCACCACATCTTCCTCGAACGGGTAGTAAGGGGTCAGATCGAACCCGCCACCGAACCACCAGACAGGATCCGCTCCCTCTTTCTCGGCGATAAAGAAGCGCACATTGGCGTGGGTCGTCGGCACATAGGGATTATTAGGATGGATCACCAGGGAGACACCCATGGCCTCGAAGCTACGCCCGGCTAGCTCGGGGCGGTGCGCCGTGGCAGATGCCGGCATGGCCGCGCCGGTCACATGGGAAAAGTTCACCCCTGCCTGCTCAAACACCTTACCCTTAGTCAATACGCGGCTCGTGCCGCCACCGCCCTCTTCCCGCGTCCAGGAGTCGGCCACAAACTTGGCCTCGCCATCTAGTTGTTCTAGGCCTTCACAGATCCTCTGTTGCAGGTCGAGTAAGAATGCTTTGACTTGAGTGGCATCGGGCTTCATAAAAATTCCTTGCTATGGTTATCGTAAAATCTTTCCGCTGATCACATCTATGATGGTCGACGGTTTAGGCTCGGCGCCTAGGCTACCGGCCACCAGGCCATCTATCTTGCCATCAAACTGACGGATAACCTCCTCCGGTGTCAAGGCTGGCTCCTCTCCCGTCAGGTTGGCACTGGTCGAGACTATGGGCTTATCCAGCGCCTGGCACAGGGCCTGCACCCCAGGATGATTGGAGACACGCACGGCGAGGGAGTCAAACTGACCGCTCAACAGGCTGGATAGCCCAGGACGTTTCGGCATGATAAAGGTGAAGGGGCCGGGCCATTTATCGAAGGCCGACTGCATCTGCGCCTCGGTGAGGACAGAGCAATCGATATAGGGCGTCAATTGACTGAAATC
The DNA here is from genome assembly GCF_000832025.1 of Shewanella sp. cp20. NCBI lineage: Bacteria > Pseudomonadati > Pseudomonadota > Gammaproteobacteria > Alteromonadales > Shewanellaceae > Shewanella > Shewanella sp. cp20. Next base: position 67,531 of record NZ_JPII01000020.1, on the reverse strand, counting down.
GCTGGCAACCAGGATCAAGCCTTTCTGCCAGGGACGCTGCTTTAGGTCGAGCAGCTTCTGAATCGCCTCATCATTATCGGGATCGCAGCCCAGTCCATAAACGGCTTCGGTGGGATAGGCTATGACGCCACCTTGCAGTACCGTTTCAACCAGGGCGCCAGGATCTTGCTGTAACATGTCGCCTTACCTTTCTGTTCAACGGGTCGACTTGACCTTATGCGTCGAGATTATACAGACAAAGCTAATGCGAACAATGGTGGAGAACGCTTAGGCTAGCGGACGCTTATATTTACAGGCCTTTTGAGGACACTCCAGTCGCATGCCGGCGGCGCCTTTGCGTTCGACCAAGATGCCGAAGCCGCAATCGGGACAGGTCTCCTGCACCGGAGGATAATTAACCAAAAACTTACACTTAGGATAGGCGCTGCAGGCATAGAAGCTTTTACCAAAGCGGCTGGTTCTATGCTCCATCACGCCCTTATGGCAACTGGGACAGGTTACGGCCTCGGCCGGATCCTCCTGATCGTGCTTCTCGATATGCTTACACTCTGGATATCGGGTACAGCCGATAAAGATACCGAAACGGCCCGACTTCACCGCCAGCTCGGCGCCACACTCGGGGCATTCTGAGCCTTGGATCACCTGAGTCTCTATCGATTCGTGATGCACCAGGGGCCGAGTATAGTCGCAACTAGGGTAGTTGTTGCAGCCGATGAACCCACCATGCTTACTGTTTTTTACCGACAGCTCGCAGCCACACTTAGGGCAGAGTTCATACTCTTTCTCTAGTGCATGCTCGTGTGAACTAAACAGTTGATCATCTATCTTAGACATGGTTTTCTCGACAGCCGGTGACTCTAGCCATTTTATCAAGCTCTACAGCGCCTTGGGAATCGAATGTGCATTTAATTATAGCTAGTCTTCTTCATGACAATGAAATATATTGTATGCAAAACAGAAGGAGACCCTATGTTACACCAATCCCTCCGCGCACTCTTATTATTCGGCCCCAGTCTGTTACTGGGGTGCAGCACCACTGCGCCGACACAGCTAGACCCTGCCTTTATCGGCCAGCTTAACACCATGCCTGTGCAGCAAAGCTTCAGCCATGACAACCCTTTACTCGATAAGGCCAGCTTCAATCAGGCGGTACAAGCCATCATTCAGAGCCAGGACGAGCAAACGCTAGATGCCCTGCTCTACTACCTGAGGGGCTTTAGCTATTTCGGTCCCATGGACGCGCTGACCAGTGTTGAATACGCCGCGCTAACGGATGCGCTAAACAAGCTTGGTCAAAGCAAGCTAGTCACTCAGAGTGCCAGATTACAGGAACACTTCGCTATCACCCTGTATCGCTACTATGCCAATACTGAAGAAGAAAGTGATGAGCACGCCGAGCAAGTTGGCAGATTACTGCCCCTACTAAACCAGCAACTGAGGCGCATCGCTAACCAATCCCCCAGCCAGGCAACAGACTACGCCCTGTGGGAAACCCTGAGAGCCTATGGCATGCTGCTGAACGCTGCGCGCAAACAGCCCAAAGGCCCCCTCAACCAACAATTGATTGCCGCCAGATTAGATAAGCCACTGCTCGACTTTGCCGCCTCCCCCCTTAGCCTGCACGGTCAGCGAGACTGGCCAAGAGCCAATGCCTACTGGGCACTTGGGCTCTACCGCCTGACACTGCCCAGCGGCGAAGAGGGCAAGATCACGCCAGCCGAACAGGCACTGGACGACGCCATGGCCGAGATGGCCGAGCGAGATGTTGCGCGGCGAGGGGATGCGGCTAAGACCACCTACACCTTGGGCTATCATGTAAATGCCTTCGCCGGCCAGGAGGCCTGCAAGGCACGCGGCACTATCTGTCAGATCCCCGAGCAATCGCAGATCTTACCCATACGCCATAAATGCTCAGACAGCCTGTATATCCTGGCGCAGGATCTGACTCCGGATGAGCTCAGCATCAGCTGTACTAAGCTCACCTCCCAGGAGGCACACTTTCATCAGTTGCTAAGACTGAGCATCGGCCTACCGCTAACGATAACAATGACGCGCTGCAAGTGGTGGCCTTCAAAAATTGGAGCCAATACAACGCCTACGGCCAGTTGCTGTTCGACATAGGCACGGACAATGGTGGCATGTATATCGAAGGAACGCCATCTAACCCAGATAATCAGGCCAGCTTCTTCGCCTATCGTCAGTTTTGGATAGCCCCGGAATTTGCCATCTGGAACCTGAATCATGAATACGTTCACTATCTCGATGGTCGTTTCGTTAAATACGGCGGCTTCGGCCATTTCCCGCGCAAGCTGGTGTGGTGGTCGGAAGGCCTGGCGGAGTATGTCTCCAAAGGCGACGACAACCCTTCGACGCTAAAGGTGATCAAGGAAAAATTAGATGAGGCGCCGGATCTCAAGACTATCTTCGCGACCGAATATAAGGATGGTCTCGACCGCACCTATAAATGGAGTTACATGGCGATCCGTTTTCTGGCCGAACAGCACCCCGATGAGCTGGTTAGGCTCAGCCACTACTTAAAGACAGACTATTTCGAGGGTTATGAAAGGCTGCTCGATGAACTCTCAGAGCAACAAAGTGCTTTTTCAAACTGGCTGACCCAACAGGTTGCCCAGTTTACAGAGAAAGAAACGGATAAGACGCCCAAGATCAACAAGCTTAATCGTTACGCCTATCGTGATTACCTGATGCCGGCGCATCTTAAGCTAGACGATGCTCATCAACACTTTTAATGAGTCATCAACTAATACCAATCGTAATAAATAATTGATCATTCTAGCTTGTTAAAACGCTCGATAACTGTATTAGTATTTTTAATTGTAGAATAACTACTTATCTAAAAATCCTGCTTTGTTCTCAAGCGTTTTTCCTGCGCTATTTCTGATCACATGTTTACTGTGATTGGTATAATTAACAACTCATCAACCCAAAAAGGAGGCCATGGCCTCCTTTATTTATCGTCGAATCGAGTCAATTAGGAATGTAGACGACCATCGGGTTGCTCGAAGATCAGATCTTCCATCTGCTCATAGGCAGACTCATTCCCCGGCACGTTAAACAGCACCATGAGGATCACCCACTTAAGATCTTCCAGGATCAATGCAGGCTCATCCAGCTCCATCACACGATCGATCACCATCTCGCGTAGCTCGACATTGAGTACCTTGATCTGCTCTAGGAAAAGCAGGAAACCACGACACTCGACATCTAACTTCTCCATCTCGGCCTGAGTATAGATACGGAAAGAGTGTTGATCATGATTACATAGGTAGGGTTGATCACTTTCTTGTAGCGAAGCCAGGTGTTCTAACCAGGACAAGGCCTTAATAATCGCCGATTGATGAAAACCTGCTCGTGTCAGTTCTTGGGTCAACTCGTCTTCGTCGACCAGTAACTCGACCTCACTGTGCACATAGTTTTCAAATAGATACATGAGGATATCGAACATGGCTAGCTCCTCTTAAGTCTTATATAACCACCGGGTACAGCTGAAACCCAACCTTGTAGTTCAAGTTCAAGCAACTGCTCTAATACTAGCTCTATCGTTTTTCCACTATGCTCGACCACCACATCTAATGGCGTGGCCTCATAGCCTACACTAGCTAACAGTGAGGCAAATGGCAAATCAGAAGCTAACTCCTCCCCTATATGGTGACGACGATGCAACTCTTCAAGGTGAAATCTTGATAAAGCTGCAACCTCTTCGATAATATCGGCGGCGCACTCCACTAATTTAGCGCCATCCCGTAACAAATCATGACACCCCTGATGATCCCCAGCTAGGATGTTACCCGGTACAGCAAACACCTCGCGGCCCTGTTCCAGCGCCAGTCGTGCGGTGATCAGCGAGCCACTCTTACGAGCCGCCTCGACCACCAGAACCCCTAGCGAGAGCCCGCTGATGATGCGATTCCGCTTAGGGAAGTTACCGGCATAGGGCTTTACCTGGGGCCAGAACTCGCTGAGCACACAACCGTTTTGCTGGATCTTGTCGTAGATGGGTCGGTGACGCTTGGGGTAAACGATATCTATCCCTGTGCCCAACACGGCCAGGGTTACGCCATCGGCATCTAATACACCTTGGTGAGCCGCGCCATCTATGCCGGCCGCCATGCCACTGGTCACCGCAACCTTAGCCGCTGTTAGCTCCTGAGCGAGCTGATAACTTGCGGCTAATCCCGACTGAGATGCAGCCCGGCTACCCACCACGGCAATGCTGGGATGCACCATGGCATTAATGTCACCCTTGGCAAATAGGATCGGCGGCGGGTCATTAGTCTGCAGGAGCAGACTAGGATAAAGGGGATCTTGGGGACAGAGGATATGATGATGAGACGCGGCATCTTGCCATGCTAACGCCTGTTCGACCAAGGCAAAGTCGGGGGTCAAGCTAGTCGTCAACAGCCGCTCAGGCAGGGGTAAGGCATCGGGTTCATGCTCCAGCCTTTGCCTGAGCTCTGCTACATCCATGTAGTTTAATAATTGTTTAACCCGGGCCGGTCCTAACCCGGGTACTGCACAAACAACTAGCCAGTCGACCAGTTTGTCGTCGATGGCACTATTCGCTCGCTAACAGGGTATCCGGCTGCAGCAACTTGTCATGAACACGCACAGGCTTCTCGTTGATCAGAATAAGTCCCATGCTGACACGGTCGAACACCTTGAAGACCATTACCTTACCGCGATAGATATCTGGCATCTTCACCGCGTTATCGGAAGAGATATTCGCCAGAAGCTCCTCGTAGGTGCTGCGATCCTCAGGTTGTACCGGCTGGCCGTCACCATCGATCACCACCTCAACGCCATCTCGGAAGATGGAGAACACATGGCCTGGCTCGACACCATCCTGGCTGCCACGGTCGATATAGACCACATCCAGTTTACCCATTTCACGGACACCTTTTTCAGAGGCGAGTACAGACCCAGGCGTGGTCGCCGCCTTAGGCATAAAATAAGCGGACATCAAGGAATCATCTTCGATAGGCAGCACACGATAACCCGCCTTGGTCTCACGCATATTGCTCAGCAGTTGCACCTTAGACACAGCGCCCGACTCTATGACACGGCCACTGGCAGTCAGAATCACCTCCAATCCCAGCGCATCACCAGACTCGACATCTTCAAACTGACGTCCCTTGGCGTAGACACCAAACTTGTCCCCCAGGGTCAGCTCCCCTTGGACATAGATAATATCGTCGGTCACATGGTGCCTGGATTCACTTTCGCCGCCCATGACCATGGGTTGCTTATCGAACCACTCGCCATCGACCACTCGGTTTTGCACCAGATAGGGTTGGATTAGGCTAAGATCCACGGCTGGGATTGCGCCACCTTTAGGCAAGACGCGCCCTTCGGGACTCTTACGAACATGAGGCTTAACCACTAATCTGGGTTCGCCGTCGATAAAGACCAGGGTCAGCCTGTCGCCGGGATAGATAAGGTGAGGGTTAGCGATCTGTGGGTTGGCGCCCCAGAGCTTAGGCCAGCGCCAGGGGTCCTTGAGAAATTGCGCTGAGATGTCCCAAAGGGTATCTCCTTTCTTCACCACATACGAATCGGGATGGCCAGACTTCAATGTCAAGGTATCCGCGACAACAAACGAACTACTAAAAATCATTAAACCGAGTAAAATTAGTCGTTTCATGGGGGTATCCATGCTGTTTGCCCTTTATATAGAGCTTTTACTGTTATTGAATGCCACTAAGGATTAAAATTAACCCATTAGCCAAAGTCAGTATAACCAACTGACTCGAATTTGACAGACTTGTTAAGAGTTTATGTATGAGTTTACTAAAAGTTTTACGCTTTCCCGATGAGCGCTTACGCACAGTTGCTAAGCCCATTACAGAATTTAACGCTGAGCTTCAGACACAAATCGATAATATGTTCGAAACCATGTATGAAGAGAAGGGAATTGGTCTGGCAGCGACCCAGGTAGATTACCATCATCAATTGATCGTTATGGACCTGCAAGATGACGTAGAACGCCCTAAGGTTTTCATAAATTTAGAGATAATTGAGAAAAGTGGCGATTTTTGCAACGAAGAGGGCTGCCTCTCAGTTCCCGGTATCTATGCCAAAGTCGATCGCGCCGAGTTTGTCACCATCAAGGCACAGGACAGAGATGGCAACGAGTTCACTTTAGAGGCTGATGGTCTGTTCGCCATCTGTCTGCAACATGAGCTTGATCACCTCAATGGCAAACTGTTTGTCGATTACCTCTCGCCCCTCAAGCGTCAGCGTATCAAACAGAAACTCGAAAAAGCCGCGCGCCTCGAAGCCAAACAAGGATAAGCCTCATTTGAAACCACTCAAGATACTCTTTGCGGGTACGCCAGATTTTGCCGCCCGCCATCTACAAGCCTTAATCGATTCAGAGCACCAGGTGATCGGGGTTTACTCCCAACCAGACAGACCCGCGGGCCGCGGCAAGAAGCTACAGGCCAGCCCGGTCAAGGCCCTTGCCCTTGAGCATGATATCCCCGTCTACCAACCCGTTAGCCTGAGGAATGAAGCGGCCCAGGCAGAGCTCGCCTCGCTCGGCGCCGACATCATGGTGGTAGTCGCCTATGGCCTGATCTTGCCTCAAGTTGTTCTAGACACCCCGAGACTGGGCTGCATCAATGTGCATGGCTCCATCCTGCCTCGCTGGCGCGGCGCGGCGCCGATTCAACGCGCCCTGTGGGCCGGTGACGAGGCAACAGGCGTCACCATAATGCAGATGGATATAGGTTTAGATACCGGCGACATGCTGCTCAAGACTCACCTGCCTATCGAAGGCAGCGATACCTCTGCCAGCCTGTATGAGAAGCTGGCCGAGCAGGGACCTAGCGCCCTGATCCAGGCGCTACAGGGACTGGCCGAAGGTAGCCTCACGCCTGAGCCACAAGATGAAGCCCTGGCCAACTACGCCGAGAAGCTGAGCAAAGAGGAGGCCCAGCTCGACTGGCGCAAGCCGGCGCAGCAGCTGTGGCGTGAAGTACGCGCCTTCAATCCTTGGCCCGCCAGCCACTTCCCCCACCAGGATGCGGTGATCAAGGTGTGGCAGGCCAGCGTGTCTGACGAGGCCGTTAAGCAGGCCCCAGGCACCATCATCCGCGCCGATAAACAGGGCATAGTGGTCGCCACCGGCGAAGGCGCGCTGATCCTAGAGACTATTCAACTGCCAGGCAAGAAGGCCATGCCGGTGGCAGACGTACTCAATGCCCGCGGCGACTGGTTCACCCCAGGCACCCAACTACAAGGCGCTAATACCTCAGATGAGGCCAAGGCATGAAGAATCTGCGTGCCCTCGCCGCCAAGGTCGTCTTTCAGGTACTAGAGAAGGGAGTCTCCCTGTCTGTCGCCCTGCCCGAGCAGCAGCAAAGACTCGGCAGTGGTAAAGACAAGGCCCTGCTGGCCGAACTCTGCTATGGCGTGATGCGTCACCTGCCCCAGCTCGACAAGCTGGTAAGCGACTGCATGAGCAAGCCCCTCAAGGGCAAGCAGCGTATCGTACACCAGTTGCTACTGGTGGGCTGTTACCAGCTCTATTTCACTCGCATCCCTAGCCATGCGGCAATCTCGGAAACCGCCGAGGCCTGTCGCCAACTCAAGTTCGAGGGCCTGGTCAAGGTGGTCAACGGCGTATTGCGTAACCTGCAACGTAGCCAGAAGCCACTCCCCGAGGACAACGAGACCCTGGCCTTCAACACGCCAGCCTGGCTGATCAAACGCCTCAAGGCCGCCTATCCAGACGACTGGCAAGAGGTGATCGCCCAGAGCCATCAGCGGCCCCCCATGTGGCTGCGTAACAATCCCTTATCCCAGACACGAGACCAATATCTGGCTCTGCTCGCCGAGCAGGAGATAGCCGCAACACCAGGCGCGAGCGACAACGCCATACTGCTGGAGAGCCCCAAAGATGTCGGCATGCTTCCCGGCTTTGCCGATGGCGCCGCCTCGGTGCAAGATGGCGCGGCGCAGTGGGCCGCCAGCCTGCTGGCGCCCGAGCAAAATGAGCTGATCCTCGATGCCTGTGCCGCCCCAGGCGGCAAGAGCTGTCATCTGCTGGAGCGTCAACCCAGTATCGATCTGGTGGCGGTAGACTTCGACGCCAAGCGTCTGGAGCGGGTACAGCAAAACCTCGACAGATTACAGCTCGAGGCCAAGTTGGTGCACGGTGATGCCGCCAAGATAGACTCCTGGTGGCAGGGCGATAAGTTCGACCGCATCTTGCTGGATGCGCCTTGTTCGGCTACCGGCGTGATTCGTCGTCACCCGGACATCAAATGGCTCAGAAAGCAGGCCGATATCGAAGAGCTAGCCACATTGCAGTCACAAATTTTGGATCATTGCTGGCAGTGGCTTAAACCCGGTGGCACACTCCTGTATGCTACATGCTCAATTTTACCGCAAGAGAACGCCGAACAGATCAAGGCTTTCTTAGCGAGAACCCAAGACGCAACCCTAGTCCCCATCGCACAACAACAAAATCGCGATGACATTGGCTGGCAGATCACGCCAGGCCAAGACAATATGGATGGGTTTTACTACGCTCGCTTGGTTAAGGGATAAAGTTTAGGCTATGAAAATTATCATATTAGGCGCAGGTCAGGTCGGCGGCACATTGGCGGAAAACCTGGTGGGTGAAAACAATGACATCACCATAGTCGATAATGACCGCGACAGGCTACGCTCGCTGCAAGACAAGTATGACTTGCGTGTCGTGCTGGGCCACGGTGCTCACCCTGGTGTCCTCAAGGATGCCGGCGCCGAAGACGCCGATATGTTAATTGCCGTTACCAATAGCGACGAGTGCAACATGGCCGCCTGCCAAATAGCCTTCTCCCTCTATGGCACCCCCACCAAGATCGCCCGAATCCGTTCGGAGCAGTATCTGGCCCTGCGTGACAAGCTGTTTATCGACAGCGAGACCAAGCAGAGCGAGAATCGTCCTCGCGGCGGCTTCATCATAGATGAGTTGATCGCCCCCGAGCAGCTGGTGACCGCCTATATTCGTCGTCTGGTGGAATATCCTGGCGCCCTGCAGGTACTGGAATTTGCCGAGGGACGCCTCAGCCTGGTGGCCGTGCGCGCCTACTACGGCGGTCCCTTGGTGGGTAACGCCCTGGCCGCACTGCGCGAACATATGCCCAATATCGACACCCGTGTGGCGGCCATCTTCAGACAGGGCCGTCCCATCATGCCCAGAGGCACCACCATCATAGAGGCCGACGACGAGGTGTTCTTCGTCGCCGACAGTCGCCATGTGCGCGCCGTGATGAGTGAGATGCAGAAGCTGGATAACACCTACCGTAACATCATGATTGCCGGGGGCGGTAACATCGGCCTGGGACTGGCCAAACAGCTGCAGCGCAATCATGCGGTCAAGCTGATCGAACACAGGCAGGATCGCGCCGAGGCGCTGTCGGAGAAGCTGGAAAATACCACGGTATTTTGCGGTGACGCCTCAGACCAGGAGCTGCTGCTCGAGGAACATATCGACCAGACCGACGTGTTTATCGCGGTGACCAACGACGATGAGGCCAACATCATGGCCGCCCTGCTGGCCAAGCGTATGGGCGCCAAGAAGGTGATGGTGTTGATCCAGCGCGAAGCCTATGTGGACATCGTCCAGGAAGCCAATATCGATATCGCCATCTCGCCGCAACAGGCGACCATCTCGGCGCTACTGACCCATATCCGTCAGGGGGATATCTGTAACGTCTACTCATTAAGACGCGGCGCCGCCGAGGCGATCGAGGCCATCGCCCATGGCGACCCCAGCACCTCCAAGGTGGTGGGCAAGCAGATCAGCGAGATCAAGCTGCCACCGGGCACCACGATTGGCGCCATCGTCCGCGACGACGAGGTGCTGATGGCCCACGATAAGACGGTCATCGAACAGGGCGACCATGTGATCCTATTCCTGGTGAACAAGAAATTTATCGGTGAAGTTGAAAAGCTGTTCCAGCCTAGTGCATTCTTCTTCTAAGCCACTCGAGAAGCAAAGACTAAATTCGCGATGCTAAATTATCGGCCGCTACTCTTCATATTAGGCGTGTTCCTGTCGACCCTGACTGCCTTTATGTTTATTCCGCTGCTCTTCGCCCTACTCTATGGCGAAGAGACGGTGGGCGCCTTCATGATCGCCTCGCTGGTCACCGGCACCTGTGCCAGCGCCTGCATGCATCAGGGACAGAGCGAGAATATCCGCCTCAATATCCGCGACATGTTTCTGCTCACCAGTTTAACCTGGTTTATCGTCAGCCTGTTTGCCGCCATGCCCTTTACCCTGTATCACGGCATCAACTACACGGACGCCTTCTTCGAGACCATGTCGGGGATCACCACCACAGGCTCTACCGTGTTGTCCGGCCTGGACACCATGGATCACAGCATCCTGATCTGGCGCTCCCTGTTGCAGTGGCTGGGGGGAATCGGCTTTATCGTGATGGCGGTAGCCATTCTGCCCTTCCTCAACGTGGGTGGCATGCGGCTGTTCCGCACCGAGTCCTCCGACTGGAGCGACAAGGCCGTGCCCCGCACCCAGGACATGGCCAAGCACCTCTTCTATGTCTATATTCTGCTGACGATAGCCTGTGGCCTGGCCTACCACCTGGCAGGCATGACTTGGTTTCAGGCGATCAACCATGCCATGACCACACTCTCGACCGGCGGTTACTCCACCTCAGACAGCTCAATGGCAGCCTTCTCCAAGCCCGCCCACTGGGTCGGCACCCTCTTCATGGCGGCCGGTGGCTTACCCCTGTTGATGTTCGTTCACAGCCTGTCGCAGAAGTCGCTGCGGATCTGGGACGATGCTCAGGTGAAGGGTTATCTCATCTTCCTTGCATTCGTCTCCTGCAGCCTGGCCTTCTGGCTCTACCATGGACACGACATGACGGCCGCCGATGCCCTTCGCCTGGCCAGCTTTAACGTGGTCTCAGTGGTTACCACCACGGGATATGGCCTGACCGACTACACCTCCTGGGGCGCGCTAGCCAACGTGGCCTTCCTCTTCTTGATGTTTGCCGGCAGCTGTTCGGGTTCGACTTCGGGGGGGATCAAGATCTTCCGCTTCCAGATCGCCATCGCCATCATGCGCGAGCAGCTAAAACAACAGTTCCACCCTAACGGCATCTTCAAGGAGCGCTACAACGGTAGGCCAATTACCGAAGATATCGTGCGCTCCCTGGTCACCTTCATCCTGCTGTTTATGCTGGTGATCGTGCTCCTGTCTGTGATCTTGGTGTCGACCGGACTCGACCCCACCACCAGCTTTACCGGTGCCGTCACCGCGGTGACCAATGTGGGCCCAGGACTTGGGCCAGTCATCGGCCCGGCAGGGAACTTCTCCAGCCTGCCAGACATCGCCAAGTGGTCACTGGCCATCGGCATGCTACTGGGACGTCTGGAGATCTTGACGGTGGCAGTGCTCTTCCACCCTAACTTCTGGAAATACTAAGCGAACTAGCGCCTAGGGCCCGACTAAACCCGATACTGACTCCAGAGGCGATGCTGCTCCTGGGCTAGAAAGGTCCAGGCCAGCACGCGGGTCAGCTTGTTGCCCTGGGCCATCTCGAGTGTCTCTACCCGCTTAGCGCCCACCTGCTCCAGCAGACGATAGCAAGGTTTGAGGTTTTCCTTCTTCGACACCAAGGAAGTAAACCAGAGGCACTGCGCGCCGAACTCCTGGCTCTCACGGATCATCTGGCTAAGAAAAGCGAGTTCGCCACCTTCACACCATAGCTCCGCCTTCTGACCACCAAAGTTCAGCTTCTCCTTACTCCGCGCCACCTCATGGCCCTTGGCTCGCTTGTTGGCAGCCAGGTTCTTCAGCTTACGCTCGCTGCCTCTGCTCGCCTCCGCCAGAGAGGCATGAAAGGGGGGATTACACAGGGTCAAATCGAACCTGTCCTGGGCCGTGATGATACCGGTAAAGATCTGTTTCGGATCTGACTGCTGGCGCAGACTCAGCTTACCCGCCAGTTGCGGGTTGTTCGCGATGATCTGCTCGACGTTCGCAAGAGACGCAGGGTCGATATCGCTGGCCACGAAGCGCCAGCCATAGACCTGATGCCCCAGCAGGGGATAGATGCCATTGGCACCTGTGCCTATGTCCAGGGCGACCACCCGTTCTCCCTTGGGCACCTTCGTCGCATTAGCCACGTTAGCCATCTTAGCCTCGTTAGTCTTAGCGCCTTTACGCGCAGGGACGGACTCGGCCAGCAGATCCGCCAGATAGTGCAGATAGTCCACACGGCCCGGAATCGGCGGGCAGAGAAACCCCTCGGGGATATCCCAATAGCTAAGCCCATAATGCAACCTGAGCAGCGCCAGGTTGAGCAGTTTCACCGCCTTGGGGTCAGCAAAGTCAATTGACAAATTGCCATAGGGGTTGGGGCGCACATAGGGCTTAAGCGCCGGAGTGGCTTGCACCAATGCGTTAAAGTCATAGCCCTTGGCGTGTAGATTGCGCTCATGTAGCCCCTTGGGCTGACGAGGCGTCTTGCCTGATGTGGGCCTTGCTTTTTGCTTTGGCTTTGATGTCTTAACTGAGTTAGACGGCTTAGCTGCCTTTGATGCCTGTAATACCTTAGCAGGCCTAGATGGTGAAGCTTGAGAGGTAGACTTTCTTGCACCGGGGCGCGGGGGCTTGGGAGACTGGGTCATTAAGGGGATCCCGGCTGCACGCAATGGCATGCAGCCCATAAAGCATTAATCGTACAGGTATTTAGTAAACAGCAGGTTGACGATCAGCGGCTTGCCAATCTCCTGCTCCAACAGACGATTCAGGGTGTCATAGCACTCACGGCGGATCTCCTCCTTACCGGTCAGAGATTTCACCTTATCTTCCGTCTGCGCTCCAAGGATCTCTATGATGGCGGCGCGCAGCAACGGGTCGTGATGCTCGAGCACAATCAGATCTTCCGGCACCTTGACCATGAGTTCGACACTGATCTTCACAAACCCCAGCTTCTTACGATTGGAGATATAGTTAGTCACAATATCGGGCTCGAAACCGTAATAGGCGTAGGTGTCGACCACCTCTTCCTCTTCGGCAAATGCCCCCAGGCTCAGTACACTGGTCACTAGCATGAGGCACAGCAGCGCAAACTTTTTCATATTAGACGAATACTCCGTTCATGATTTGATGGTCAACACTCGCTTTCTAGCCAGGCAATACCTTATTAACGGCACCAATACTTAGATGCTTTAGTACTCAAGGCTTTAATTACCGACATCAAAGCCTCGTCATGATAAACTGCTGACGTTTTTGAGTATTGTACCGAGAATTTAATGAGTGTGACCAGGTTAAGCTTCCCCTATGGTGAATCCATTCAATGGCATTCACCGGATCAAATTCCCCAGCTGCCACCCAGCCCTTTTAGGGAGTGGCTATTAGCTTCCGGTAGTTTAACCCAAAAACTCAAGTCTCACTGCACCCAATTTGAGGTCAAGGTGTTAGGCGAAGCCATGCTGCCCCCTTTTCCCGGCGAACTCCCCCATCAGGGACAGGCCTGGATTAGAGAAGTACTGCTCTGTCTCGACGGCATTCCCTGGGTTTTCGCCCGTACCTTAGTGCCTGGCGCCATGATGGACAGCGCCCAGGATAACTTCCTCTCCCTTGGCACCCGCCCACTTGGCGAGCTGCTGTTTACCAGTGGCGACTTTACCCCGGGCAAGATAGAGGTCAGTCAATTTACCGCCTGCGACTCTCTGGCCAACCTGATCGACTCCCTGGAGCAGGAAAGTCACCATCCCCTGTGGGGCCGCAGACGCTACTTCAGCCACGGGACGCAGCAGCTTATCGTCAGCGAGATCTTCCTGCCTAAGGCTCGCGAGCTTATCGACAAGCTGGCATAAAAAACGCCTCATTGAGAGGCGTTTTTCCATTTAGCTTCTGCGGCGTAATCCCAACAGCATCAGCAGCGACAGGCTTAACCAACCTAGGCTACCACCGCCAGAGTCCTGCTTGGTCTCCGGCTGAACAACGGGTGGCTGCACCACAGGGGCGGTCACGCTCAGCGTCACGCTCTTGCTCACCTGATTATTGGCCTCATCAGTGACCGTCAGGGTCACATCATAGCTACCCGCCGTCCCATAGGTATGTGTCGGCGAGGCAGCCGTGCTCGTTTGTCCATCACCGAAACTCCACAGATAACTCAGGGTACCTACCCCCTGATTAGACAGGTTACTGAAGGTCACGGTCAAGTCGCTGGCCTTATAGCTAAAGTCGGCCACAGGCTTGATCACCACAGTCACCTGAGTGTTGGCCGTCACCGACTCACCCGCGCCATCTGTCACCGTCAGGGTTACCTGATAGGTGCCCGATGCCTGATACACATAGGTAGGCGCCGCTAAGGTACTCCCTGCGCCGCTGACACCAAAGGCCCAGGCATACTGATAGTTACCATCACCACCGGTCACGTTAGCACTGAAGCTGACGCTCTCACCCTCTTGTGTCTTAGCTATCGAAGCACTCAATGCCTCTGGCGCTGGCGGAGGCGTCACAGTGCCCGAATACTCGAAACGTACCTTGGCACTGCTCGAATTCTGGCTCTGAGTCACGACCTCCATGGTCAATCCCAGTTGTGGCAATATGATGCCCGACTGCGGCTTGAGGGGGGCACTATAGTCCTGACTGTCATCGAACAGGCTGTTGGCTGCCAGATGATCGTCACCAAAATAGCTGCCTTGATCATACAGGCTAAAGGTGGCGTCACGGATCTGAGTCGCCGTGCCATTAGTACCGATAAGCATCTGGTCGGCATCGACCACGCCGATCAGGCCACTGCCTGGATGGGTGCTGGAGTTGTTGTCAGACTCGTTGAAGTTTTCCAACCAGAGCAGAACCCCTGGTTCATAGGCATGACTCTTCAAACCGACATCGACGCCATTGTAACTGCGTAGCTGCACCAGGTAGCGACGCGGTTTACCCGGACGCGTATTCTCGATGCGCGCAAAGCCGCCGTTCAGCGTCATGGTGTCTGGCTCCTCGGCACCATCGCTGTATATCACGGTCGTGCCATCGAGCACCTTGAGCTCATCGAACACGAAACCATAGTCGCCCACGGCCTCATCGGTAAAGTAGACGATACTGATCTGGCGATCATTGCTGCCCGCATAGGCACTTAAATCAAAACTCAGCTCCACCCAGGCATCGCTGCCTTCGGCGCCCGCCACATCGGCGGATTTGCCCGTGATGATATTCTTGGCATTATTGATGGTATTGCTGGCCTTGGTTTTGTTGCCCACTAGGGCCACATCACCCACCTTGACCTGCACATAGTCATAGTCGGTTTCTATGCTCCAGTGCGCCTTCATCTTCAGGGTCAGGCTGCTGCTCGCGGGGAAATCCAGACTAAAGGAGGCAGCTGTACTCAGCAGGTTCCCCTGACCAGAATAATACTGATAGTTACCGGCATAGGGCTGCTTGAAGGGAATATTACTCGCAGGTAGCGGAATAGAAATCTGGTTGACCTGATTAGCATTGACCGCCTCGGTCAGCTGTACTTCTTGGCCACCGCTTGGAATAGCGGCCAGATCCACCTGGGTCTCGTTGATCCACTTACCCTTAAACTTGTTTTGCAGATAAGAGCGGGCATAGGGGCTAAAGCCGGTTGGCTCGCTGCCAGGAATCATGCCGGTCCAGCTGCCGCCAGACATGATAGACCAGGAGCCCACGGGCGAGCCGTCGCCGCTATTGCTGGTGTCATACTCATCGGGCAGGCCGAGATCGTGGCCAAACTCATGAACAACCACACCGGCGGCCGCATCTATGGGCTGAACCGTGTAGCCAAACACCTTCTTGCCCGTACCTGGGATCTCATAGCCAGGCGAATTACCTTCATAGACAAAGTATCTGTGCGACCAGATGGCATTATCGCCCAACACACCACCACCGGCCTCTTCGCCTATGCTGGAATGAAACAGCATCACATGGTCGATATCGCCATCGGCCTCATTCAGGTTACCGTCGCCGTCGAGATCATAGGGGTCTTCCACGTCGAAGGAGGCGATCTCCGCGGGCGTCATATCTGCCAATGCCTGGGTCACGGCCTCTTTCACCAGCTCGGGCACCGCCTTGTCGTCATTATCGCTGTTAGGATCGTTCTGCCCGTAATAGGCCGCATTCTGGTTGGCGGTATACCAACCATAGACCTTACCGGTGAAATAGAAGCTACCGCCAGATTCCGCCTGATAATATTGATACCCAGTCAGCAGGTTTTGCCCCTGTGGGCCGGTAAAGCCCGTGGTGGAGAACATGAGATCCTGATAATGGGATACCGGATAGCTGGCATAATACATAGGCGTATCGGAAGCCGTCAGACGGTTGTTGTCGTGAGGCAGATCGGGAAAGTCGATCAACACCCCCAGCACCTTAACCGTCTTGGTCACATCGGCGTCCGCCTGTGGCGTCACGAAGGACATCACCCGCGCCTTCTGCTGGGCCTTCTGACGCAGGCTCTGCTGCGACTCTAGCTTGGCCTGTACCAGACCGCCTTTCTCCTGATAACCCTTGGCTCTCAGGGTGTAAGCCTTAACTGCGGCGCGCTTCTCCTCCTCGCTGGCATTGGCTGCCAACTCACCGCGCTTCACCAGCCAATAAAGGATCTGTTGCTCGTTAATCACCCCGGCGTCGGCTACGCCTGTCACTTCCTTCGTGGTGATAGGGGCGGCATTCGCCGACGCGCCAACCAGCAGGAGGGAGAGGCTCAATGCAGACAACGCCCCGGCATAATACTGTCTCTTCATGCTAAATATTCCTTGTGCCTTCATTTATCCCCAAACGGAACGCCTTTCCGACTGGGTGACCCTAAGGCAGACTGCCTAACTTAGATAATTCTAGTGGGGACTTGGGGAGGGGGCTAACTCATCGTCTCAGACACTGTAAGACGAAGTGAAATTAGCAGCCGGTGACTCGGCCAGGCGGGTGTTAACGCTCACTTAGCGGCAAGCGTAACAACAACACCCAAGGTCCACTACAAGACATTAACAGTATTTTCCCCTGTAGAGTAGAGCAAACATGCTATTTTTCACTAAAGAGGTATTAGCGTCTAATCGCCGCCGAGCCAGCCGCGATAGATGAGCAGTAGCATCGAGGCAGACCAGCTAAAGTTGCTGCAGTGCAGACCCTCTCCCGTCAGCGGATCATAGTTTTCCCGTATGGGCGCATCGCTCATGACCCCTTGCGCCTCATTCACCAGCCGAGTCGCCAGGCGCCGCGCCAGCCCATCATGGCCATAACGGGAGATTCCCTGCAGGCCAAACAGCGCCTGATCAAGCCAGACAGGGCCGCGCCAGTAGCGTCTCGGGGCAAAGGCAGGATTATCGGCGCTCACGGTAGGAAAAGGGATCAGAGTTCCAAAGCTCTCTGGACCAAGCTGTCTGGCGATCATCCGCTCCGCCTGAGCCTTGTTAGCAGCGCCTGCCCACAGCGGCAACCAACCCTCGACGCCCTTGCCCTCGGCAATCATCAGACGCGAATCCTCGCCATCGAGGCGCCTGTCGTAGAAGAAGCCACTCTGCAGATCGAAGAACTCGCTGCGGATCAGCTCCCCCAGCCACCCGACCTGTTCCCGCCAGGCGGCCGCCTCGCTCTCCAGCCCCAGCACCTCGGCCATCTGCGCCAGATAGCCCTTCTCCGCATACAGATAGCTGTTGAGATCCACAGACTCCTGAGAGATGGAGTAGCCCAACAGGCGCCCCTCATCGTCATAGTTTTCCAGCACCCTGAGCTGGTCATTCATGTCGAAACGCGGCGCATTATCCATGCCCGACTCCCAGGCCGCCGCCTCGATCACCGCCTCGCTGTCTGGCTTACCCGGCTCGCCATGGCGAGGATGACGATTGGCGCCATATTCCGCCAGCCCATTTCGGTTATGGTCCCGGTTGCGATACCACCATTCATGGTAGGCGACCAGCTTGGGATAGAGCTTGGCAATCAAGGCCTTGTCATGACTCTGCTGGTAGATCTGCCACACGGCCCAGGCCGCCAGTGGTGGCTTACCGTTACGTTCGTTCCAGTTACCCCCCTTACCACCGCGACTAGCATCGGCGTTATAGAAGATGGCATCGGGCAGGTTGCCCGCGTCCTCGGGACGTAGCGGGTCCTCAACATCAAACTGATAGTCAAACATCGCCAGCACATTCGACTCGGCCAGCGCCACGTCGAAATGCGCCAGCGCCACCGCCTGCTTCCAGCTGTCCCAGGCCCAGACACCGTTAAACCACTTGTAGGTCACTGACGGGGTGACGGCGTCATGCAACAAAGCGCCCGCCGGGCTGCGCCAGTTGTGCAGCAGGGTCATCATGCTCTTAGCCGCCAGGCGTCTAGATTTAGGGTCGCCGCCGCGAATCAAATTATCGAGGCGATTGTGCCAACGAGCCTGATTGACCGCTAGCTGCTCGGAGACCCGAGCCCAGTCCAGCTCGCCGGCACGTTTGGCCTCGGCCTGGGTATGAAAATAACGCTGGGCCGCGCGCAGGGTCACAGTCTCTCCCGGCGCCAGGGTCAACACCTGGCTGTCGGCGCGATAGCCTTGAGAACCCTGGGTCGATATGGTTACCGCCTGCTCAAACTGCAGCCGATAGCTGGCATCATCGAGCTGTATCTGCCAGGTCTGGTCGATAGGAGTAAACTGCCAGGTGACGGCGCGCTCGGACAACAGTCGCTTGTCGATCAGGCGATACTGGGCCAGCTTAGGATGGCTGGTGAAGGGGCTGCCCGACCAGCTCAGTCGCCAAGCTCGCGGCGTATCGCTCAGGTTAGTCAGCTTGGTGGAGATGATGGCGGTGCGCTTATCGCTATAGGCCAAGGAGGTTTCGAGTGCAAACTCGGCGAAACCAAAGCGCTGCACCAATCCCCAGGGCTCGCTATAGATCTCCACTCTTTCAGCCTTGGCCAGATCCACCCCCTGACCCGTCTCCCCCGAGATCAGCTGCAGCCGCTGCAGGCTATCGCTCAGGTGCAGGCTGTACTCCTGGGCGATAAACAGCGGGCCGGTGAAACTGCCATAGTGAGTCGGCGTATCGGGCAGATGAAAGCCATGCCAGGCCCCCTGATCCATGTAGACGGCGGGAATCGTTAGGTTACCCTGCTGGTCACGCTGCTCCATGGTGCTGGGCGTTCCCCGATAATTGAGCAGATCGCGATAATTAAATGCTTCGCTAGCTTCGCTGGCCTGCACCATAGAGACAAAAGATACGGTGGCAAGCAGTGACAGGGAAAACAGAAGGGAGCGGCGAAAAAATAGTGCAAGCAGACGCGTCATGAGATCACTTAAGGGTGAATTGAATACAATATTCAAATATTCCCAGAGTCGACTCACAGATGCAAGCAGAACCGTCGCGCCTCAGACCCTAGGGCCACGACTAAGCACAGGGCTGAGAGGAGCACAGGGCTAAGGTGAGCGGCGACGATTTCGGCGCCGCCTAATCCTCGGGTCGATTTATGCCGCGTGGGCGATATATTTGGCCACGCCGTCGAGGAACATCTGCACTGAGATCATCACCAGCACCATGCCCATCAGACGTTCCACCGCGGTCAGCCCCTTCTCGCCCAGGAGTTTGGTAAACAGCTTATAGAAGAGCAGAATCACGGCGCTGGCCGCCCAGGCGGCAAACAGTGCCAGGGTCCAGTCCAGCATGCGAGAACTGTCGGTATGTGCCAGCAGGATCAGCGCCGCCAACACGGACGGACCCGCCATCAGGGGGATCGCCATGGGCACTATGAAGGGTTCTTCACCCGCCGCCAGCCCCACCACGCCGCCGGGCTGTGGAAAGATCATCCTAATGGCGATCAGGAAGAGTATGATGCCGCCGGCTATGCTAACCGACTCAGATCTCAGGTTCAGGAAGCTGAGAATCGCCTCACCGGCGAACAGGAAGAGCATCATGATGATCAGCGCGAAAAGCAGTTCGCGTACCAACACCTTGCGCCGCTTCTTAGGTTCGATATGACGAAGAATCGAGGCGAAAATGGGTAAGTTCCCCAGGGGATCCATGATCAAAAACAACATTACCGCAGCAGAAAAGATATCCATAACTCAATATTCGTCAAAAGTTGAATCTATATTGTATAACTTAATGACAATATTAATCAGTAGCTAAGATAACAAAATCGACACTAGGCCAAGGATTTTCAACCATCACCGGGCACACCGTCCAAAACACGCCATGTAAATTCTTTTGCCGCTCAGGTTATTTGTTCGATTGGCAGACATAAGACTGATATACTAGCTGGCTTTCTAGGCTCCCTTGTTAACACGTATATGTACTATCTTGTCGCCAGTTGTATTGCACTCCTGCTAGGCCCACTCTTCTATCGTTTCTTTACGACGGGGACAGGTCTGCATAAAGGCTTGGATGGCTTCATCTTCGTCTCCCTGGGCGGCCTGGTACTGATCCATATTCTGCCCGAGTTATTGGAACACGGCGGCTTTCTCTCCCTGCTATTTGTGGTCGTCGGCCTCTGGGGACCCACCCTGAGCGAGCGCCTGTTTCACCGCTACTCTGAGGTCACCCACAACCTGACCCTCACCCTGGGCATTGGCGGCCTGCTGCTGCATACCCTTACGGATGGCGGCGCCATGGTGCTGGCCCAACAGGACGGCAACTCCAGCCTGCTGGCCCTGGGGGTTATCTTGCATCGTCTGCCCGTAGGGCTGGCGATATGGTGGCTGCTTAAGCCTCAGGTTGGCAGTCGCTGGGCCTCCATCGTACTGGGCGGCATGATGTTGCTGACCGGCGTGGGCTATTTTGCCGGCGAACAGCTACTGGCGCAGCTGAGTCTGGACAACACAGTCTATCTACAGGCCTTCGTCACCGGCTCGATTCTACACGTGGTGCTGCATCAGCCCCATGGCCACATCGTTGATGACAAACAGGGCAAGTATGAGTATCAGGCCGGCATCGGTAGCCTGCTGGGTATCGCCCTGCTGTTTGTGCTGCTGGCGTTCGACTCCGGCGGCCATGACCATCACGAACATAGCCACAGCAGCGAACAATTGCTCGACTGGATGCTGACCCTGGCTCCCGTGTTGCTGCTGAGCTATAGCCTGGCGGCGACGCGCTATCTGTTTGGCCTGTCGCCTCACCATGAGCGCCTGAGCCAGCGCTGGCTGCAACGCCTGGCGGGACCTGAAGCCCTGGTGATCACCCTCTTGCTGCTGGGGCCTAGCCTGGCACTGATCCAGCTGATCGGCCTGACACTCGTGGGGATCTTACTCACCATGACCCGAGTCGAACCGACAGATCCCCATCAGGGGCTACCGGGTTCGGCCTGGCGCTTCGGCTTCGCCCACCTAGTGGATCGCAGCGCCCCCTGGATTATCCTCAGCCTGATACTTGCGAATCTGATCGGCCATCCGTCTGTGCCCCTCACCTCACCCCTGGTGCAGGTGGGTGTATTGCTCCTGCTGCTTCTGCCGATGCGTTTCTGTAACCTAGGCGGCGCGGTGCTGGCCCTGGCGCTGGCCTACAGTGGCTGGACCATGGAGGCGGTGATGTTGGTGCTGCTGGCGGCCCCCGTGTTTAACCTGTCGCAGCTCAAGCTGATGGACTGGACACAACGCCTGGCACTCACCGGCGTGATCGGCCTCTGCCTGCTGGGCACTCACTGGTTAATCCCTGAGTGGAGCCTATTGCTCAGCCTGCCTGAGACGATCAACCAGCTGAGTCTGGCCCTGGTCGCCATACTGTTTGCCGCCAGCCTGCTACGGCTGGGTCCGCGTAAGTTTATGGCTCGCATCATGCTTTGGAAACCTAAGGCCCATGCTCACAGCCATGAGCATAATCACAGCCATGAGCATCAACACGGGCATACGCACAAGCACACACATCACCACGAACACGAGCACGGTCAGCATTAAGTAAGGGATAGCTTTTCTCGCCGCGGGGGGCTAAGTTAAGACAAACGCCCCCTCTGGAGCCATCCATGTGTATTCTCTTCGTCGCCCTGGACGTACATCCCCAGTATCCCCTGATCCTCTGTGCTAACCGGGACGAGTTTCACCACAGGCCCACGGAGCCGGCGCACTTCTGGCCGCCGGACAAGCAACTGCTGGCGGGTAAAGATCTCGAGGCCGGTGGCAGCTGGCTCGGGGTGAATCGACAAGGCGAGATCGCCGCGCTCACCAATATTCGTGCCCCCGAGCTGCACGAGGCCAACCGCCATAGTCGGGGCGATCTGGTGATCAGGGCGCTGACACAATCCCAGAGCTTGACCACACCCTGGCTCATGGAGCACAGCCAGCACTATAACCCCTTCAATCTGCTGTTCGGCAAAGACCTGGATCTCTACTGCTATCACAGCATCAGCAAGACGGTGAAGCCGCTGTCACCAGGCTTTCATGCCATCAGCAACGGCGCCCTGGACGATATCTGGCCCAAGATGGCCAAGGGGACACAGGCATTAGAGCAGGAGATCGGCCGAAGCGGCGAGATAGACATTCAGGCCCTGCTGACCATAATGACCGACGAGCGACAGGCGCCCGATGAAGATCTGCCACAAACCGGTGTCGCCCTGGAGTGGGAGCGTCTGCTCTCCTCTATCTACATCAAGCATCCGGAATATGGCACCCGCTCGACCTCTATCTTCCTGCGTGACAAGCAGGGCAGATGCGAGTTTATCGAGGTCAGGTATGACGGTAAGGGAAGAAACCTGGGCAAACAGGTATTTAAGTTTGCAGCCGGCCCCGAGAATGAGGCCGCCACGGATAGTGAATCGCCGGAATTTGCCTAATCCGACGAGTGATCGTGAGTGATCACCCACTTATCATCTATCTTCTCCACCAAGAGGGTAAATACGCCGTTCGGCTTGTCTTTTACCCGGGTCAGCTGCCAGCGACCAACGACGATGGCGGCATAGTTGCTGAGCATCTTGGTCTCTTCTATGGTGAACTTGAGCTGGCCAAGGGTAGCCTTATCGGGATAGTTCTTCTTGTAGGCCGCGAGTGTCTCGGCCCAGCCATAGCGGAATTTATTACCTGAGACGAAGCGCATCTTGTCGCTCTGCCAGTAGCCTTGCATGTAGGCATCCAGATCGCCGCGATTCCAGGCGGCTTCCTGCTGGCGCAGAATATTGGCAATATCGTCCGTCGGCACCGCCTGCACCGGGAGTCCCAGCAGCAAGATCAGTAAAATCAATCCATTTTTAAGCATCATCATCTCCAGATGGGAGGCATTAGGGTATAGTATATAATAATGGTAAGGCATTATCTTCCCTATAAAAATGCCTCGTTAGACCGATTCAGTAGAGCCTAATTTATGTTTCAATCTTTGTGTAAAGCAATTCTCAAACTCAGCGGCTGGACCATAGACGGTCGCCTCCCCGAGGCGCCTCAATATATCGCCATCGTCGGCCCCCATACCAGCAACTGGGACTTCATCATAGGCGTATTGGCCCGGGGCGCCCTGGGACAGAAGATCCACTTCCTCGGCAAGCATCAGCTGTTTATTCCCCCCTGGGGCTGGTTGTTCCGTGCCATCGGCGGCACCCCTGTCGATCGCCGCAAGAGCAACAACCTGGTCGATGCAGTGGCGCAGCTGTTTCAACAAGACCCCCAGTTTAAGCTGGCCCTGGCACCTGAAGGTACCCGCAGCCCGGTCACACGCTGGAAGACGGGCTTCTACCATATCGCCAGCAAGGCACAGGTGCCCATAGTCACGGTAGCGCTGGATTTCGCCGGTAAGCGAGTGGTGATCCCCGAGGCAATAAGCGTCACCGGCGATATCGACAAGGAGATGCCGCAGATCCTCGACTTCTACCGCAGCATCAAAGGCCGCCACGCCAAAGCCATCCCCGACTACCACGCCTAGGGCCTAGCAATGTGCGGCGTCAATCGGTCGCCGCACATTGCCAAATCCGGTCGCACTGGTTATAGTGCGACCACACACCATTTTGTATACAATCTTTAGATGAACTTAGATACCTGGCTACTCTACCTGGCGGCTATCCTGCTGATCGCCATCTCACCCGGCACCATGGCGGTATTGTCCATGAGCCATGGGATCCATTTCGGCAAGGTACGTAGCCTGGCGACCGCCCTGGGGAGTGTCAGCTCGGCCCTCTTGCTGATGTTTGCCTCCGCCGCCGGATTGGGTGCCCTGCTGAGCGCCACAGAGTATGGCTTTACCCTGCTCAAATATTGCGGAGCGGCCTACCTCATCTACCTGGGGATCAAGTTGATATTGACCAAGGCCAGCGCACAGGGGCTGGACCTGCAACATATCAAGGGCAAGGGGTCGCCGAAACAGATGTTTAAAGAGGCCTTCCTGGTGGGGATCAGCAATCCTAAGGATCTGCTCTTCTTCGGCGCCCTGTTTCCGCAATTTATCGATATCACGGCGCCCCAGGGGCCTCAGCTGGCGATACTGGCGCTCACCTGGGCCCTGGTGGACTTCAGCTTTGTGATGATCTACGCCAGCATGGCCAATGTGCTGGCGCCCAAACTCAGGGCCAGCAACCGCCTGCATTGGTTCGACCGCACCAGCGGCGGCGTGTTTCTTTCCCTGGCCGCCATACTGGTTACCCGAGACTAACCCTTAAGACTGCGAACATCGGCGCCGGTCGGTGCCTGGAAGGCGCGCAGGTTAAACTGGGGTAGAATCGCGTAGATATGATCGAAGATATCCGCCTGGATATCCTCATAGGCCGCCCAGCGAGTGTCGTTGGTGAAGATATAGATCTCGATCGGCAGTCCCTCGGTGGTCGGCGCCAGCTGACGCACCAGCAGGGTCATCTCCTGATGCACCTTAGGATGTTTACGCATATATTCCAGCAGATAGGCCCTGAAGGTACCGACATTGGTGAGGTTGCGGCTGTTCACCGGCATGTCACCATCCTGAATATTGGCGTTGAATTCGGTGATCTCCGCCTGCTTACGCGCCAGGTAGTCCTTCAACAGGTTTATCTTACCTAGGCGTTTGAGCTGTTCGGCATTGAGGAAGGCGATGGAGTCGATATCGATATTCACCGCCCGCTTGATACGCCTGCCGCCCGACTCAGACATGCCGCGCCAGTTCTTGAAGGCGTCGGACACCAGGGCGTAGGCGGGGATCATTGTGATGGTCTTGTCCCAGTTCTGCACCTTGACCGTGGTCAGAGAGACCTCTTCCACCGCGCCGTCGGCGCCATACTTATCCATCTGGATCCAGTCGCCCGGGCTGACCATGCGGTTGGCCGCCAGCTGAATGCCGGCCACGAAGCCCAATATGGTGTCCTTAAACACCAACATCACCAGACCCGTGGCGACACCCAGGCCGCTGAGGAAGTAGACCGGCGACTGCTCGGCCAGTACCGAGATGGATATGATGATGGCGACGAAGAACATGAACAGCTTGAGCAGCTGCACGAAACTCTTGATCGGCAATCGGCGGCTGATCAAGTTGACGTCGGCGATCTCGTTGCCTGCGTCCAGCACGCTGAAGACGGCGCGCACGAAGAGGATAACGATCGCCACATCCAGCAGTCTGTCCGCCAGGCTGCTGAGCAGCGGATGCTCCACCAACGCCAGCGGCAGCAGGATGTTGAGGATCAGCGCGGGCACCAGCTTAGCCAGCTTCTCCAGCACTCTATGCTGCATGAAGATATCGTCCCAACGCACCTTAGACCGCTGGATCACTATGTTCATGGTGCTCACCACACCGCGTTTTACCACCACATAACCTATGAAGGCGATCAGCAGACAGGCAAACACCATGATGCCGGTCGATACTCCATCCGCTGGACTATCTATGCCAAAGTGGGTCAACCAGAGCGACACCTGCGAGCGTAAGTCTTGATCCAAAATTCTCTCTCCTTGCTATTTCACCTTAGGTGATAAAACCGCTAAAGACCATGCAACAAGGCCATTTCAGCACACCAACAAAAGCGATACAACTACCTATTTTAAAAGCTATTTTAGCCTATCCAATTGACTGTAATACAGAGATTCTCAACAATCCATTGTACCTAGGGCCTGTTGACCTTTCCTATCTGTTTTTGCGGCAGTTTGCAGCTGATGGATACAAGGCGCAGCCCAAGGGGTTCATCTCAACGCGTCTATCTCATCCTTGTTCGTCATTCACGGCTCACGCCTTGAGCAAAACCCGTTGAGATTGAACAAAAATGAAACCGAAAAAATCACAGCCCCTAGAAAGGAGAAAGTTATGTTAAAGCCTCTGCTCGGCGCGGTGCTGCTCATCGCTGCCAGCCCCCTGATGGCCGCAGACCAACAACAGCAAGGTCCCAGCCCCAGGACGGCCATCACACTGGACTATCTTGCGGCCTACTCCTCCCTCTATGGCATCACCCTGGCGCCGAGCCATTATGACAGGAACTACGCCAACTGGGGCTACTATCTGGGTTATGCCCAGAGTGAGAAGCGCGACATCGCCGTCGAGGCACCCAGCGAGGCCTATTCCCAGGACAAGCTGTGGCGATTCGGCCTTAGCTATGGACTCACAGACCATCTCAGTCTCTATGGCGGCGCCAGCGCCTACACCCATGAATACTCCTACACCAATAATATCTCGCCGCGTATCGTCGGCGGCAAGCCCACCTGGGAGACGGAGCGAGACACCCGCTGGGGCGGCGAGCTCGGTGTACGCTACCGGGTGGGTCGTCATCTGGTATTGGGCCTAGGCTATGATTCCGCCAGCGAGTCGGCGCTCTTCAGCCTGGGCTATAGCAACTAAAATCCCCTATTCGCGATCTCGGCATATAGGAATTTCCACCGAGTTTGACTATGCTAGTGACCACAGACAAACCGCTAAAACTGGTTAAATTCAATGTATAAAGCACTACAAAGCTGCGCCATCATGGCACTCTTCCTCCTGGTGGCTCCCGCCTTTGCAGCCGATAAGGCTGATGATGCCGTCGCCCTGATCACCCTGGAGAATGGCGCCACCGTCAGACTCAACGCCGACTTTACCTGGGAATATGTGTTCCTGACGCCGCAGGCTAGCAAGGCGACAACAGAAAGCCAGACGACGACAGAGACAGTCCAGACTCAAACGAGTACAGAGGCAGAACAAGCCAGCCAGGCCGTCGCTCAGGCTGCCAAGTTACAACCCGTAGTAATTGCTAGCGGCCCGGTAGTGGGCGGTGCCATGACGGCATCGGCCATGGATCACGCCAACCTGCTCAGAGCCACAGCCAAGGGCGGCGCCAAGGTGAGCTACCTCAAGAGTCAGTGGGACAACAAGGGACGTCTGGGACTCAACTTCGAGCTCAGCAGCAACAGCGAAGAAAATTATGTAATCATCGAGATGGAGATAGGCCTGTTCGCCGACTCCGGTGAGCTGATCAAGACGGAGACGGTCAACGTCTGGCAGGCGATCTTCCGCGTACCCGAGACCTATCTGCGTAAGGGGCAGACACGCAACAGCGAGACCTTCTGGATCGAAGGCGTCGACAAGGCCCAGTGGAGCAAGGAGCTAATGACGCTGAAGATTATCGACATGAGCTCGCGCTAACGACGGCGTGAGTATCGAGTAGAAAGTAGAAACAGGCCCTAGTGGCCTGTTTTGTTATGCGGGCACGGCGGCCATGGTCTCTGGCATCTTAACCGCCACCATATGACCTCGGGCGCACACCTTACCGGCGGCCGACAGGCTTATCTCCACTACGACCTTGCGTGGCTTCACCTCTTTGATCTCGCCAATTAGCTCGAGTTCGACTCCCATGGGGGTCGGTGCCAAATAATCTATGTTGAGGGCGGCGGTGACGAAGCGCGGCGCTTCATCTAACTGCTCGCCCGCCTGCTCTAATGCTCGCTGCGCCGCGGCGCTGGCACTGCCCGTGCCGTGACAGTCGATCAAGGATGCGATCAGGCCACCATAGACGAAGCCGGGGATCGCCGTATGAAAGGGCTCGGGGGTAAAGCGGGCTATGGTCTGCTCGCCGCGCCAGTAACTCTTGAGTCGATGACCCAGCTCATTGT
The DNA here is from genome assembly GCF_000832025.1 of Shewanella sp. cp20. NCBI lineage: Bacteria > Pseudomonadati > Pseudomonadota > Gammaproteobacteria > Alteromonadales > Shewanellaceae > Shewanella > Shewanella sp. cp20. The sequence goes on along the minus strand of NZ_JPII01000020.1, from coordinate 39,599 downwards.
TGCGACCACAGCCATAGCAGTGGCTCAAGTCATCTGGGTAGGCATCCTGAAAAGCGATTCCCTGCATGGCATTCTCCTCATCAAACTGTCTTATTCATTAGCTGTCTTATGCATTAGCGATCTTATGCGTTAGCGATCTTATGCGTTAGCGGCCTTCTACGCTAACGGCCCGATGGATAGATGGCAACACAGACTTATGTACTAGGTCTATATGTATTAGCACTTAAGCTAGCGAGTCTAGGCGCAATAAAAAAGGGCCTAAGGCCCTTTTTTCCACGGCATAAACACTACAGGCTAGGTAACACGCCCGCTGGCAGATATGCGTTGTAGCTAGCGCTCAGCAAGAGATCCGTAGCCGCCTCGATATCCGGACCGAAGAATCTGTCCTTGTCATAGTAGGCCACCACCTCACGCAGCTCGGCCTTGGCCTTGGCCACGGCAGTCGCGGGCTGCAGCGGAGCGCGGAAATCCAGCCCCTGGGCCGCCGCCAGCAGTTCGACCGCCAGCACGCCACGGGTGTTTTCCGACATATCACGCAGACGGCGCGCCGCGAAGGTCGCCATAGAGACGTGATCTTCCTGGTTAGCCGAGGTCGGTAGGCTGTCTACCGAGGCAGGATGGGCGTAGGTCTTGTTTTCAGAGGCCAGAGCCGCCGCCGTCACCTGAGCGATCATGAAGCCAGAGTTCACCCCGCCGTTCTCCACCAAAAATGGTGGCAGCTTAGAGAGGTTAGAGTCGATCAGCAGGGCGATACGACGCTCGGCGATAGAACCCAGCTCGGCGATGGCAATCGCCAGGTTATCCGATGCCATGGCGACAGGCTCGGCGTGGAAGTTACCGCCTGAGATGATGTCACCTGTGTCCTGGAATACCAATGGGTTATCGGTTACGCCGTTGGCCTCTGTGGCCAGCACCTCGGCGGCGTGACGGATCTGGGTCAGACAGGCGCCCAGCACCTGTGGCTGACAGCGCAGCGAGTATGGATCTTGCACCTTCTCACAGTTCACATGATCCAGGCTGATCTCAGACTCTTCACCCAGTAAGTGACGGAACACGGCGGCCGAGTCGATCTGTCCTTTCTGACCACGCGCCGCATGGATGCGTGGGTCGAACGGACTACGACTACCCATGGCGGCCTCGACGCTCATGGCGCCAATAACAGAGCTGGCGGCAAATAGGTCTTCGGCGTTAAACAGGCCTTCCAGCGCCAGTGCGGTAGACGCCTGGGTGCCGTTAAGCAGCGCCAGACCTTCCTTGGCGGCCAGTTCGATCGGCTTGAGATCGGCGATCTCCAGGCCTTCGGCGGCAGAGATGATCTGCCCCTTGTGGCTCATCTCACCCTCGCCCAGCAGCGGCAGACACATGTGCGACAGTGGAGCTAGGTCGCCCGAGGCGCCCACGGAGCCCTTCTCGGGCACACATGGATAGACTTCAGCGTTCACCAAGGCGATCAGGAAGTTGATCACCTCGAGACGAATGCCTGAGAAGCCGCGGCTCAGTGAATTGATCTTCAGTACCATCATCAGACGCACGGTGGCATCTTGCATGTACTGGCCGGTACCGGCGGCGTGAGACAGCACGATAGAGCGCTGTAGCAGCTGCAGATCTTCCTCGCCAATCTTAGTGTTGGCCAGCAGACCGAAACCTGTGTTGATGCCGTAGACGGTGCGGCCTTCGTCAATCACCTTCTGCACCAGACCCGCGCTGGTGTTAATATCGGCGACCGCACTCTCGCACAGCTCCAGGCTCACCTTGCCACGGCTAATGCTTCTCAGCTGCGCCAGGCTCAGGGTGCCCGGCTTTAATACTAGATGACTCATTTATTCAACCTCTTGTTTTTATTATTTGTTTAAAGGTCAAGCATCGGCAGGTCCAAACCCTGCTCCTTGGCGCACTGCTTGGCAATCTCATAGCCCGCATCGGCATGACGCATCACGCCTGTGGCCGGATCGTTCCACAGCACACGGCCCAGACGCGCCTCGGCCTCGTCGGTACCGTCGGCAACAATCACCACACCCGAGTGCTGGCTGAAGCCCATGCCGACGCCGCCGCCATGGTGAAGCGAAACCCAAGTAGCGCCGCTTGCCGTGTTCAGCAGGGCGTTCATCAGCGGCCAATCCGATACCGCATCGCTGCCGTCCAGCATAGACTCTGTCTCACGGTTAGGGCTGGCAACCGAGCCAGAATCCAGATGGTCACGACCGATCACGATAGGCGCCGACAGCTCACCGTTTTTCACCATCTCGTTGAAGGCCTTGGCCAGACGCGCCCTGTCTTTCAGGCCGACCCAGCAGATACGCGCCGGTAGCCCCTGGAAGGCGATGCGCTCGCGCGCCATGTCCAGCCAGTTGTGCAGGTGCGGGTTGTCTGGGATCAGCTCCTTAACCTTAGCGTCTGTCTTGTAGATATCTTGCGGATCGCCAGAGAGCGCCGCCCAGCGGAAGGGACCTATGCCTTCGCAGAAGAGTGGACGCACATAGGCTGGCACGAAGCCGGGGAAGTCGAAGGCATTTTCCACCCCCTCTTCGAACGCCATCTGGCGAATGTTGTTACCATAGTCAGTGGTTGCCGCGCCAGCCGCCTGTAGGGCCAGCATGGCTCTCACCTGCACCGCCATCGACTGCTTGGCTGCCTTGACCACGGCCGCCTCATCCTTCTTACGCATCTCGGCGGCATACTCTAATGTCCAGCCCTGTGGCAGGTAGCCGTTCAGTGGGTCGTGGGCAGAGGTCTGGTCGGTTACCACATCTGGGGTGATGCCGCGTTCCACCAGCTCGGCAAACACGTCGGCGGCGTTAGCCAGCAGGCCGACAGACACAGGCTTACCGCTCTTATTGGCTTCGTCGATCATCGCCAGCGCCTCATCCAGGCTAGTGGCCTTCTTGTCCACATAACGGGTACGTAGACGGAAATCGATGCGGGTCTCATCCACCTCACAGGCCAGTACAGAGTAGCCTGCCATGGTACCGGCTAGTGGCTGCGCGCCACCCATGCCACCCAGGCCGCCGGTGAGGATCCACTTGCCGCTGGCATCGCCACCAAAGTGCTGCTTGGCCATGGCCACGAAGGTCTCGTAGGTGCCCTGAACTATGCCCTGTGAGCCGATGTAGATCCAAGAACCCGCGGTCATCTGGCCATACATGGCCAGGCCCTTCTTATCCAGCTCGTTGAAGTGTTCCCAGTTAGCCCAGTGTGGCACCAGGTTAGAGTTGGCGATGATGACGCGCGGCGCATTGCTGTGGGTCTTGAACACGCCCACAGGCTTGCCCGACTGAACCAGCAGGGTCTCATCTTCTTCGAGGCGCTGTAGCACCTCTACTATCTTGTCGTAACACTGCCAGTCGCGCGCCGCACGACCGATACCACCGTAGACCACCAGGTCTTCCGGGCGCTCGGCCACATCAGGGTGCAGGTTGTTCATCAGCATGCGCATCGGCGCCTCGGTGAGCCAGCTCTTACAGCTCAGCGTGGTGCCATGTGGCGCGATAATGCGACGGCTTGGGTCGTGTCTCTTATCCATTCTTGCTTACCTCAATTGTGCTTGTCTCGATGACATTATTTTTATGTTTATCTGTGACTTACTACCTGTCGCAACCTATTGGCTACTGAGGGAACAGGCGGTCCCGAAATCTGTTGCGCCGACTAGCGATTAAAGGTCAGGTGTCCACCGAGGCGGAAACGGCTGCCCGGATGAAGCAGGCGGGCGAAACTCACCACCCCCTGACGGGACCAGGTGCGTCGCAGGATCTGCAGGCAAGGTTCGCTAGATTCTATCTGCAGACGCGCGCGCTGAGTCTCGTCGGCCACCACAGCCTCTATGGTGTGGCGGGCCTCGGTAAGTGGCGCCACCAAGGAGAGGTATTCGTGGGGCGTCTGCAGGCTAAAGTCTTGATCTAGGTAGTCGCGCACCAGCTGCGGATTAACGAAACGCTCCTCCAGCTGCAGCGGTGTCCCCTGCTCGCAGTGCACCAACACCGAGTAGAACACCTCACTGCCCTCCTCCAGCCCCAGTGAGATGGCGATGGGCGCCGTGGCGCGAACACGGGTCAGCTCGAGCTGCTTGACGCTATAGCCATGGCCCCTGTCCTTGATCTCGTCGGCAATGTTGCGGATCGCCATCATGGAAGACTGAGACTTCAGCCCGGCCACAAAGGTACCCAGGCCCTGAGAGCGCTCCAGCACCCCAGATTCGGTCAGCTCGGTCAGGGCGCGCCGCGCCGTCATGCGGCTGCAGCCAAAGAGTTCGGCCAGCTGGTTCTCCGACGGCACGCGGCTATGCTGCTGCCACTGGCCAGATTCCACCTTTGTCAGAATGAACTGTTTGATCTCTGCAAACTTAGGCGTCGCCATCTCCGCTCCTTGTGGGCTGCCGGGTTGCTATCGCCCCGGACATAGCCGCAAACTCGATTACACTTTTCAAATGCTGAAATTTACCGCTATAATCCTAGCTTGTATATACAAGTAAATACAAGCTAGCTCACACAAATTTATTGCCGCCCTCAGAGGGGCGCGCCACTTGAGGGATACACAATGACTTGGGATCAGGTTTGGATTGACGTCAACATCGCCACTATGGACCCTGAAATTTCAGCGCCTTATGGTGCGATCACCGATGCCGCCATCGCCGTCAAGGCGGGGAAGATCGCCTGGATGGGTCCCCGCAGCGAGCTGCCCGAGTTCGATGTGTTGTCAACGCCGGTTTACAGGGGCAAGGGCGGCTGGCTCACACCCGGCCTTATCGACGCACATACCCACCTGGTGTTTGCCGGCAACCGCGCCAACGAGTTCGAGTTACGCCTGCAAGGCGCCAGCTATGAAGAGATCGCCCGCGCCGGCGGCGGCATCATCAGCACGGTCAAGGCCTGCCGCGAGGCCAGCGAGGCCGAGCTGTTCGAGCTGGGACGCCAACGCCTCAACGCCCTCGCCAAGGAGGGGGTGACCACGGTCGAGATAAAATCCGGCTATGGCCTGGATACCGAAACCGAACTCAAGCTGCTCAGGGTCGCCCGCGAACTGGGCAAGCATCACCATGTGGATGTGAAGACCACCTTCCTCGGCGCCCACGCCATCCCGCCCGAGTACAAGGACAACAGCGACGCCTATGTAGATCTGGTGGTCGATGAGATGCTACCCGCGGTGATCCAAGAGGGGCTGGCCGATGCCGTCGATGTCTTCTGCGAGAACATCGCCTTCAGCCTGGCACAGACAGAGCGGGTGCTTAGCGCGGCCAAGCAGGCCGAACTGGATATCAAGCTGCACGCCGAGCAGCTGTCGAACCTGGGCGGTTCGGCCATGGCGGCCAAATTGGGCGCCAAGTCGGTGGATCATATCGAATATCTGGATGAGGCGGGCGTTAAGGCACTGAGCGAGAGCGGCACCTGCGCCACCCTGCTTCCCGGCGCCTTCTACTTCCTGCGGGAAACCCAGATGCCGCCTATCGACCTGCTACGTCAATACGAGGTGCCCATGGTGCTGGCCAGCGACTACAACCCAGGCTCGTCGCCGCTCTGCTCGAGCCTGCTGATGCTCAACATGGGCTGTACCCTGTTCCGCCTCACTCCAGAGGAAGCCCTGGCAGGTATGACACGCAACGCCGCCAAGGCGCTGGGCGTCGAGGCATCCGTCGGCGTACTCAAGGTCGGCATGCAAGCCGACTTCTGCCTGTGGGATATCACCACCCCCGCCGCCCTCGCCTACAGCTATGGGGTGGATGTGTGTAAGGAAGTGGTGAAAAACGGGAACCTGGCTCATCAATAATGATGTTAGGCCGCCTGAGCGATGAGGCGAACTCATCGTTTGGGTTGGCCTGCAGGACAATGAAATTTGCTTAGATTAAAGTTCACCATAACGTCTCGGTGATCAATTGCCTGCCGCAGGCTCATGTGCAGACACGGCATCGACACGCTGTGGATATGTCCCTATACGCTCCACGAAAACATCCCTGTTTTCGAGGGTCTCTGCCGTATCTACACCTAGTCTTTCATCTCTTCGATTGGGCTTAATGGGTGAAAAATTGGGGTAGACTCGCTAGTATTTAAGTGGTTTCTTGAGAGCCAGCTAGGAAGAATTCGACTTTACCGCAACTTTTACTGGCAAACATATCCAAGCTTTCTTTGTTCACAAAGAACTCTGCTAGGTTTCCCAATATGCCCCAGCGTACTCCTTCATGAAACTCTTTGGTACTGATAAAGGTCAATGACGTATTGCAGCGTAAGCAATCCAATGACGTGTTAACCTTTGTTATCGTCTTTCCTCTCTCGCAACTACAATTCCAACAAACCTCGAAATCGTCATCATCAATCTCTGTCATACAATTTTGGCAAGTCCAAGCCATATAAACTCCTTAGTAACAGTAGCCACTCGACTAACAAATTCATTAGTAAACGCGGTGGAAATGGGAATACTCCAGCTCATCGGTAGCTATTGCCTATTGCTTTAAGTGATAAAAATGCGACTAGAAATAGCTTCAAGAAGACTTCCCCTGACAACACTGCCCAAGTTGCACTGGGGGGCACTTCACCGTGCCGTAGGAGCAGAATACGCAGCAGTCGCCGGGTAAAGGCTTAAGCAGCTTATGGCAGCCTTGGCACTCGTAGAAGAACTGGCAGGCATTGGTGGGCATAGTCTCCTGCCGAATATGTCCACAATGGGGACAGGTGATTTCAGACGTTAACACCAGATCACTAACCATGACTCGCTAAACCTCACAGGCAATAGACCTTAGCCCTAAACTACGCCTATTGTTCGCAAATAAACAGCAGTTAACTCACATCGATCTACTGAGGAAAAGGATCAACAGCTTAAGGTGCAGGGCTCCACCGTGAAGGAGTTTTTGACTCAGTATTGGGTTATCCAACAGACGTCCCTGTGCTCGCCAGGCAGACGCCTCAGCTCTGCAACCTGTCGCCTAAGGTTTAAGGTTTAAGGACTAAGGTTTAAGGACCTAAGGCTTGCCATTGCGCTGCTTGAGCAACAACTCGGCCTTGGCACCGAGAAACACATAGATCCCCAGCCCCACCAGCAGGCCGACCACGGCGAACATCATGCCGATGGCCGGCTGCACATACTTCACCTCCCCCAGCGAGGCCTTAAACATGGTCAGCAGGGCTTCGATGGAGATGGCGATCAAGATAGTAGAGATGAAGCGGGTAATGGTGCGCCGGGTCGAGCTGTGCCGAAAGATATCCTTGTGCATCAACACCTCCTCTTCGAGTATGGTCTTGCCCAGGTCGAACACCGCCAGCGCCAGGGTGATGAAGATGATGATGCTAAAGGGCTTGATGGAGCCACTGGGCACCGCCCCCTGAGACAGCAGACCACCGATATCCGCGGCGGCCATGCCAATCAACACCAGCACCATGATAAACAGCCCCATGACCAAGGTGGTATAGACCCCCTTAAACAGGGGGGTCGCGCGGCGTCTGGCCCTATCGCCCATCATAAACTCGATCAGCCGGGTGAGGTTGATATCCACTATGATGAAACCGCGGCCGCTATCGTCTTCGATTCGATAGGAGGCCGACAGACAGAGCTGACCGCTGGCGTTAGAAAGGTAGGGCGTGGTGATCTTGAGGCGCTGGGTCTCCTCGACCTTAGAAAAATAGGGTCTGTGGCTGCGGCTCAGGTTGCGCCCTACCGGGATGGCCTGCACCACACGATTAACTATGGCCACGTTATCGCTGATCTGCATCCCATCGCCATCGAGCACATACAGCAGCTCGACAAAGGGATAACAGTTGGCGATCTCCGCCATGGCGCGCACCCGAAAGCCGGGGTCGGACAACATCAGCGGGTCACTTATCCCCACCAGAATCGACTCCAGCAGCTCTTTGACCAACTGCTCATGTTCATGGTAACGCTCAATAACGCTTAGATAACTCATTGCCGCCATAGACTAGTCTCCAAAGGTAACTCTTCAGAGCATTGCAACTATGACGCCAATCCCATTGGCTAGAGTGAAGGCAAGGGCGAGACACGGGGTAAGCATGGCGGCATGAGCGAAAACCTTGTCATGATAGGGGCTTACAACTCTTCAAACCGACCAGATGAACGCAAGAGATCGATCTTGGCTGCGCCCAAACGCACCAGCAGCTGCACCAAAAGAGGGCAGATGCTGGCTAGAGGAAAGTATTGAATATTGAGGCTGACTAGTGCGCCTGCTTAGCCTCGAGCGCCGCCAGGCTCTCGCTGTACTTGCGCGTCCAGAAGGGGTGATCTGTCTTGGCCAGCGCCAGCTTTTGCTGCGCCACGGCTAAATCAAACTGCTGTAGCTCGCCATAGGCGCGGGCCAGGGCGTCGTGGGCGCTGTGGGACTCTGGATTGGCCTTCACAGCCGCCTGATAAACAGCTAACCCCTTGTCTTTATCCTTGGCAAACTCAGCATCGGCCAGGGCGATCAGCGAGTCTGTGGAGGGCACGGCAAAGCCATATTTCTGCTCGGACAGATAGCGATAATGCTCGAGTATCGTAGCCACGCCGCCGCGGGCTATCTTAGAATCTGGCGCCAATACCCGATGGTAGTCGTCGAACAGCCACTCTATGCCATAGGCGGTCGCCAGAATCGGCTGCGTCATGTAATAGGTGCCGTCGAAGCGCTTCACCTGGTAGTGCAACGCCGGATGATTACTCGTCTTGAGGATCGCCTCCAGGGCCGCGAAGTCCGCCAGCTGACGCTGCTCGAAATCGCTGTCGCTGGTAGTCAACATCAGATAACGCGGCTTACCCTGGATACGCTCAAGCTTCTGGGCGGCCGACTTCATCACATAGGCAAAGTCGTTACTCAACACAGGGCTAGCAGCCAGGTAGGCATTAAACAGCTCGGGGCGGTTGAGCAAGGTGTAGAGCACCAGGCCCGCATTGCCGGTAAAGCCGTTCATGATGCGAAAGCCATTGGTACGATACTTGGCATCGATGGCGGGCAGCAGCGACTGCGCCATGAAATCCAGCAGCGCCGTGTTGCCCTCCTGCTCGATCGCCTGCTCTTTCAGCTTACCTAAGGCCTGATCACCATCGGGCGCGGTGACGATGATGGTCTCCAGCCAGGGCCAGTCGCCGTTGTGGCTCATCCAATCATGCATCCCCTCCAGATAACCACGACTCCGGGGATGAAAGTCGAACAGCAGCACATAGCGCTTGTCGGTATTTTTGCTATAGCTAGGTGGAAGGGTTACCTGAAAGGCCATCGGCTTGTCGACGCCAGGCGCCTTGACCATTAGGGTCTCCACTTGGGCGGCTTGAGCCAGATTCAGGCCGCTGCCGAGCAGTAAGATAACACCAGCAATCCATTTATTTATCACGTGTATTCCTTATTATTGTTAAGTGATAGAGCGACCTGAGCCGTTACCAGGTGGACATGAGAAAATCGCGAATACGCTCTCTGTCTTCCTGAGTATTACAGGAGATCATCTCGCCACAGGTACGCCCCCGCAGCGAGGTGCCCGTACTGCTGATGCCATCGGGCACACGAGCACGTAAAGTGGCGATGTGGTAGGAAAAGACCTCTTCCAGACTAGGGGCGCGTACCTCGATCACCTCCATCTCATCTGTCGGAGCGGCCTGACTCAGGGCCGTAACCGGCGCCACCTTGGACTGGCGCTTGACCTCGAGGGCCACCTCACTAACTTCGGCCAGCAGGTTAAGTGTCGGCTCATGACCCGCCTCATAGGCCTTAGTCAGGTAGTCCTTGGCTTTCACCTTGTCCTTCTCCACCAACTCGCCATCTACGTAGAGCATTCCCAACAGATGAGCCGCCTCGTTAAGATCGGCGCGGTTGGCGTCTCGCAGGTAGCGCATCGCCTTGTCGATATCCTGATTCTCACCCTCCTGTAGATAGAGGATGGCCGCTTTGTACTGAGCAAAAGGGTTGCCTAACTTGGCGGCGCGGCGATACCACTTAGTGGATAGACGCATATCGCTCTCTGTGCCATAGCCCAGACGGTACATCTCGGCCAGGGTGTACATAGCATCGGAATGACCATAACGGGCCAGCGTCTTATATTCCTTGAAATGATCGACGCATTCGCCACGCTCACAGCTCTCCAGCTGAATCGGCAGCGACTTTACGCTGATCTTGGCCGCAAGAGGCAGGCAGTAGCTACCAGCAATCAAGACTAAGCAGCTAAAAAATTTGAGGTATTTAACAGTCATTCGCCCTTCCTTGTTTCCCTTTCCATGTTTTACGCCCCAAGCGAATGAGTATGATATTTAAGCAAAAGCAAGTCAAACCTCCACCCGAAAACGCCAGACCTGTTTCCCCTTTTGATCCGCTGCGCCTTCGCTCGCCTTTGGGCGATAATTCACTAGCCAAAGGGGCGTTTTCCGCTTAGGATCTGGTCTGTCATTTAACGATTAATGCATAGTGGAGTAAGCCAACGTTATGGGTATTCGAGCCATAGTTGTAGATACAGCAGGTACAACAACCGATCTGAATTTTATTCAGGACACCCTTTTTCCCTATTCGTCTAAGGCCCTCGCTGATTTTTTAGAAGAAAATCAAACTAATGTATTAGTAGACAACTGCATTAGCGATGTGAAAGATATCGCGCTGGAGCCAGACGCCTCACTGGCGCGCGTGGTCGAGATCTTACAGCAGTGGATTGCCGAAGATCGCAAGGCGACCCCGCTAAAGACACTGCAAGGCCTGATCTGGAAACAGGGCTATGCCAAGGGCGAATTTAAGGGTCACATCTACCCTGACTTCATCGACAGCGTGAAAGATATCAAGGCACAAAACCTGCGTCTCTATAGCTTCTCTTCAGGCTCGGTAGATGCGCAGAAACTGCTGTTCAGCCACAGCGATGGCGGCGATCTGACCGAGTATTTCGATGGCCACTTCGACACCCGCACCGGCAACAAGCTGTTTAAGCAGGCCTACTGCAACATCATCAACACCATCAGCCTGGCGCCTAAGCAGGTGCTGTTTATCTCTGATGTGTTAGAAGAACTCAAGGCGGCGGAGCAGGCGGGGATGCGCGTCATGCAGATGGTACGCGAGACCACGCAGCGCACCGGTGACTATCCACAGATCACCAACTTCAAGGAGTTGAGCCTCTAAGGCTGTCGCTCACTATGTACAAAGGCACCTCGGGGTGCCTTTTTTGTTGCCCGAATAAAACCGGGCTGAAACAGGGTGTCAATTCGACGCGCAGCGAACCCTAACGACTAACGACTAATGATTCGGGGATTGGTATTGTCGCGAGATGCTGATATCTTAACCTAAAACTAAACGCTTGTTTGAAAATTAAAGGTCAAGATATGGAGCAGTTCGTTAGTCGCTTTCCCTTCCATACCCGCATCCAGGTTGCCTGGGGTGAAATGGATGCCCTGCAGCACGTCAATAATGTGGTCTATTTCCGTTACTTCGAAACGGCGCGTATCGACTTTTTTAATCAGCTGTTTCCGCTGGATAAACTCTACAAGTCCGGCATGGGGCCGGTGATCAGCGACAATAATGCCCGCTATAAGCGCCCGGTCACCTTCCCTGATACCCTATTGGTCGGCGTCAGCATCAGCGATATCCATAAAGATCGTTTCACCATGCATTACCAGGTGTTCAGCGAGCGGCAACAGGCGATCACCACCACGGGCTCCTCGGTCGCCGTCATGTTCGACTTCAACAAGCAAGCCAAGGCCGAGTTACCCGCCGAGCTACTGGCCGTGCTTAAGCAACACTGCGCAGACTAACGGGCTCGCCTAAGTCACATCTCCTCGTTAAACAGCAACACTATGCCGCCACCACTGAGGCCGCTGTTGATGTTGAGGGTTATGCCTATCCCTATGTTGCGCAGCCAGGATGACAAGGATGGTGTCTGCACTACCCAGCCGGCGCCAAACTCGTAGTAGTGACGCGTGCCCATGGAATCGATCACGTCGCCACTGAGATCGATGCGTTTGGCCAACAGACGCATCTCGTTCTGTCGCTCGAAGAAGTCGGGCAGGCCATAGTGAAACACCAGGGCATTGCTCAGGCGCCCGACCTGTGGGGTGACCGCCTGCATGCCATCGTCGGTCAACACACTGCGGCCGATGCCGTATCTTAAGGTACTGATAAACTCCCACTTGTTGCCCAGCAGGTCACCGGTATAGCTAACCTCGACATTGGGATCTAACATGATGGCACCATAGCGGGTGTTCACCAGCTTCTCATCGAGCTGGCCTCTAATGCTGCTCAGGAAGGGATCCTTATAGGTTAAGGTGTTCTCCAGCCAGAGCAGCTGGGCGCCGAGGCCAAACATCGCCCGCCACTGCTGGTTTATCTGATACTTCCAGCGATACTCGCCCGCCAACAGGTAACTGGTATCCTCCAGCGGGCTGCTGATGGTCTCATCCTCCAGCCCCTGAATGCTGTCGCTGGCATGCACGTAGGAGAGGCGCACCTGAATGCTGCCGGTGGTGTGGGGGGAGAGGATCACAGGCTCACTCTCCCAGGGCAAGGTATAGGAGGTGAGCTGACTGCGGCGCTCAAGCGACTCCTCACTACCGACATCGCCTATCTCGCTCAGATCCACTATGGTGTTGGGATTGAAATCCACTATGCCTAGGGTGATCAGGTTGGCATCGGTGAGCACCATGGCACTGGTGATGTCCCCCTTGAGTTTGGCCTCGACGGCGGGGCGCAGGTTAATATCCGCAGCAGCCAATGCTTGAGTAACGTAAACCCCAACACAGAGCCCAAGCCAGCGGATCAGCGTACTCTTAAGGTGTATATGGCCCTTGATTCTCACGCGAAGGCCTCATCTAATTTTAACAAAATCATCTTGTTACTAATTTCATCACCCTGTGCTAACGTTAAGTTTCATCCCGCCAAACGAGAGGCAGACTATGACGCAAGAGACGATTCGACACCAGGCCGACCAGCAGAAATTTGTCCTGTCCATTGCAGGCCATGATGCGGTATTAGAGTATCAACGACAAGGCGACAAGGTAGATTTTGTTCGCACCTTCGTGCCGGATGAACTGAGAGGACAAGGCGTGGCCGGGCGCCTGGTGCGCCATGGCTTAGCGTGGGCCAAGTCCCAGCAACTCGCCATCACTGCCAGTTGCTGGTACGTGCAGAAGTTTTTGTAACCCGCCTATTCGCCGGTCAGGGTCAGCAGCGCCTGCTTCACCTCTTCCCCTATGGGTTGGCTCTTGTCGACGCTATAGTCGTAATGCACTAGGGTGGTCTTGGCCTCGGCGGTCATCTTACCCCCCTGCCAGCTCTGCTGCGCCACCTCGAAACTGGCATTGCCCACACGGCTGATCCAGGTCTTGATCTCCACCGGCAGACCATATTGGGTCGGCGAGGTGTAGGCGATGGTAAAGCCCGCCACGATCAGGTTCCACTCCGCCAGATTGAGCGACGGATTGAAGATGGCGAAGATGGGCTCACGCGCCGCCTCGAACCAGACGGGCATAACGGTATTGTTAATATGGCCCAGGCCATCGGTTTCATTGAATCTGGGTTGAATGGTTAAACTGAAAGAGCGTAACGGCACAGGGAGCTCCTAAGGCTAAGTCGTTATTTTTGTGGGAATACGCTAACCGAGAAGCCCTTGGGATGCAAGATGGACTTTCGACCTAAGGGCGCCTCGTTGCGAGACGCCCTTAGGGTCTAATTACTTCAAATACATGGCGTTAATTTCGGTGGCGTACTTGTGATAGATCATCTTACGCCTCAGCTTCATGGTCGGTGTCAGCAGCCCCGCCTCCATGGAGAAGGCCTCGGGTAGCAGGGTAAACTTCTTGATCTTCTCGAAGCCCGCCAGCTCCTGCTGCAGATGCTTGAGGCGCTGCTCGAAGTGCTCGATCACATGGCTGTGACGCAGCAGCTCAATGGGCGACTCGTAGTGCAAGCCCTTCTCCTCGGCCCAGGCCTCTAACGATTCGAAGGCGGGCACGATGAGCGCGGTCACATAGTTTTTGGCATCGGCAATCACGGCCACCTGCTCGATGAAGGGGCAGCAGCCTACCTTGCCCTCGACCCGCTGGGGCGCGATATATTTACCGTTAGAAGTCTTCATCAACTCCTTGATTCGATCTGTGATGAACAGGTTACCCTGCGCGTCTATCTGACCCGCATCACCCGTCTTCAGCCAGCCGTCTTCGAAGCTGTCGGCAGTCTCCTGGGGACGGTTGTAGTAGCCGCGCATCACGGTATCGCCGCGCACCAGGATCTCGTTGTCTTTACCCAGCTTGATCTCGACCTCCGGCAGCGTCTTACCGTTAGAGCCAGCCACCCGGTTATCCAGGGTATTACAGGTCACGGTCGCCGTGGTCTCCGTCATGCCGTAGCCGCAGAGCACGGGAATATCGATGGCATGGAAGAAGCTGGCCACGTTCTGATCCAGCGCAGCGCCGCCACAAGGCATAAACTTAAGCCTGCCACCCAACACCTGTTGCAGCTTGCTGTACACCAACTTGTGGGCCAGTTTCCACTGGGTCTTGAGCCACCAGGAGCTCTTGGCTCGGCCCTGGCTGACCTCGAACTGACGCTCGCCCACCGACATGGCCCAGGCAAACAGCCTCTTGCGGGTGTCGGGCGCCTTGTTCACCTTGTCCTGCACCGCGCTGTAAACCTTCTCCAGGAAACGTGGCACCACACACAGGGTATGGGGACGAATATCGACGATCGCCTCTTTCACCGTCATAGGGTCATTAAGGTAAACGTTGTGGCCGCCGCGACATAGCACATAGAAGCTCCAGCCCCGCTCGAACACATGGCTCAGCGGCAGGAAGGCCAGCGACACATCGCCCGGCGTAAAAGGTAAAATCGTATCGTGCTGACGCACCACAGAGGCGATGTTGCGATAATCCAGCATCACGCCCTTAGGGTCACCCGTGGTGCCCGAGGTGTAGATCAGGGTCAGCAGATCGTCCAGGTCCAGGTTAGCTAAACGGCGCCCCAGCTCGGCCTCGACCTCTGGCGAATAGGTTTCCGCTAACAGGCTATCGAAATGAACAGCTGTTTCCCCTTCGGTCAACACGACTTGGGCATCGAACACCACTATCTGAGTCAGGCTAGGGCAGATCGCCAGCAGTTCACGGGCCATGCCATATTGCTCGGCGTCACCGACGAAGATCAGCTTAGCCTGGGCATCGTCTATGATGTAGCGCGCCTGTTCCAGGGTACTGGTAGGGTAGATGGGCACCACAACGGCCTTGGCCTTGAGCGCACCGACATCGGCACAGGTCCACTGGGGGCAGTTCTGCGACAGGATCACCACCTTGTCCTGGGGGGCAAAGTCAGAGGCGATCAGCGCCTTGGCAACCTGGTCGCCAATCTCATCGAAGCGTCGCCAACTGATCTGCTGCCAGGGAGCGGCTAAGCCATAGCCTTCCAGCGCGATGGCATCGCCACGCTGCTGGCTCTGGGCCTGCATCAGGCTTATTGGATGATACTGTTGGAGCGACATAATTTTCTGACCCTTTTAGCGTACACTTGTACCTGTTTTGCCGCATTTTACTGCAATGGCGGGCAAAAAATAAGAGTTTTTGCTCCAATAATGTTAATTGGAGCACAAAAACCAGGCAGCAAGAGGATTAGGCCAACGCATCACGCCACAGCTTTCGCTTGCCCCACCAGAGTGTGAACAAGGAAAAAGCCACCAGGCCGATATCCAATGCCAGCCAAGTGCTCAGATCCTTGCCATCTCGCATCGCCACCAAGGCGGTGGACAGCCAGATAGCATGACAGATCACCACAAACAGACTCAGCGAGATATGCATGGCATTGCGGGCGGCGCAGCCGAGCCCAAGCAATATGGCGCAGACGCAGAAGGTGCTGAGCACCAGGTGACTCCAGAGAATCAGGGTAAATTCAGGCCTCAACGCCAGGGTCAGAGTCGCCAGCAACGCCATGGTCAGGGTGAGATAACCCAGCAAGCGGTATTGGGCACTGGCGAAGGCCTCCACCAACCCACGTTTACCGTCGAAGCCAGGCAAGATATAGAGGGTCTCGACCGCTCGCCAGCGCTGCACACGACTCCAGTGAACCAAGGAACAGGCTATCGCACTGAACTGTGCCACGATGAAGAGCACCGGCAACTCGATACCGACGAAGAAGTTCACCAGGTCTAGCAGCAGCGCCAGGGCCGGCAATAGCACCAGCATCATAGAGAGCATGGGCCCGACGAAGAAGTTTACCGGATGCAACCATCTGTCCAGGCGGGTCATCAGGGTATTTGAGCCGAGGTTCGGCAGCCAGAACCAGCCCATCTCCAGACCATTGAGGTAAACGGTTCTGGCCTCAAGGTGCCAGACCCTAGCTTGCAGGTCACAGCGGATCAGATAGATAAGCCCCACGGCCGCCAGAGGCAGAAACCAGAAGCTGAGACTCGGTAAGAAGGCGGTGATCTCCGGTAGAAACGGTAACAACAGAAACAGCGCGAAGGAGAAATAGAAGCCCTTGATATGCAAACGACAGAAATAGATGAAGGCGATCCCCGCCAGACTGGCCAGAATCACCTGCTCGACTGCCCCCGGCAGGGGCAGCATAAGTGCCGCGGTCAGCGAGATAAGGGTGGCAATCATGCCCACCACCAGCGCCTGCCATTGAATGCTCTGTGAATAACCCGGTACCAGGCTGGCCCACTCGGTGGCCGACAGGCGATTGAGTTGCCAGGCGATCGCCGCGCAGGTAGAGACCTGTATCATCCCCAGCATCACAGGCATGGCGTCTAACTTACCCGAGAGTGCCAGCACCAACATCATCGCCAGCGCCAGTAGGGCTGTGCCGAGGAAACTGACACTGCCGACGTCGAACAACCAGAAGCGCGCCATACCGCGCAGCGCTCTAGGCATCATCTGTGCAGCTCCATGAAGAGTTGTTCCAGGTTCATGGGGGTGACCGACGCAAATTGAGGCGCCATGGTGGCATCATAATGATCCACCAGCAGCTTATCCTGCTGACGATTGAGCACAACAAGCCCCTCTGGCAGGGAGGCATCGTGCTTGAGGCTCACCAGCTGCACACTCTCCCTGAGGGCGTCTATCTCTTTAAACAACACCAGCTTACCCTTGCGCATCAGGGCCACGTGACTGGCGACCCGCTCGAGATCTGAGGTGATGTGTGAAGAGAAGAGCACCGCCGAGCCGGCATCCAGCGCCAGATCGAATAGGTCCGACATAAACTCGCGCCGGGCGATAGGATCCAAACTGGCGACGGGTTCATCGAGGATCAACAACTTGGGGCGATAGGCCATCGCCATGATCAAGGCCAGCGACTGGCGCTGTCCCACCGACAGACGCTGCACCTGCTGCGTCCCGTCGAGCTGGAAGCGGCTCAGCCACTCCTGCTCCAACGACTCGTCCCAGCTGGGATAGAAGCTGCGATGCAGGGCCAGGGCTCGGTCGACGGTGAAGCCCTCATAGCCGAAGGGCTGCTGGGGTACATAGCCGATCTGCGCCTTCTGGGCCGAGCTGATGTTATCGCTGCTACCGCCGAGGATCTCTATCTGCCCCTCGCTGACCTCTAGGATCCCCAGGGCACAGCGCATCAGGGTCGACTTGCCCGCACCATTTTGCCCCAGCAGACCTACCACCATGCCCGGATAGAGGGTCATAGACAGATCGTCAATGGCTAGCTTGCCGTCAAACGCCTTGCTGATCCCATGGAAGGCCAATATGGCTTGATTGCTCTCTTGCATCTGCATCTGTTCCTTTATTGCGTCTGTTGCCATGCCTTGGCGATGATGGCGTTGAGTTCCTCCAGGCTTACCCCTAACTGCTTTGCCTGGTCGATGAGTGAATTGACCTGAGGCGCCATCAAGTCTGAACTTGAGGTGCCTTGGCTATCGCCACGCTGCGCCACCCGGGTCGGTTGGCCGCGACGACGCTCGAGCCAACCCTGTTCCACCAACTGCTGAATGGCGCGGGAGACCGTCATGGGATTGACCGCCAGATGCTCGGCGATCTGCCGCACCGAAGGCAATACCTCCTGAGGTTGCAGCTGGCCGCCGACGATCAGACGCACTATCTGATCGCTAAGCTGGCGGTAGATGGGGTCGCCATTACTGGGGTTGACATTGAGTAAATCTAGCATTAGCCTTTATTCACTGTATTAATACATTGATACACCGATACAGTACTAAATTAACATAGATACGGTAAATTTCAACTAAGGAATCGGTATCATGCTTCAAGGAAAGGTTAAATTGATGGCCAATAGATTCACCCGGCAGCAGCGGCTGGCCGCGCTACTCCTGCCCGCCTGTATGGCATTACTCCTATTGTCTCAGCCCACCTGGGCAGGTGATCGGCAAGAGAGCCAGCAAGACAGCAAGCCAGCGTCTTGCTATGTGGACGGCCTGTCCGACCGTCTGCGCTGCGGCGCCATCAGCGTGCCAGAAAATTACGCCGCCCCTCAGGGCAAACAGATAAAGATCCACTACCTGATTCTGCCCGCCATCAAACCCAGTTTCGAGAAAGAAGCACTGCTAGCCATCGCCGGCGGCCCGGGTCAATCGGCCATAGAAAACGCCGCCAGCTTCGACAAGATCTTTACCAAGGTGCGTCAGCAGCGAGACATACTGCTGATCGACCAGCGTGGTACAGGCAGCTCTAACCAACTGACCTGCGAGGGCACGGGTTTCGAGGGTGGCCTGGCTTTCAACGATGATGAACTGGATATCGCCGCCGAGACCAAGGCCTGCCTGAGTGAACTCGATGCCGACGTCAGCCAGTATGGCAGCGAGACAGCGCTAAAAGATTTCGAGGCGGTCAGACAAGCCCTGGGTTACCAGAAACTGCACCTGTACGGCATCTCCTACGGCACCCGCATGGCCCAGCTCTATATGCGTCACTATCCAGAGGCCCTGGCGACAGTCACCCTGGACGGCGTGGTCCCCATGCAACAGAGCGTGCTAAACATCGGTGATGCCATCACCCGCGCCATCGACCTGCTGCTGAAAGATTGCCAAGACAATCCCCTATGCCACCAGCAGTTCCCTCAGCTAGAAGAGGAACTCGACCAGGTTCAGGCTCTACTGAGCAAGGGGCCACAGTTCAGCCAGACTCGCGATCCCCTGACCAACGCCCCGACCCAGCTCACCATGACCCAGGGTAAGTTTATGGGCGCCATCCGCATGGCACTCTACATGCCTAATATTAGGGCGCTGCTGCCTCACGCCATTCACCAGGCGGCAGAGGGGAACTTTCAGGCCATCATGGGGCTGTATGCCCTCACGGTAAATAGTACGGGCATCGCCGCCGGTATGCACTCGGCCGTGGTCTGCGGCGAAGATTGGCAGCGTTTCTCTCAGGCCGAGCGTGAGCGTCTAAGCCAGAGCTACTTCGGCCAGGAGATGATTAAGGCCTTCGACCTGAGCTGCCCTATCTGGCAAATCCCGGCGGCCGACGCCAGCTTTGCCGCGCCCATTGCCAGCAACCTACCCACGCTCGTGTTGTCGGGACAGATAGATCCCGCGACGCCACCGAGCTGGGGTGAGCTGGCGATGGCGAAACTGACCAATGCCAAGCATTTCGTCGCCCCCTATGCCACCCACGGCGTGGCCTATCAGTCATGCGGCAATAACCTGATTGCCGAGCTGATCGCCAGCGGCAGCGTCGACGGCCTCTCTCAGGGGTGCCTGAGCAATGACGTCAGCCGTAACTTCTACCTCAACGCCAATACGGTAGAAGCCATCCCACAGGACAAACTCAGTCAGAGCAATCTCAGCCAGGCCTCTCTCGGTGACGCCAAGCAGCAAGGAGCACACCATGATTAAGGTATCAAATTTATCTAAACGGATCGGTGAGGTGCAGGCACTGAACGATCTGAGTTTCGAGGCGTTAGACGGCCAGATCACCGGCCTGCTCGGCCCTAACGGCGCGGGCAAGACCACCTGTCTGCGTACCGTGTTTGGTCTGCTCAAGCCCGATCAGGGCATCGCCGAAATAGACGGCATAGATGTCGCCAAACAGCCGGTGGCCGCCAAGCAGCAACTGGGCCTGTTCCCCGACCCCTTCGGCCTGTATGAACGCCTGACACCGAGAGAATATATCCGCTTCTTCGCCGAGCTGAACGGCCTCTCTCGCGACCAGGCCAAGGCCGCCTCGGCCAAGGTACTCAGCAAGCTGCATATGGACGATATTGCCGATCGCAAATGCAAGGGCTTCTCCCAGGGACAGAGGATGAAGACGGCGCTGGCCCAGGCCATAGTGCATGAGCCCACCAACATCATTCTCGACGAACCCACCCGCGGCCTGGACGTGATGAGCACCCGGGTATTGCGCGACCTGCTGAAGGATCTCAAGCAGGCGGGACACTGCGTACTCTTCTCCAGCCATGTGATGCAGGAGGTCGCCGCCCTGTGTGATCGCGTCATCGTCATGGCCGAGGGGCGCGTGGTCGCCGTTGGTAGTCCCCAGGAACTCTGCCAAAAGACCGGCAAGGCCTCACTGGAAGACGCCTTCATTCAGCTCATAGGAACCGACGAGGGAATTGCAGCATGATGAGTTCAATTATCACTATGGTCAGAAAAGAGCTGACCGATGCCGCCAGAGACAAACGTTCCGTCATGGCCGGCCTCTACTACGCCATAGGTGCGCCGCTGATGATGTGCGGCATGTTTATGATCCTAATCGGTCAGATCACCAGCCCTGAGGCGCTCAACATCACTATCACCCATGGCGAGCGCGCGCCGGATCTGGTGAAGTATCTCGCCAGCAACGAGATCAGCCAGGGCGACGAGGCCGATCGCAAGGAGATAGAGCTGATCATCAGCCCGGATTACGCCGCCAACATGGCCAAGAGTCAGGCCGCCGAGATAGTGCTGATCGCCGACAACTCTAACGAGAAGCTACAATCGTCTATCCGCCGTCTTGAAGATGCATTGCAGCAGTACAGCGCCGAGATGGGCAGCCTGCGACTGATCGCCCGCGGCATAGACCCCAAGGTGATGCAGCCGATCAAGGTCAAGGTGGAAGATCAGGCCACCTCAGATTCTAAGGGCGGGATGATCTTAGGCGTCGCCATCTTCATGATGGTCTATGCGGTGTTTATCTCAGGCATGAATCTGGCCATAGACACCAGCGCCGGTGAGCGCGAACGCAACTCCCTGGCCCTGCTGCTCAGCCATCCGGTATCCACCCGGGATATCGTGCTGGCCAAGGTCGCGGCGGTGACCATCTTTGCCATGCTGGGGCTGATCCTCACCCTAGTGATCTCTAAGCTCGCCTACGGATTCGTGCCTTGGCAGGAGCTGGGCTTCTCGGTCAACATCAACATCGACTTCATTCTGTTGATGCTAACGATCGGCCTGCCCATCGCCCTGATGGCGGCGGCGCTGCAGCTGTTTGTCTCCTTCATGGCCAAGTCGTTCAAAGAGGCCCAGTCCTACCTCACCATAGTGCTGATCGTGCCCATGATGCTGTCGATGGCGGCGAGCTATAACATAGCGCCCGACACGCTGCAGTGGCTGCCGATCTCGGGGCAAATGCAGGCGCTCATCGCCTTCATCAAGGGCAAGGAGATTCCCATGTTGCAGCTGGCACTCTCAAGCGCCATCACCTTAATCATCGCCCTTGCCCTGGCATTCGGCATGGAGCGCTCGTTAAAGAGTGAGAAGATCGTCTTCGGACTCTAATCCCGCGAATAATCGACTAGGGCCTACATCAGGAGGCCCTATAAGGAGCATGCAATGGATAAGCAACAAGTCGTCATGATCATCATGTTGGTATTGGTGGTCGCCACCAGCCTGAGCGAACTGTATAAACATCGCCTCAGGCTAGACAGACGCAGATCGACGCCTCGCAACACAGATGAGATGGACCGCCTGAAACAGGAAAATCAAAGATTAGCCGAGCGCGTCAGCGTCCTGGAGCGTATCGTCACCGACAGCGATTATCAGCTTAGGCAGGAGTTTGCCGCGCTAAATCGCAATGCCTAACGACTGATACTCACTACAGGCCTTAGCTATAGGCCTTAACGATTAAAGGGGCTAACAAAGCCCCTTTAATTATTAAGGTTTTTCACTTGTACTCAGGACGGCAAATGGTTTTATAATGGCGCCCCAAAACAAATCGCTACATAAACCTTGTATCAGAGACAATATGACCACCAAGACCGCCATCAAACACACTTTCCTTGGCCTATTTGTACTATTTGGCCTGACCAACCTATCTGGCTGTGCCAGCGCCCTATGTGATGCCCAGACCGACCATGCCACCAATCCGCTGCAGAGGGAGAATACCCGCCTCGAGTGTGAGCGTCAGGTGATGAGTGCGATGGACGAGCATGAGCGCAAGCAACAAGCTGAGAGTGACGCCCAGTTTAAGGCCTACATGGACAAGCATCTCAAAGCACAGCACCTGAAAACACAAGAGTAAGCCTGGACGCCAAGGCTTTGGCTGCGCGTGGTTAACAACAAGCATGGGTATTAAACTTCAGCCTATAGGCCCGCGGGGAGAGGCTGGTCAGCTGGATGAACAGCTTCCTAAAGGAGCTGACATCTTCATAGCCGACCCGCTCGACAATCTGCTCCAGGGCCAACTCTGTGGTCTCCAGCAGCCGCTTGGCCTCATCGACCCGCAAACGCTGCATGTAGCTGGCAGGTGTCTCGTTGAGCGCCTTCTTGAAACGGCGAATGAGGGTGCGCTTACCCAGGGCAAACTTCTGCGCTATCTCATCGAGCAACCAGTTTTTATCTAAATTGGACTGCATCCACTGCTGAATCTTTCTCACCAGCTCATCCGAATGCTGCTCTGGGGTGATCGCCATGGTCATAAAGGGCTGCTGGGAGCTGCGGTTAGGATCTATCAGCAAAATCTTGGCCATCTGCTGTGCCAACCCCTCACCCGCCAGTAGCCCCACCAGATGCAGGGCCAGACTCAGATTCGAGGTGGTCGCCCCCGCAGTATGAAACTGGCCGTCGGACACCACCAGGGAGTCCATACAGAGATTGACCCTGGCGAAGTTACGCTCGAACATTTGCGACAGCCACCAGACTGTGGTGGCCCGTCTGTTATCCAGTAAGCCGGATGCCGCCAACATCAGGGTGCCAGAGCAATAGGCCGCGATGGGCTTACCCGTCTTGGCATAGGCGCTAAGCGGCCCAAGCAGCGGCAAGAAGTCCTGAGCATATTGCTTAAATTCCGCCTTATTGGTCACTAAGGAGGAAGCCACTATCACGGCATCGGCCTCGAGCAACTGCGTCTCATCCTTGAGCTCCATCGCCGCCAACTGAAACCCTTGGTTGGTGGTGATCGCCTGGCTATCGCCTGAGACGATGTGGCAATGAAACAGATCTTGGGTGACCTCGGGATTCAGCCTGCGATACAGGGTATTGGTAAAGTTGAACACATCTATGAGTCCCACTATGCCGCCAGCCACCACATTGCCCGCCGCCAAAATCATGATTGTCTTCATCGCGCCCCTCCCCAAGATGTCACTTATCACCTTAACTTTGTCAATAATGACACTTTTTGACCGTTTGTCGAGTTTTTATACTGGGCACATTGCAAAGACAAGGAGCAGGCAAATGAACACTCGCACACTACACCTGATATTGAGCCTGGGTTACCTAGGGGTTAGCTGGACCCTGCTGTTGTGGCTGCATTTTACCACTCAGCCCAATATCTTCGCCCATTTCATCGCCATCCCCAGCCTGCTGCTGTTCAGCGCCTATAGCGCACACCAGATCATCCGCAGGGGCCTGTGACTCATCTTCACAACTGGGCATAACATCAAGATTTCAGACCAATGCATAACCCCAAGGCATAAAAAAGCCCGGCAAACGCCGGGCCTTTCTGTGACAACAAATCGGCTTATTTTGCCTTGGGTCTGAAGGGCTTGATCACCGACTCGTCACACACGAGATAGGGGCCTTCCATCAGATCGATACAGTAAGGAATTGCCGGGAACACGGCATCGAGACACTCGCGGATCGACTTAGGCTTACCGGGAAGATTGACGATCAGGCTATCACCGCGCAGGCCCGCGGTTTGACGAGACAAGATGGCAGTCGGCACAAACTTAAGCGACTCGGCGCGCATCAGCTCACCAAAGCCCGGCATCATACGATCGCACACCGCCTCGGTCGCCTCAGGGGTCACGTCGCGCTTGGCCGGCCCTGTGCCACCCGTGGTAACTATGAGGCAGCAATCTTGCTGATCGGCCATCTTAATCAGGGTCTGTTCGATCACTGGCTGCTCATCGGGAATGACTTCGTAGACAGGCTCCCACTCTGAGGTGAGGTATTCACCCAACACCTCGATAATTGCCTTACCGGAAATATCTTCGTATACGCCGGCGCTGGCGCGATCACTGACGGTGACTATGCCTATCTTTGCTTTTGCCATTCCACTTTATCCTTTAGGTGTTGGGTCATGCGCGGCGCAAAGCGCCCCGCTAGGGTTGCGCCCTAAAATAACATATTTTGCTTATCGCTAAAGTGGCCCAAAAGAGATAAAAATGAGACAGATGTCGAATATTAGCAAGCTAAGGTAAACTGGGAGCGAAAACCCTAGCTAGACTAACGGCAACAGGCCAAGGTCTCCTCGAGTAACGCCAGAAAGGCCTCGCGACTGGCCTTTATCACCTGAAGATCGCCGCGGCGCGCATCGGCCTCCAACTGGCGAGCAAGCTCCACCAGCGCCGTCATGCTCAGGTTGCTGGCGGCCCCCTTTACGGCGTGGAGGCTGGTGCAGATAGCGTCACAATCGGCGGCCTCTATGCCATCGAGAAACGCCTGGCGATACTTCTGCATCTCATCATCAAACACCTGTAACACCTCGTCCAGCAGCGCCTCATCTCCCGACATGAGTGCCAAAACACTCTCGCGATCGAACAGGCTATCGGCCACCTCGGCGGGCACATGTGACTGCTCGCTATCCGGCTCATGGCCCAAGGTCGCCTCATAGTTTTGCTGGCTCAGAGAGAACCAACGATAGAGACACTTCTTCAGCCCCTCAAGCACCAGCGGCTTAGTCAGGTAGTCGTCCATCCCCGCCCGCAGGCAGTGTTCCCTGTCGCCCTTCATGGCATTGGCCGTCAGCGCTATGATAGGCAGGGCGCAAAACTGACTGCCGCCTTGCCCCTCGCGAATCGCCGCCGTCGCCTGAAAACCATCCATCTCAGGCATGAGACAATCCATCAAGATCAACTGATAGGGGTTCCCCTGCTGCGCCGACAATACTGCCAGGGCCTCGCGCCCATTGGCGGCGACATCGGCCTCGACTCCAAGTTGTTGCAGCATCCCCAGGGCCACCAACTGGTTAACCTTATTGTCTTCCACCAGCAGCACCTTAGGCTTGTCTGGCATGGAAATCTCGACCATGGGCTCAACCACCGACTCGGGCGCCTCGTCATCGGGCTGATCCGACAGGGCGCGGATCAACTGGCGAATATTTAACGGCTTACCCAGGTGGGGCACCCTGGCATCACGCTTCTCGAACTCTATCTGCTGCCAATAGGAGAGCAGGGGTAATACCTTGGCCTCTTGCTGCTCATCCAGTTGACGCCAGCGAGTTAACTCATCCTCGAAGGCCTCTTGCGCGGGAGTAAAACTGTAGATGAGTAGATCCGATGACGGAATCGCCTCGTCGGGCTCGAGGTAGCCCACCTTGGCCCCCCAGCTACTCAGCAGTTCGCCCAGCATGCGCTCAAAGGCACCCTGCTGCCCCATAAGGATCACCCGCTCTGGCGCCAAACCATTACGCCAATCGCTAGCCTCATGTCGGTCCGCCAACTGTTGCGTCAGGGTAAAGCTAAAAATGCTCCCCACTTCCTGCTGGCTCCTGACCTGAATATCCCCTTGCATCAGCTCACACAGACGCTTGGCGATAGAGAGGCCGAGCCCTGTGCCCCCGAACATGCGGGTGGTCGAGCTGTCGACCTGAATGAAGGGGTTAAACAGCATAGCCAACTTCTCTTTGGCTATGCCTATGCCGGTATCTTCCACCTCACAGGAGAACTTCACCTCGCCCGACTCATCCAAGGCGTTGGCAAGCCTTAGGGTGATCCAGCCCTCTTCGGTGAACTTAATGGCATTGCCCACCAGGTTCACCAGGATCTGCCGCAAGCGGCTGGGATCGCCAACCACGTAGCGGTATTGCAGCTGGGTGATATCCACAAACAGGGGTAGACTACGCTCCTCCAGCTTGAGCGCCACGGACTGCACAAAGAGATCCACCAGCTCCACCAGATCGAACTCGATCGCCTCAATCTCAAATTTACCCGACTCTATCTTGGAGAAGTCCAAGATGTCGTTGAGCAGAGACAGTAGGGATTCGGCACTGACCGAGGCCACGTCGACGTAACGTTGCTGCATCGGCGACAGCTGAGTCTCGCCCAACAAGCCCAAGATACCGATGACACCGTTCATCGGGGTGCGGATCTCATGGCTCATGCAGGCGAGAAAATCCTCCTTGGTCTTGGCGGCGACTTCGGCCTTCTCGCGCGCCTCGGACAAGGCCCAGTTGCTAAACTCCATCTCCTGGGCATAGGATTCGATCTTGCGTTCGTTGAGCTTCATCCGGGTCAGATCTTCCACACAGATGAAGTAACCTTCCACCGTGCCATCATCACCCATGTCCGGCACATAGGTAATATGGAAAAATCTGGGCGCCCGAACCGCATCTAAGGTTTCCACCTCGAACACTTGCTTCTTGCCTTCCAGCACGCCGCGCTGATAGGGCCTCACCAACTGATAGACATCGGCGGGCTGTACCGCCTCCACCGTCTGCTCCAGCACCTCCGCCTCCGTCTTGCCGAGCCACTGCAGATAATGTTGGTTGATGAAACGATAACGACTCTGGGCATCCACATAGGCAAGCTGAATGGGGATCACATTGGTAATATTGTCGATATAGCGCCGGGATTTTTGCAGCTCGAGTTGCTTCTGATTGCGCGCACTGACGGCTTCGTTGTAACTGTTGACCAGCATGCCGAACTCGTCGTCGCTATTTAGGCGTATGGTTTTTTGGCCGCCGAAGGTCTCTATCTGGCGCTGAATGCGTCGAATAGGCTCCAGCAACACCTTGTGCTGCACATAGAGATTGACCGTCAACAAGAGGGCAAAACCCAGCAGGAGAATGCCCACATAATGAATCAACTCCTCAAAACTATAGGCCTCAATCTCGCTGGCATCATACCTGACGTAGAGCACATAGGCCCTGAGGCGCTGTAGCTCGGGGGAGATCAGGTACACCTGCTGCACCTGATGCACTATGCTGTCCTGACGCCAAACCTCCTTGGCGCTCAGCTTGTCGCTGACCCGCCGGATGATCTCCACCAGCTCGGGCTCCAGACTGCCTGACAGCGGACTTCCCAGATGCTGCCCCAGATTATCGGCCACTATCTGCTCCTCACGGGGATCGAACAGCACCAGACGCTTGATACTCCCCTGGGCGGCCAAGCCATTAACTACTCGGCGCATGTTGCTAAAGTCGGTACTCGCCTCCAGGGCAAGTCGCAGTGACACGGACACCTGAGCGATCTCATAATCGACCTGATGCTCGGTACGCTCTTTCATCTCGTCATAGTAATAGATGGCGATCAGCCCTGAGATGATCAAGGCACACACTAAGGTCGCCAGATTTAGCTTGTAGACAATGCCCTGGGCTATCTTGTCTCGATAGTGACGCCACATAGACTAAGGCACCTGGTAGAAGAGGTTGTCGACGTGGAGACAGTCGGACTCGATCGCCCCGATCTTGACTAAGGTTTCGCAGACACTATAGCCAAGCTGGGTCAACTTATCTCTCTGGGCAAACAGCTTGTGTTGCTCCTCACTGCTGAGCAATTTGAGATCCGCCAGTGCCTCTTTAAACTCAGCGACCTGCAGGCCTTCACGCTTGGCCATGATGGCCATGGCCTCCTCGGGATGCTGGCGCATATAGTCCAAGGTCAATTGCCATGCCTGATGGATCTGATCCACCAGCTGTGGGTGCTCCGCCAGTACGCTGGAGGAGATAGACAGGGTATCTAACACCTCCTCGGGGATCTCCTTGGTGGAAAACAGCTGACGATAAGCGCCGCTCGACTGTATCTCCACCGAATAGGGAGGATAGGTCACCATGGCGGCGATCTTGCCTACGGCCAAGGCGCTTACCGCAGCCCCCTGCTCGACGTTAATCACATTCACATCATCTAGCTGCATCTGATGCTGGCGAAGGGCTCGCTCCAACACGAAGATCCCTAAGGAGCTGACCTCACAGCCAATGGTCTGCCCCCTGAGTGCCTGCATATTCTCTATCGAAGTGGGCGCGATGATCACATCGCCGCCATCCGAATAGTCCGCCAGCAACACAATTTTTATCGGCTTGCCTCCCAGCGGCGCCACCTGAATCGCCTCAATCATGGTGCTGGCAAAACCATCCACATGACCTGTTAAGTAGGCGCGCTGAGCATCTGACAGGGTCGACACCTGGACCAACTCGATATTGGCCCCCACCTGACGATAGAAACCCTTCTGTTTCGCCAGATAGAGAAGTTCATACCCGGGCCAGGGATTAATGGCGATAGTGACAACCTCTTCGACCTTTTTCGGCCCACAGCCGACCATGAGCATGGCGAGTAGTGGCAGTAATAGCACCGAAATGATTCCCTTAATCATTTTTTATGCTTCCTTAGTCATGTTCTACCGTCAGGTAGGCGCCGTCCTGATAACAGACCACGCAGTTACGCCCGTCGGCCTTGGCCTTATATACGGCTTCATCGACCAACATTAGTAGATGGGATAGATCGGCATTCTGTGGATTCGCGGTCACCACGCCGAAGCTGCCAGTCACCTCGAGTCCCATGGGGTTAAGATGTGCCAAATGCCGACGCACATCTTCCGTTTTCTCTCTGGCGATATCCAAGTTGCACTCCATCAAGATCACAAACTCCTCGCCGCCCATGCGCGCCACCACATCTTCCTTGCGAAAGCTCTCCTGCAACAGCTTGGCGACCGCCTGCAACACGAGATCGCCAATGTGGTGTCCGTTAAAGTCATTGATCTTCTTGAAGTGATCCAAATCCAGCATGACGATGGAGAGCTCGCCCTGATGTCGCACCATGCTGGAGAGGCTTTGGGCAGCCCGTTCGGCGAGGAAATGACGATTGTAGAGGCCGGTAAGCTGGTCGTGCAGCGCCATAAATTTTAGCTTGTCGCTATGCTGCTTGAGTTGGATATGAGTATTCACGCGAGCGCGTACGATAGCCGGGCGGATCGGCTTGGTGATATAGTCCACCGCCCCTATCTCTAACCCCTTCTGCTCATCTTCATCCGAATCTTTAGCGGTCACGAAGATGATGGGGATCTCGGCCGTCTCGGGGTTGGCCTTCAATTGACGACATACCTGATAGCCATCCATGCCGGGCATCAGGACATCCAGCAAGATAATGTCGGGTTTCTGCCTAGCAACCCTGAGGCATTCCTCTCCACTGTCGGCGGTCCAGACCTGAAACATATCCTTGAGACACTGCCTCATGATCAGGACATTCGTCTTCACATCATCAACCACCAGCACTACAGATTGTTCTTCCATGCAATCCCCTAATCAACCAAGAGCAATTAGCCGCAATGTTTCAATTGGATAGAGCTATTTTTAAGTGTAGCAGAAAGGATTTTTTCGTCCCTAAATCCCACCATTAACATCACAGATGTCGGCGAAACTGACAACCAAAAAATGAAAGCGAAAAGACAAAAGGGCCAACAGGCCCTTTTTAAAACGAATAGCGATTAGCAGCGGTAAGTTAAATCGATGACAGACGCTGTTCCCTGCTGGGCCCAGTCTTATTCATAGCCATATTCGTAGCTAGAGTCATAATTACTTAGCTACACCGCCTGACCGACGGCGACGCCAGATGCCCAGGCCCACTGGAAGTTGAAGCCCCCGAGCCAGCCGCTGACATCCATCACCTCACCTGCAAAGTAGAGTCCTGGCACCTTCTTGCTCTGCATATCTTTTGACGAAAGCTCGTTGGTATCCACTCCCCCCAGGGTAACTTCCGCGGTGCGATAGCCTTCGGTGCCGTTCATCAAGAGCTGCCAGTTATGAAGACTATCGACGATGAGATCGTGCTGTGCATGCACCAGTTGGTTGAGTGCCAGATTCAACAGCCCCTCGTCAAACAGCACCTCTACCAGGCGCTTAGGTAGCCACTGCGACAGGGTATTGCGCAGGCTCTGCTTAGGATGTTTGTCGAGTGCCTCGCTCAAGGCCTGGGCGGCGTCGAGCTGGGGCAGAAGGTTAATCGAGATGCTCTCCCCCGGCTGCCAGTAGTTGGAGATCTGCAAGATAGCCGGTCCCGACAGGCCTCTGTGAGTAAACAGCAGCGCCTCGCTAAACTGGGTACCATCTTTGGCGGTAATGGTACTGGGCACCGCAATACCAGAGAGCGGCTCAAATTTCTGCTTCTGATCGCTGTGCCAGGTAAAGGGCACCAGGCCGGCGTGAGTCGGCAACACCTTGAGGCCAAACTGCTCGGCAATCTGATAGCCAAAAGGTGAGGCGCCAAGCTTTGGCATAGACAGCCCACCTGTCGCCACCACCAGGGACTCACAGCTGTACTCCCCCTTGCTGGTCTCCAGCATGAAGCGTCCATCATCTTGCTTATTGATAGAGAGAATATCGGTGCGCAACTGCACCTGAGCCCCGGCCCATTCGCACTCGGTCAGCAGCATGGTGACTATCTCTTTGGCCGAGTCGTTACAGAACAGCTGGCCATGATCTCGCTGGTGATACTCGATGCCGTGGCGTTCGACCAGCTCGATAAAATCCTGTGACGAGTAGCGAGCCAGCGCCGACTTCACGAAGTGGGGATTGGTACAGATAAAGTTAGCCGGCTCGACTCTCTGATTAGTGAAGTTACAGCGACCACCGCCGCTGATTAAGATCTTGCGCCCTGCCTGTTTGCCGTTATCTAACACCAGAACGTCTCGCCCGCGATAACCCGCCGTCGCCGCGCACATGAGGCCCGCCGCGCCCGCACCGATAATAATCACGTCATGATGTTTCACTTAAATACCGCCTCAAACAAGTTAATAGCTACCGAACCTCCCCCAAACACAGGGGATAAAACTCTGACCCCCATGGATGGGGGATAAATACATCCGTATATAAAAAAGGGCGCTATTTTAGCACCCTTTATTGTTTTTAGCATGAGTCGCCGATGACCACTATTCGCTGTCAGTAGTCTCCGACTTTTTCTGTCTCGCCAACAAGGCTTTAGCCGCCTCGTGTGGCGTGCCGCCCTGGTAGAGCACCTTATACACCTGCTCGGTGATCGGCATCTCAACACCCAGACGCTTAGCCAAGGTATAGACCTCTTTAGTATTACGGTAACCTTCCACGACCTGACCAATCTCGGCCTGCGCGGTGTCGACATCCTTACCCTGGCCCAGCGCCAAACCGAATCGACGGTTACGGGACTGGTTATCGGTACAGGTCAACACCAGGTCACCCAGACCCGCCATGCCCATAAAGGTAGAAGGTTGAGCGCCAATGGCCTCACCCAGACGCGACAACTCCACTAGTCCGCGAGTGATCAGTGCGGTACGGGCGTTGGCACCAAAGCCGATGCCATCCGACATGCCCGCGCTGATGGCGATAACGTTCTTCACCGCACCGCCAAGTTGCAGGCCGATAAAGTCGTCGTTGGCGTAGACACGCAGGCGTTTCGGGCTATGTAGCAACTCCACCAGATCATTGGTGAA
Source organism: Shewanella sp. cp20 (assembly GCF_000832025.1). Taxonomy (NCBI): domain Bacteria; kingdom Pseudomonadati; phylum Pseudomonadota; class Gammaproteobacteria; order Alteromonadales; family Shewanellaceae; genus Shewanella; species Shewanella sp. cp20. The sequence goes on along the minus strand of NZ_JPII01000020.1, from coordinate 7,980 downwards.
GGTCTCATCGGTACCGGCAACCGAGATAGCGGTGGGCAAGCCTGCCGCCAGCTCTTTGGCGAAGGTCGGACCTGACAAGACCGCCAGCGGATACTCTTCACCTAAGATTTCTCGCGCCACTTCCTGCAGCAGACGACCCGTCTCCGGTTCCAGACCCTTAGTGGCCCAGACGATGCGGGCATCTTTACGCAGCAACGGCTTAGCCTGCTTGAGCACCAAACCAAATACATGGCTAGGCACCACGACCAACACATTGTTGGAGGCGGCTAACGCGGTAGCAAGGTCGGCTTCGGGGATAAGAAGATCCGGCAGCGGAATACCGGGCAGAAACGCCTCATTGGATCGATCACGCTTGAGGTTCTCGATATGTTCAGGCTCATGGCCCCAAATCAGGGTTTTGTGTCCGTTACTGGCTAAAGAAATAGCAAGGGCGGTGCCATAAGAGCCCGCCCCCAGTACCGTAATATCGGCAGTGTTGTTCATGCGTAATTAAGCGTTCGCTTCTGCTGCTTCACCGGCAGCTTCTGCCTGCGCCTGACGCTGTTGCACGTATTGAGCGAACAGGGCGTCGAAGTTAACTGGCGCAAGGTTCAGTTGTGGGAAAGTACCACGAGCAACCAGGCTACCCACAGCTTCACGAGCGTATGGGAACAGTACGTTAGGGCAGTATGCACCTAGAGAGTGAGCCAGTTGCTGCTCAGTCAGACCAGAGATAGCGAAGATACCCGCTTGCTGAACTTCACATAGGAAAGCAGTTTCTTCACCGTTTTTAGCCGTCACAGTAAGCGACAGGACAACTTCATACACATCGTCGGCCAGCTTAGCGCTGCGAGTGTCTAGGTCTAGCTTAACTTCTGGGTTCCACTCTTTCTGGAAAACAGCTGGGCTGTTTGGCGTTTCGAAAGAGATGTCCTTGGTGTAAACACGTTGAATGTTGAACTGTGGACCCTGTTGTTCGTTATTTACTGCTTCAGCCATAATTTCCTACCTAATCAATTTTATTCGATTCATTCCGTGAGGAGAATCATCTTCAGGGCCTTTGTTACTCGAGTCCTAATCTAGATCTCAGCCACCATCCCGATTTTAGTATTTCCTTAAATCTCACCAGATGGGCGATTTAAGCCATTTTTTATAAGAGATGACACTCTAATCAAAGAAGCTTAATAAAAGCAATCCTTGTGTGGGTTATCTTTTGGTTTTGGCAACTGGTAAGTTATTTTGTTGCCATTCGCTCATCCCACCCTTGAGGTTATAGACAGACTCAAAGCCTTCTTTCACCATCAACTGAGCCGCTTGCGACGAGGTCATCCCTGCATTGCATACCATTATAATGGGACTGGCTTTAAACTTTTCAAGGGCAGATGTCTTATTATTTTTAATTTCAGCCAAAGGCATGTTGATCGCGTCGACGATATGGCCTTTCTTAAACTCTTCCTTAGAGCGTACATCGACCACCTTGGCGTCTTGCTTGTTAATTAACAAGGTCGCCTGCTGATGATCTACTGTTTTCACTTTTGAGATACTAGACTTAAAAACGCTCACGATAAGCGCTGCAAACAAGCCCACCCAGGCGAGACTCAACATTGGGTTGGCTTTAAAAAATTCGATATATTCTTGCATAGTTTTAGGCCTACTTCTGTGGCTTGAGAGACTGTTTGGGCAGAGAGTATAACCGATTGTTCCGGCAGATTGCAGCATGTTGTTCACCCCCTACAGAGGGGCGATATTGAGAGATCCCTTAAATTGTGACGGGCTCGATGAGGGCTATCGGTGTAAATCACTTTTTGATCGTCCCTGTACGTAGTAATATTTATCCAATTTCAGAATTCTAGTTTTCTTTTTAACGTTAATAGGTACCACCATGACGACACGCAAACGCCCATTGGCACTGCTGATCCTCGATGGCTGGGGTTACCGTGAAAATACCCACATGAATGCGGTATATCACGCCAACACTCCTGTCCTCGATCGCCTCAACAAAGAATACCCTAACAGCCTGATCTCAGGCTCGGGTCTGGATGTCGGTTTGCCCGACGGTCAGATGGGTAACTCAGAAGTTGGTCACATCAACATCGGCTCAGGCCGCGTGGTCTACCAGGAGCTGACCCGTATCGGTAAGTCGATTGAAGACGGCGAGTTTGACACCAACCCCGCCTTTGTCGACGCCGTCGATAAGGCCATCGATGCCGATGGTGCAGTACACATCATGGGTCTGCTATCACCCGGTGGCGTACACAGCCATGAAAGCCATATCCAGGCCATGTGTAAGATGGCGGTTGAGCGCGGCGCCAAAAAAGTCTATCTGCACGCCTTCCTCGACGGTCGTGACACACCACCGAGAAGTGCCAAGAGAAGCCTGGAAGCCTTTAACGAACTGTTTGCCAAGCTAGGCACAGGTCGTATCGCCTCCTTGATCGGCCGCTACTACGCCATGGACAGAGACAACCGTTGGGATCGCGTCTCTCAAGCCTATGAGCTGATCACCCAGGGCAAGGCACTGCACCAGTATCAAGATGCCGTTGCGGCCCTCGACGCCGCCTATGGCCGCGATGAAAACGATGAGTTCGTTGGCAGCTCTGCCATCACAGACGCCGACGGAAATGTCGCTACGCTCAATGACAACGACGCGCTGATCTTCATGAACTTCCGCGCCGACCGCGCCCGCCAGATCACTCGCAGCTTCGTCGATCCAGCATTCGACGGCTTCGAGCGTGCGGTAAGCCCTAAGATCAACTTCGTCATGCTGACCGAATACGCCGCCGATATTAAGGCGCCGATTGCCTATCCATCGGTGGATCTGGTCAACACCCTGGGCGAAGTGCTGCAAAACAGCGGCAAGACTCAGCTACGTATCTCGGAAACCGAGAAATACGCGCACGTCACCTTCTTCTTCAACGGTGGTAAAGAGGAACCGTTTGAGGGTGAAGACCGAATCCTTATTCAGTCGCCTAAGGTCGCCACCTATGATCTACAGCCAGAGATGAGCTCGACCGAGCTGACCGACAAGCTGGTAGAAGCCATCGAGTCGACCAAGTATGACGTGATCATCTGTAACTACCCTAACGGTGACATGGTCGGCCATACCGGCAACTTCGACGCAGCCGTCAAGGCCTGTGAGGCAGTCGATGCCTGTATCGGCCGTGTGGTCGAGGCTTTGGCCAAGGTAGACGGTGAGTGTCTGATCACCGCCGACCATGGTAACGCCGAGCAAATGACCGACGAGCAAACTGGCCAGGCCCATACCGCCCACACCAGCGAACTCGTGCCTCTCATCTATGTGGGACGCAAGGGTGAAATCTCGCCAAACGGAAGATTAAGTGATTTAGCGCCAACCATGTTAACCTTGATGGGACAAACTGTGCCATCAGAGATGACAGGGCACTCAATCATTACCCTAAGCGAGTAACGACTCTTTGCTTAAACGTTCCGGATTCTATAAAGCCAGCATACTTGCTGGCTTTATCATGCTCTCTTGTACTGCGCAGGCATCAGACCTGAAGCAGCGTCAATCCGAGCTCGAAGCGATCCAGAAACAGATAAGCAACCAACAGTCGGCCCTGAAAGACACCAGTCGTCAACACGAGAAACTCATCTCTCTGCTGAAAAAAGATGAGCAGGCGATCGCCGCCGCGGCAAAGAAGGTAACCAATACCCGGGCATCTCTGGCAACAACCGACAAGAAACTGGCCGAGCTCGACGGCCGCAAGGCAGAGCTTGATACCCTCAAGCAGAAGCAACAGAAGACGCTATCCAATCAGCTAGCCAGCGCCTATCTGGCGGGCAACCACGATTACACTAAGATGCTGCTCAATCAGCAGAGTCCAGCCACCATAGAGAGGCTGCTCGCCTACTATCAGTTTCTCAATAAGGCGAGAATGGATGCCATTAAGCAGCTGCAACAGACGATGACCGAGTTAACGGCCATCGAATTGGAACAGAAGGCGCAGCAGACCAAGCTCAACGAGCTGATCCTCAATCAGCAACAGCAGGCCAAGACCCTCACCCAAGAACAACATCAGCGTCAGCAGACCCTTAAACAGATAGAGCGCACCCTCAACTCACACGGTGCCAAGCTGGAACAGTTACAGATAGAGGAAGCCAGCTTGAAGCGGGTCGTCGAACAGGCGCTGAGAGCCATGAAAGACAACCCCAGCATGGAAGGCCTCTCTAGCCGTCAGAAACTTAACTGGCCGACCAAGGGGCGCATCCGCGTCGGGTTCGGTAGTCGACGCTCAGGCGAAGTAAAATGGAAGGGCGTGATGATGGCCGCCCCCGAAGGACAATCGATCGACGCTATCGCCTCGGGCAAGGTGATCTACGCCGACTGGCTCAGAGGCTTTGGTATGGTGATGGTCGTCGATCACGGTAAGGGCTATATGAGCCTCTATGGCCACGCACAGACTCTGCTCAAAGACGCCGGCGACAGCGTGAAGAAAGGGGAAACCATAGCGCTGGTCGGACGCTCGGGTGGACAAACAGAACCTGGCCTATACTTTGAGGTAAGGCATAAGGGGCAAGCGGTCGATCCTGCGAGATACTGTAGACGATAACGCGACAACGACCCCGAGTTATGGGGGGCCTGTCCATGTCTCAAATGATCCGCTATTTCACCTGTGTCGCCCTAGGCCTCACCCTAGGCCTCTCAATCACACTGTTTGGCCATGAGAATGCCAAAGAATACCAGCCCAAGGTCAACTACCCACTCCTCATCGACATCATCAGCACGGTAGAAACCTACTATGTGGATAAGATCTCCCAGGAAGATCTTATCCAGGCAGCCATAGAAGGGGTATTCAGCAAGCTGGACCCCTATTCAAACTTCCTCGACAGTCAGGCCTTCTCCGATATCAAGGATGCCAACAAGGGGGAATACTTTGGCTTCGGCATAGAGATAGCCACAGAGCAGAACCAGGTGACCATCATCAGCCCATTTCCCCACTCGCCAGCCGCCAACGCCGGGATTCAACCCGGGGATCGCATCGTCAAAGTCAACAATGAAACGGTAACGGCCAAGCAGCTCGACAATGTGCTGGAGGAGATCAAGTTCCATAGCAAGCATAATCTGGCCATCAACCTGTCGTTGAGCCGCGCCAACTCGGAGGCACTGTTCGACGTCACCCTGACCCCGAGTCTTATCGATGTCAACTCGGTAGAGGGTGAATTACTCGATAACGGTATCGGCTATATCAAGCTCTCCAGCTTTCAGGATGACTCCACCGAAGATCTCATTAAGCTACTGACCCAGTGGCAAAATGAGCCTGTCACAGGCCTGATACTGGATCTGCGCAACAATCCAGGCGGCCTGCTGGATCAGGCGATCAAGATAGCCGACATCTTCCTCGCCAAGGGACGCATCGTCTCCACCCGGGGGCGTTTCTTCGATGCCAACTCAGACTACTTCGCCTCGCCGCAGACTATGTTCTCCAAGCTGCCACTCACGGTATTGATCAACAAGGGGTCGGCCTCAGCCTCAGAAGTGCTGGCCGCGGCGCTGCAGGAAAACCAGCGGGCCACGCTAATCGGCGAAAAGAGCTTCGGTAAGGGCACGGTGCAGAGCCTGATCCCCACGCTTATCGAGGGCAATGCCATCAAGCTCACCATAGCCCACTACACCACACCAAAAGGCAGAGACATACATGCCATCGGTATAAAGCCGGATATAAATATCCCTGGCGAGACTATGACTGCCGGACAAAGTATGCCTATAATCGAGGAGCAATCACCCCATGATGATAGCGCCCACGATAGGGTTATCGAATCGGCGATCTCATGGATAAAAACAAATAGTTAGTGAATAACAAAAACAGTGCGCTTATTACTCTTATTAGCTGTCTTATTTACCACACCACATAGCTTCGCCGCCCAAGTCTCCATCATCATTGACGACATAGGTTATCGTCAGACCGATGAGGCGGTGCTGGCGCTGCCAAGCAATATCACCCTCTCAGTACTGCCCCATACTCCTCTGGGAGAAAGGCTTGCCGCCATCGCCCACGACAAGGGCCACGAGATCATGCTGCACCTGCCCATGCAGGCTTTGAATGGCAAGGAGATGGGCCCCGGCGGACTAACAAATCAGATGGGCGAACAGTCTCTCAAGCAGGCTATCGAGGATGCTTTCAAGAGTGTCCCCTATGCCAAAGGCGTCAATAACCATATGGGCAGCCTGCTGACACAGCTCGACGACCCCATGACCTGGTTAATGGAAAGCCTTAAGCAGCAAGATAACTATTTTGTCGATAGCATGACCACCAGGTACAGCAAGGCGAGCGCCGCAGCAAACAAGCAGGGCATTCCCTTATTGAAAAGACAACTCTTCTTAGATAACGATGTATCCCCCCAGGCTCTGGAGAGACAGTTTAATCAGTTGATTCAGAAGGCACATAAGGAAGGGCAACTCATAGTGATAGCTCACCCCTATCCCGAGACCATCAGCTTCTTAAAGGCGAATCTGCCTCGCCTTACAGAAGAGGGGATCACCTTAGTGAATACTTCCAGGCTGCTGCCTTATCGCCTCGCGCAGAAGGAACCCGCGGCCAGCGACAAGGTGCATTTAAGATAGGGCGAGGTTAAAGCTCTAAAACCGGAATAGAAAGATCCGGTAGTAAGGCCTTTAACTCGTCACGATTACTGACGACATCGGCCAATGAGTATTTGTCTAACACGGCAAGATAGGCATCAACCGCTTCGGCGAGCACGCCCTTAAGCTGACAGGCAGGCGAGAAGCGGCAATAGGGCTTGCTACAATCGATAGGCGAGAGCGAGTTTTCCAGCGTGCGCACCAGGACGCCAATGTTGATCTGGTCCGCCGGCTTACCTAACTTAAAACCACCGGCCTTACCGCGCACCGTCTGCAAATAACCCTCTTTGCCAAGATGGTGCACTATCTTAGACACATGGTTAGCCGACAGATCGAACACCTCGGTGACCTCTGCGATTCTAAACAGGGTTTCTCTCTCTGGCGATAAGGCCAAGTACATTAACGTACGAATACCAAAATCTGTATAACGAGTTAACTGCATAACCTACCTTCTAAGACTGCGTCGCCGCTTCTAAAGATGTAATCAACCAAAGTGCCTCTTCTGCCGTCGAACCGCAGACCTCTGGTTCGGCAATAAAACGATCACACAGCGCAGGGCGCTCAGGATGACCGAATATCTTACAAAGATTCTGCTCATCTAACTGGATGCAACGCACGCCGGCAGGCTTGCCTTTAGGCATGCCAGGGATAGGGCTGGTGATCGACGGCGCTATACAGCAAGCACCACATCCTAGACGACAATTCATACGGCATTATACCTATATTTGTGTAGCTTGTTAGCCATTAAGATCACAGCATTATTCTGAGATCTCATAAAGATTAGCCCCACCTAATAGTAAAAGAGATAAAAACCTAGGTTTCACTGTGAGAATCTTGTTCAGATGTAGTTAAATTCGGCAACCAATCAGCTCTCACATGGATGCCTGCAGCACGAATCAGCTAGCCTACCTAACCGCCAAGGATAGCGGAAATGCAGTCTATGAATGGAACAATAAACTGCCACACTGCATGAATAGCTTTTCGCTGCATGTAGAGTCTTATTAGGCGCCTGTCATGACCAGCTTCGAGGAAAAATTAGATACTGCTACAACACTCACCTCACATGGGGGCGTAAGGCATCCGCTTATCAAGCGAAGCTTGATGGATGGCTGTAGCGCGAAGCGGCTAAGCAGCAAGCTGAGGGGCCTGACCGCCAAGGATTGCGGAAATGCAGTTTATGAATGGAACAATAAACTGCCACACTGCGTAAGCAGCTTTGGACTGCAGGTGAAGTAGATGCTTTCGCGCGACCTACATGGATGTATGAAGTGCCATAAATTGCAGGAGCAATTTAGGCGAGCATAGAAAGCAAAAAGCCCTAGCGTTTTAGGCTAGGGCTTTTTGCTTTATTAGGCGCCTGGAAATGACCTACTCTCACATGGGGAGACCCCACACTACCA
>NZ_JPII01000019.1:0-192847 GCF_000832025.1 Shewanella sp. cp20 | reverse complement strand
CTGCGTATTCTACGCAATCCCTTGTTCGCGTCAAGCAGTTTTTGCAAACTTTTTGAGGCTTCACTTTTCAGTGACTGACCACCCTATCGCCTTAGCTAACAAGTGTTTCGACGCTGCGTTATCTGCTTTGCCGTGTCAGTGGATGCGCATTATAGGCAGTTCTGATTTGGGCGCAAGGGCTTTTTCAACGATCGGCGATCGCAAGTCGATCTTTTAATCGCTTCGCTGAATTAAGAAACAAAATGAGGGGAAATCACACAGAACCAATCGGGATCATGCAATATCAAAGGCCGCTAAAGTTCGTTTTTTCATCAATATGCTAGTGTAATTGCTAATAATTCATTACCATATACGAGCTGTTAACAGTTAATTATCAATTCCTCAGAGAACCTATTATATGCAAAAGCCATTTCTTATTGTTTTGATTGTCGCCATCCTAGGCGCATTGGCAATATCTCAGTTCACACCAGAGCTTTATTCAGCGATCTCATTTTTTACTGGTGCTATTATTGCAAGTGTTATTTTCACACTTCAGCCATCTGCCGCTAACGCTACCGGTGGTGATACTTACACTGGACCCACCATGACACTCTATGTAGGCAATCTGCCTTACCGTGTACATGAAGGTGAAGTGAAAGAGTTATTTGGCAAATATGGCCCTGTTAGCTCGGTGAGATTGGTTCGCGATCGCAAGACTGGACGTCGTAAAGGTTTTGGCTTTATTGAGATGTCTGAAGCGGGCGCTAAGAAAGCGATGGCCAAGCTGAACGAATTCGAATTCCAGGAGCGTACGCTCAAGGTTCGTGAAGCCAAGTCTCAAGACACAGATAAAAACGAAGCAGCACAGGCCAGCTAATTTAATCCAGCTTATCTGACATTAGCTTTATCTTTAGCGGCACCAGAGCTTAGCTGCCGGTTTTCATCAGGCTATCGTTAAAGGCGGTAGCCGAACTGAATCCCCAGGCAGCTAAGGTCTTACTTAACCCCTCGGAAATCGTGTTCGTCGTGAACAGCGCCCGGCTCTTACCTCTCTCTCCGCTATTATCAGCATCGAGCAGACTCACCACCCTAGCCGCGATGGCATTGGATGAATCTAATAGATGCACAGACTCTCCCAACTCACGCTGCAGCTCTTCTCTCAAAATCGGAAAGTGAGTACATCCCAAGACTAAGGTATCCAGTCCAGACGCCTTTATCGGCTCCAGGATACGATGCAGCGCCTCACGATCGACCGGCTTCTGAGCCATCTTATCCTCTGCCAGATAGACCAATTCAGAGGAGCCAAATCTGTCTACACGACAATTACTGGCAAACTGATCGATCAGATCTTGAGTATATTGACGATTGACTGTCCCTGGGGTCGCCAGCAAACCCAGATGTTTCTTGTGCGATAGGGCCGCCGCGGGTTTGATGGCCGGCACCACCCCTACCACGGGAATGGTCAGGCAGCTTCTTAGTGCAGGCAGGATAAGCGTACTGGCGCTATTACAGGCCACGACCACGATATCGGCCTGGCATTGGGCAACCGCTTGACTGATTAAGGTGACACAACCTTGGATCAGCTCCTGTTCATCGAGTTCGCCATAGGGCAGCCTAGCATTGTCAAACAGATAACAGTAATTCGCACTGGGAAGCTGTTCTCGCACTGCCGCCAATATCGACAGTCCTCCTACCCCAGAATCGAACACGAGTATATTTGCTGACAAATTGGCTCTCCTATCACTAAAAAGGCTGGTACATAGAAGCAGGGATTTTTTCACATTCCCGGTTAAAGCTAAAGCCATTGCGCTCACAATTGGCTTTTCAGGCGGGTTAATCGCCCGGGAAAGTCCGCTACAATGTTAGCCACCCCCTAGACATCAACGACAAGTAGTATACTATTTGCGCCCCCATAGACAGCAACGGTGTTAAGAAATGAATCTAGAAGCAATGGATCCTCAGCAATACGACGCGCAGCTCGATGTGAAACGTCAGAAACTAGCGCAGCTATTTGCCGACTTCGAGACACCCGAGCTGGAAGTGTTTGCCTCACAGAAGGCCCATTACCGCATGCGCGCCGAGTTCCGTGTCTGGCATGAGGGTGAAGATCTCTACTATTACATGTTTGATAAGGCGCTGAACCAGAAGGTTCGTTGCGACCAATTCTTACCGGCGAGCCAACTGATCAACGACATGATGCCCGAGCTGATGGCGGCCTTGCGCCCCAATCAGGTCCTGCGTCACAAGCTGTTCCAAGTGGACTTTCTCTCAACCCTCAGCGGTGAGATCTTAGTTTCACTGCTTTACCACAAGCAGCTCGATGCCCAATGGCAGCAGGAAGCCGAGGCGCTTAAGCAAGCATTATCGGCTAAGTTCAAGGTGAACATCATAGGCCGCGCCCGTAAGCAGAAGCTGGTGATGGATCGCGACTTCGTCATCGAATCCCTGCCGGTCAATGGCAAGGAGCTTATCTATAAGCAAGTTGAGAACAGCTTTACCCAGCCCAATGGTGAGGTAGCGATCAAGATGTTGGAGTGGGCCATAGATATCACACGTAATAGCAGTGGTGATCTATTGGAGCTCTACTGCGGCAACGGTAACTTCTCTATTGCCCTGGCGCAGAACTTCAACCGGGTATTGGCTACCGAGCTGGCCAAACCATCAGTCGACTCGGCCCAGTACAATATCGAGGCGAACCAGATTGAAAACCTACAGATCATCCGCATGTCGGCGGAAGACTTTACCGATGCCCTCGCCAAGAAACGCAGCTTCAGACGTCTAGAGGGCGTGGATTTGGACAGCTATGATTGCAACACCATATTTGTCGACCCGCCGCGAGCCGGCCTAGATGACAATACCCTGTCTATGGTGCAGGGCTATGAGCGGATCCTCTATATCTCTTGTAACCCCAACACCCTGCTGGACAACCTCAAGGTACTGGACAAGACCCACAAGATCACCCGCTTCGCGCTGTTCGATCAGTTCCCGTACACAGATCATATGGAATCAGGCGTGTTACTAGAACGCCGTTAATCTAAAGCTAGCATCAAGAAAGGGGCCAACTGGCCCCTTTTTTAACTCTAGCGATGTTCCATCTTCTGCTGCAGGCATTCGGCGCCTTTAGCCACCATGCGCAGCTGAATCACCAGACGATCGGCCAAGATCTTACGATCGACCCGCTTCATGTCCAGCGCCGCCGCCCCGGCGTTAAATACTAAGGTCACTAAGGCCTCCGCCTGAGCCCTGGCCAACTCGGGGGTTCGCTTGGTGGTGGCCTCTGTGTAGTGAGCTAACTCTGAGATGAAGTGTTCTATCTCTCTGGCCACTGCCGCGCGAAACGGTGCCGAGGTGCCCGAGCGTTCATGTAGCAGGATACGGAAAACGTTGGGATTAGACTCCAGTACCTCCATAAAGGTATCGACTGAGATGCGAATCACGCTACCACCGGCCTCGGCACGCTGGCGGCCCTTGCGCATCATCTGTCTCAGAGTCAGACCCCCCTCATCCACCATAGTGAGCCCCAGCTCATTCATATCTTTAAAATGACGATAGAAAGAAGTTGGCGCTATGTTGGCCTCGCGTGCCACTTCCCGCAGACTCAGGCTAGAAAAGCTGCGTTCGGCACTTAATTGATTAAATGCCGCATCGACCAAGGCGCGACGCGTTTTTTCTTTCTGCTGTGCTCTGATACCCATCATGATGAATCCACTAGATAAAACTCAATCTGGCAATCATACCTTCTTTAAGGCAAAAACGCAGCCCGCCTTGACCTGCCCTATTAAGTCGGTAGAATTGGCGTACAGCTGTACGCTCAAGTAAAAAGAATCTGGACACTATAATGAAAAAACCTCCCCTCATCTGGACCAATATTCTCCTCTTTGCCATCACCTTCTTAGGTGCTGTCATTCTCGTACCTTGGTACGGCATCACCTATGGCTATGGCATGGCAGAATGGGTTGCCTTTGTCGGGCTCGCCTTCGCCAGCGGTTTGTCGATAACCGCGGGATACCACAGGCTCTGGTCCCATCGCACCTATAAGGCGCACTGGTCGATACGTTTTCTTTTTGCCTTGGGTGGTGCCTTAGCACTGCAAAATAGCGCCCTGCATTGGTCGTCGGATCACCGTATCCACCACAAGCATGTGGATGACAACGACAAGGACCCCTATTCGGCTAACATGGGTTTCTGGTACAGCCATATCGGCTGGATGCTTAGAGAGTATCAGGCGCAGCGTTATCACGATTATAAGAACGTCCGTGATCTGCAAAATGAGAAAATTGTGATGTGGCAGCACAAATATTACCTGCCGCTACTCCTCATCATGAATATTGGCCTACCGGCACTATTGGGCTGGCTCAACGGCGATGTGTGGGCCATGTTGCTCATGGCGGGTCTGCTACGCCTGGTTGTCGTGCATCACTGCACCTTCTTCATCAACTCGCTCGCGCATATTTGGGGCAGCCAGCCATACACAGATAAGAACACGGCACGAGACAACGGCGTGTTGGCGCTGTTTACCTATGGCGAGGGTTATCACAACTTCCACCACATCTTCGAAAACGATTATCGCAACGGCATCCAATGGTGGCATTACGATCCTACCAAATGGTTGATCAACACCATGGCCTGGACCGGACTGGCCAACAATCTCAGGGTCACCCCCCAGGAGCGCATCGAGAGTGCCAAGCTACAGATGCAGTTGAAAAAGGCGCAACACAAGGCCACACAGCTTGCCAACCACGAAGAGATCCTGGAAAAAATTCAGGCGGAATATGAGCTGCTCAAGACGCATATTGCCGAGTACTACCAGGCGCATAAGGAACTGCTCGAGGCCAAGCGCAAACAGCTAACCACACATCAGCTGATGCAGCAGGTAGAGCACCTGAAACAGGAACTGCTAACGCGCCAGAAACAGTGGAAGTCACTCACCACAGGCTTTGCCTAACCCATTCTCGAAGAGGCCATCCCAAGGGGTGGCCTTTTTTTACTCTGAAATAAACAGGAATGATAGCGGCCTCCCGCCATTCATATCTAAGTTAGGCGATTGAAGTGCCGCACCTATGGGTCTATCATGAGCGGCTCTCCATTTTATCCAGAGATAGTTTGCGGTTATGTCAGTAGAAAAGATTAAACTCACCGAATACAGCCACGGTGCTGGCTGTGGTTGCAAGATTTCACCTAAGGTACTGGGCACCATACTGGCCTCTCAGCTACCCAGCTTTGACGATCCAAACATTCTGGTAGGCAATCAGACTCGTGACGATGCCGCCGTTTATCGCCTCAACGACGAGACAGGCATCATCAGCACCACAGACTTCTTCATGCCGATAGTGGATGATCCCTTTACCTTCGGGCGAATCGCAGCGACCAATGCCATCAGCGATATCTACGCCATGGGTGGCACGCCCATGATGGCCATCGCCATTCTTGGCTGGCCGGTCAATGTCTTGCCAGCGGAAATTGCCCAGCAGGTGGTCGATGGCGGACGTCAGGCCTGTAAAGATGCCGGTATCATGTTGGCTGGCGGCCACAGTATCGATGCACCAGAGCCTATCTTCGGCCTCGCGGTAACAGGCCAGATCCCCTTAAACGAACTCAAACAGAACGACACGGCCAAGACAGGTGACAGACTCTATCTGACCAAGCCGCTAGGTATCGGCATACTCACAACGGCGCAGAAGCAGAAGAAGCTTGCCGAGCAAGATATCAATATTGCCCCTGACGCCATGTGTCAGCTGAACAAGATAGGCGCCACCATCGCCAAGATCCCAGGCGTTAATGCCATGACAGATGTGACAGGCTTTGGCTTGGCAGGCCACCTCATCGAGATGTGCCAAGGCGCAACGCTGGCGGCCAGGGTCGATCTGAGCGCCCTACCCATGCTGCCTAAGGCAATGGACTACCTCAAGCTTGGCTGCATTCCAGGTGGCACCCATCGCAACTACGACAGCTACGGCGAGCATCTTCCCCTGGTAAACGACGAGCAGAAAGCCCTATTGTGCGACCCGCAAACCAGTGGCGGCTTGCTGATTGCCGTATCAAACAGCCATGAGGCCGAGCTGCTTGCTCTGCTAGAAAAAGAGGGGCTGCCCACACAATGTATTGGTGAGCTAGTGCCTCAAACCGAGTCGCAGCCACTGGTGGAACTGATCTAATGGGCCATCTAAACGACAAGATTATCCCCGCGAGTGAATATGCTCGCATCCTGGCATCTGACCATCCCATCATGGATGTACGCGCTCCCATAGAATTTACCAAGGGCGCCTTTCCCGCCAGTAGCAATCGTCCCCTGATGCAAGATGATGAAAGGCAACAAGTGGGGACCTGTTATAAGGAGCGAGGCCAGGACGCCGCCATCGCCCTCGGTCATTCCCTGGTATGCGGCGAAGTCAAAAAGCAGCGGATCGATGCCTGGCTCGCCTATCTCGACACCCATCCCGAAGCCTATCTCTATTGCTTTCGTGGCGGACTGCGCTCTCAGCTAACTCAGCAATGGCTAGCCGAGGCTGGTAGAGCCGTGCCCTACATTCAAGGCGGCTATAAGGCGATGCGTCAGTTCCTTATCGACACCATAGACAGGGCGCCAGAGGTGAAACCTATGTTGATCCTCAGCGGCATAACCGGCAGCGGTAAGACAGACTTTCTGCTGCAGCGGCAAGAGGCGGTCGATCTCGAAGGGCTCGCCCATCATAGGGGCTCGAGTTTCGGTCGCTACCATGAGGCGCAGCCGACGCAGATCAACTTCGAAAATAGCTTAGGGGTCGCCCTGTTGAAACATCAACAGAGCGCCGCGCGGGATCTGCTGGTAGAAGATGAGAGCTATCTCATCGGACGCTCTGCGCTACCCAAGGCTTTCTACATGGGGATGCAGACCGCCAGCGTCGTCATCCTTGAGGAGCCGCTCGAGGCCAGGCTGACACGCCTGCTGGACGAATATGTCCATAAGATGCACAAGGGCTATATCGAGCGCCTGGGCGAAGAGGCCGGATTCGACGCATTTAGTGAGTATCTGGCAAACAGCATCTCAGGCATCAAGAAACGCCTCGGCGGTAAACAACACGACGAGCTGCAGCAGCTGATAAGAGACGCATTGGCGGTGCAGCTGCAGAGTGGCGATACCCAGGCACACCTAAAGTGGATCGAATTGCTACTGAGCAAATATTACGATCCCATGTATCAGTATCAGATAGCCAAGAAAGCCGAGCGGGTGATCTTCCAGGGCGACCATAAGGCCATGCATCAATGGCTGGATGAATACGCCGTTCGCTAGCACACTAAAACCTTATAAAGTTAAACCACCGAAAACATAAAGCCAGGCATCATGCCTGGCTTTTTCTAGCAAAAACGGCAAGCCGCTAGGATGAGGGCAGCATGGCCTCGACCCGCTCGCGCAGCAGATGGCGGTTAGCCTCGGTACCCGACACCACATCATCGAGATCAACCGATATCTTAGACCAGAAGCGTTTGGGTCTGGTGCTCAGGGCATGACCATCCTTATGACTGAAGTAGGAGCCCCAGAGACCACTTAGCGCCATAGGGATCACTGGGACAGGATCGCGGGCGAGGATCTTGTCGATGCCGGGGCGGAATTCGCCCAGCTGACCGTTAGGGGTCAGGCGCCCCTCGGGGAAGATACACACCAAGTCTCCATTGGCCAGCGCCTGATGAATAGCCTCAAACGCCTGATTATAGGTTGCCTCACACTGACGCGGGGAACAGATGGGGATCACTCCCGCGTGGCGAAACAGATACTTAAGCAGTGGCATCTCGCTGATAGACTTATCCATCACGAAACGGATCGGACGGGTCGAAGCGCCCATGATGATCAGCGCGTCCACATAACTGACGTGATTGCACACTATGATGCCGGCGCCCTCGCTGGGGAGTTTGTCGCGGCCGGTCACGGTGACGCGATACAAAATATGGCTCAGCAGATAGCTGACAAATCTCTGGGTAAACTCAGGCACCTGACTATAGACATACAGGGCAACCACGGCATTGAGCAGCGCCAACAATAAGAAGAGATCTGTGATGGCCCAACCTAGGCCCTCCAACAGCAGAATAGACAACGCTGCCGAGACCACCATGAACAGGGCATTCATTATGTTGTTTGCGGCGATTGCCTGAGCACACTCACCCCTATCGGCGCGCGACTGAATGAAGGCATACAGAGGCACGATAAACAGACCACCGCTCACCCCCACCATAAACAGGGCAAACATCACCCGGTAATGCTGCGACTCGGCGATGAAGCGACTAAAGCTATAGACGGTCTCGGCCTGGGCCGGCAACTCCGGGAGTGACCACAGCAGATCCACGCCAAATAGGGTGAGCCCGGCCACACCGAAGGGCAGAAGACCCAGTTCCACGTGTCCAAAAGAGAAACGCTCACACAGAAAGGAGCCCACCGCGATACCGATAGAGAACAGGGCCAACAAGAGCGACACCACGGTCGCATCCGCATGCAGATGCAACTTGGCAAAGTTGGGAAACTGAGTCAGATAGGTCGCCCCGAGAAACCAGAACCAGCTAATCGCCAGGATCGCCATCCAGATACTCGGGGTCTTTCTGACCTTAGCGATACTGCGCCAGGTGCCCGACAAGGGCGCGAAACGAATCTTAGTGATCGCGCCTTGAGGCGGCATGGCGGGAATCGCCCGGCTGGCCAGGTAGCCGGCAACGGCCAGCACAAACACGGTCGCCGCGGTAGCGATAATGCCCTTGTCGCTGGCCACCAGAAGCCCGGCGCTGAGTGTGCCTATCAGGATCGATAAGAAGGTACCCATCTCTACCCAGGCATTACCCGTCACCAGCTCATTTTCCGCCAAGGCCTGAGGCAGGAGCGAATATTTTACCGGCCCGAAATAGGCCGACTGACTGCCGGTTAAGAAGAGCAGCACTAACATCACCATATAACTCTGGCTCAGAATCGCCATGGCCGCGCAGGACATGATCACCAGCTCCAGCTGCTTTAAGCGTCTGATCAATTTGGCCTTATCCATGTTGTCGGCCACCACTCCCGCGTGGGCGGAAAACAGGAAGAAAGGCAGGATAAACACGCCGGCGGCAAGGTTAACGAACAGGTTGACGCTGATGGGCAGATCCTCTATCTGGCTATAGGTCACCATCAGAAGCAGCACATTCTTGTAGATATTATCGTTGAGTGCCCCCAGGCACTGAGTGGCAAAATAGGGAAAAAACCGCTTGGTTAACAGCATAACGCCTCCTTGTGATAACCCAATCCTTTAAGTTGAACCGCGATATGGTGGCGAATGGCCTCCTCGATACTTATTCCGGGAGCAAAGAGCTTATCGTCCAGCGCCAGACACACCAGGCCATGCACGCCCCCCCACAGGGCTCGGCTCGCCAGTAATCGTTGCTCACCGGATAACTCGGGCAACAGCTCGCCCAGGCAAGACTCTATCAAGGCAAACAGCTGCGCAATAAGCCGGGCATGATGCTCGCTCAGCCCCTGCTCATCGGTTGCCTTAAGCTCGAAGATCAGCTGAAAGGCTCTAGGCTGCTCGAAGGCAAATTGCTGGTAGGCGTTGGCCATTGCCTCGAGTGGATTCGAGTCATAGGCTTGAGAGACTTGTGCATTAGAAGCCAGGCGCTGGTATAGCTGATCCAGCGTCAACTCGGCGACGGCTAGCAGCAGACCCTGATAGCTCCCGAAGAGATTCACCAGGGTGCTGGGCACATAGCCGACAACTTGAGCCACCTTGCGCAGGCTCAGGCTATCGAGTGGCTCGACCGCCAAATGCTGCAACACGGCGGCGGTTGCCATCGCCCGAATCTCATCATGAGTATGTTCCTTACGTCTTGCCATCTCGGCCCCATCCCTCTGTCAAGTTGCGTTCAAGTTACCAGCAAGCAAAATAAAAAACAATGTTCATAATAAGATTATTTTTCGGCGACCAGAATAAAAGAGGGAAATTTATCGGCTGAGTGTCATGAGAACTCTGTCTTCGTCTGGACCGAAGTAGTCGGCCTCCAGCCCTTGCTCGACAAAGCCTAGCCTGGCATAGAGGTGCCTGGCAGGATTATCCGGCGCCACGGTGAGCTTCACCTGTGTCACGCTAGCGGGTAGCGCGCCCAAGGACTCTACAATCAAACGCCTGCCTATGCCTCGCCCCTGAGCGGCACTATCGACGGCGACCGAGAGGATCCAGGCACTGTCTACCCGTTCGCTCCTGGCCAGCAGTATGTAGCCCAGTAGACATTCATTTTCGTCACAAGCGACTCGCAGGCCGCTTGGCCAGCAGTCGAAACTCTGACGAAAGAAGAAGTCTGGATAGGCATGAGCACCAAATAATCCCTGCTCCAGACGATAGAGCGCCTGCAGCTGGTGCTTACCAGCCGCCTTGATAGAAATATGAGGGAGATTATTCACGGGTTAACAGCTCGTCCCATGGCAGGTGGGTCGATCCCACGACGATAAAGTTGGGATTCTCCAAGGATTCACGCTCGTTATAACTCAGTGGCTGTAGCTCGAGATCCATCACCTGGCCGCCTGCCTCTTCGATAATGATCTGCGCCGCGCCCGTGTCCCACTCGCCCGTGGGACCGATACGCACATAACAGTCGGCGCGGCCTTCTGCCACCAGACAGCTCTTAAGCGCCGCACCGCCCAGCACCACTAGCTCGCAGTGTTTAGGATGATTGAAAAGCTTCAATACAGACTGGGGATCCTGACGACGACTCACCGCCAGGCGCAAACAAGGCTCATCGTCTGTGGTGAGCTGTTTGCTGGCGATACGCACCTCGCCCTTGCTGCTGCGCTTATAGGCGCCCAGCCCCGCAATGGCGTAATAGACCACGCCCGTCATAGGCACATAAACCACGCCCATGATAGGGCGATTGTGCTCGACCAGGGCGATGATCACCGAGAAGTCACCGCTACCGGCAATAAACTCGCCTGTGCCATCTAGGGGGTCGACTAACCAGTAGCGCTGCCAGTCGGCGCGCTCGACATAGGGGATATCGGCATCTTCTTCGGATAAAACCGGGATCTCAGGGGTGAGACTGTTAAGCTGGGAAGCGATGATCTTATGGGCCGCGATATCGGCAGAGGTCACCGGGGTATTGTCGGATTTCACCTCTTTGTCAAAACTGCCCTCGAGGTAGATCCCTTTAATGGCTTCTCCCGCCTCGATGGCAATCGAAATCGCCTGCTCAACATACTCTTCTGGCTTCATCACAACTCCAACAGCCTACATCTGGCAATGCCTAATATGATAATTCGGATTAACTACTTTAGTTTTAGATGTTTCTGTGCCAAAAACAAGGCGCTAACGCTTCGAGATTCGGAAAAGTCATCTTCTAATAACAACTCAGACCACTGGCTCAATGGCCAACGCACCAGCTCTATGGGTTCGGGCTCGTCACCCTGCAATCGACTCTCGTACAGATCCTCGGCAACGAAGATCTGCATCTTGCTGGCAAAGTAGCCCGGCGCCAGGCTCAGCTCCATCAGATGGGTCAACTTACGAGCACCAAAGCCGATCTCCTCCTGCAGCTCTCGGTTGGCCGCCTGGGCATGGGTCTCCCCAGGATCCACTAAGCCTTTGGGGAAGCCCAACTCGTAACTATGGGTGCCTGCCGCATATTCGCGTCCCAACAGGAGTTCCTCGCCATGCACAGGCACCACCATCACGGCGCCGCGGGTATTACCCTTCATGCGCTCATATTGACGCTCAACCTGATTCGAAAATTTTAAATGCACCTGCTCTATCTGAAACAGACGGCTCTGGGCAACAACTTCGGCATGTAGGATCTGCGGCTTTTTGTCCGACATTGAACTTCCTGAAAAATGGCGTTTGCTTAACCACTCAATCTTACTATGATGGGCCTAATCCACAACTCAAACCAAGGAATTTTTTTACGACCTTTATGTTTCCCTGGAATAAGATAGACACCGTATTGTTAGACATGGACGGTACCCTGCTGGATCTGCATTTCGACAACCACTTCTGGCTCAGCCTGGTGCCTCAGGCCTTGTGTCAGCAGCGGCAGATCCCACCGGCCGAGGCCCAGCAACTGGTAGAGAGTGCCTATGCCAAGGTCTTCGGCACCCTGGAGTGGTATTGCCTCGAATATTGGCAACAGGAGTTGGGTCTGGACATTCTGGCGCTGCATCACACCCTGGTCGACAGGATCCAGCTGCGTCAGGACAGCATGCCCTTTCTCGGCGCGCTCGCCAAATACGGCAAGCGACGCATCTTAGTCACCAACGCCCATCCCCACAGTCTGGCGTTGAAGCTCAAACATACCGAGCTGGCTAGCGGGCTAGACGAGATGCTCTCCAGCCACACGACCGGCTATCCCAAGGAGCATCCCGAGTTCTGGCGTCACCTGTTTAATGAGTATTCCCTGGATCCCAGCCGCTGTCTGTTTATCGACGACAGTGAGCCCATTCTACTGGCGGCCCAAAAAGCCGGCGTCGGCTATCAGCTAGGGATCAAGAACCCCGACAGCCAGAAGCCGCACAAGCAGTTTGCCGACTTCCCGGCCATCGACGATTACCATCATCTACTCGTCTCCCTAGAACAGGCTCAACGAGACTAGCCGCCTGCGCTTTACGCGCTAATCGCTTGATGAGACTGACAGAATATCTGGTTAATACTTGCACTGTATAAAATACTGTATATACTGACAGGTACTGTATGGAAAGACAGGATTAATCATGAGACCCTTAACCCCGAGACAAGCCGAGATTTTAGATCTGATTAAACGCAATATTGCCGACACCGGCATGCCGCCTACCCGTGCGGAAATTGCGCGTCGCTTAGGCTTTAAGAGTGCCAATGCCGCCGAGGAACACCTCAAGGCGCTGGCCAAGAAAGGTTGCATCGAGATCATGCCCGGCACCTCACGCGGCATTAAGCTGACCCAAGAGGAAGAGCCTGAAGATCTCGGTCTGCCTCTCATTGGCCAGGTCGCCGCCGGTGAGCCAATCCTGGCTCAGGAGCATGTGGAGCAACACTATCAGGTTGATCCAAGCATGTTCCGCCCCAGCGCCGACTTCCTGCTGAGGGTCAAGGGTGACAGTATGAAAGATATCGGCATTCTCGAAGGCGATCTGCTGGCAGTACATAAGGTCGAACAGGCCAGAAACGGTCAGATCATTGTTGCCCGTGTGGAAGACGATGTCACAGTTAAACGCTTCGAGAAGCGCGGCAGCACCGTATTCCTTCATGCAGAAAACGAAGAATATTCCCCTATCGTCGTCGATCTCACCACTCAGAGCCTGAGTATCGAAGGCCTGGCCGTTGGCGTTATTCGAAATGGAGACTGGCAATGAACAACCTCATGGGCATGGCGCCACGCCATCCAGGGCTGTGGGTCGATCTCGACAGCTCGCTTAAGCGCGGCGATAGAAACACTATCTCCACGACGGCAAGTTCGACTCAGGGCAAACAGGAGCTCCAGGCCCTCACTCCGGAACTGGCCAGACTCAGTCAGCAGGGGCAATGGGTGGTGCTGATCAGCCCGCCAAACATAGGCTACAAACAGATGCTGGCCGACGGAGGTGTTCGCATGGATCGTATATTACTTGTGCACACCAAGGATGAGGTCGAAACTCTGTGGGCGATGGAAAAAGCCCTCACAAGTGGTACATCCAGTGCGGTGATCTGCTGGGCGCAAACCTTGGATGCCCGTGATAGTCGTCGCCTGCAGATCGTCGCCAAGAATACCCGCGCATTAGGGGTAGTGATCGAAGATGCGAACGGTCACTTACCTGCCAGCCCGTTTTCCCAAGAGGATCGCAGCGGTCAGCCCTCGAATCTGTTTAGCTCGCTACACTAATCATCCTCGCACTACCTTTCCATACAGACGCCCCGCAAGGGGCGTTTTTGTGTCTGTTTTGTTTAGCAAAATAAAATAAAAGTGATCTTGATCAATATTTAAACAGCCATTAAGTTAGTAATAGATATCAACGATTATTTGTTATATCGCACAATTTGGTTGTCGGCTTGAGCGGCGAAAATAATCCTGTAACACCTCGCCCACGGAAGCTGAAATTGGTCTGATATATTCAGCCGTAAGTGCAAGCGTGGTCACCACCAACAGAACAAGAGTTTCACCACCGACGCACTTTGAAGTCATCGTTGCTTTTTTGGGAACTGAAGAGTTTGCATAGAGCCGAGACATACTGTGTGGCTCTTCTTTGTAGTTGCCTTCGCAATTGACAGAGGAGAAGTCTAGTGAAGCAAGTGTTGTGTTGTTTGCTGGCGTTGCTATTTACGCCCACCATACTCGCAGCAGATATGCCCCTGAATATGACATCAGGGGTCACAGAGATCAGTAATAAGGTGTTTAGCCTGCATATGACGATTCTCTATATCTGTTGTGCCATAGGCCTGGTCGTCTTTGGCGTGATGATCTACTCCATCATCAACCACAGGCGTTCTAAGGGTGCCGTCGCGGCAAACTTTCATGAGAGCACTAAGGTAGAGATCGCCTGGACGATCGTGCCTTTTGTCATCTTGATCCTCATGGCCATCCCAGCCACCAAGACACTGATCGCCATGGAAGATCCCAGCAATGCCGATCTCACCATTAAGATCACAGGTTCCCAATGGAAATGGCACTACAGCTACTTCGATCAAGACATTAGCTACTACAGCCTACTCGCCACTCCCAGAGAACAGATAGAGGGCAAGGAGGACAAAGGCGAACACTACCTGCTGGAAGTCGACAAACCCCTGGTGCTACCGGTCAATCGTAAGATCCGTTTCCTGATGACCTCAGAAGATGTGATCCACTCCTGGTGGGTTCCCGCCTTCGCGGTGAAGAAAGATGCAAACCCAGGCTTTATCAATGAAGCCTGGACCCGTATCGACAAGCCCGGCATCTATCGAGGGCAATGCGCCGAGCTCTGTGGCAAAGACCATGGTTTCATGCCCATAGTGGTGCAGGTACTCTCGGAAGCCGATTTCGATAACTGGATTGTAGAACAGGAGGCCCAGGCCAATGCGGCCGCCGCCGAGGCTCAGGCCGCCCTGTCTAAGACCCTATCGAAAGACGAGCTTATGGCCCAGGGTGAGCAGGTCTATATGGCCCGCTGCGCCGCCTGCCACCAACCAAATGGCGCCGGCCTGCCGGGTGTATTCCCCTCGCTCATCGGTAGCCCAATCATAAAAGGCCCTGTCGCCGATCACCTCTCTGTGGTGCTACACGGTCGATCTGGCACGGCGATGCAGGCCTTCGCGCAGCAGTTGACCGCCACAGAAATTGCCGCCGTGGTGACCTACGAGCGTAATGCCTGGGGCAACGACAGCGGCGATATGGTTCAGGCAGCCGACGTTAACCAGGCAAGCTCAGGTGCACAGAGCGGCACAGATGCCGGTACAAATGCTGAGACGGCCCAGCCGACACCTCCACCAGCAGCCACAACGACCGAGTCAACCGAGCCGGCCTCCTCTAATGATGACGCTAAAGCAGTGGTTTTAGACGACCTCAGCATGGATGAGCTGATGGCTAAGGGCGAGCAGGTTTACCTCGGCCACTGCGCCGCCTGCCACCAGGCCACAGGCATGGGTCTGCCGGGCGCCTTCCCGGCACTAAAGGGCAGTGCCATCGCCACAGGGCCGGTTGATAACCACATCGACATAGTGCTTCACGGCAAGCCGGGTACCGCCATGCAGGCCTTTGCCAGCCAGTTAACGCCTCAGGAACTCGCTGCGGTGATCACCTTTGAGCGCAACGCTTGGGGTAACAACACAGGCGATATGGTTCAGGCAACAGACGTCAATCAAGCAGGTCAATAGGAAGGCATTATGAATGCAATAACGCGTGAAGCAGATATGGATGCCACTCATATTGGCGAACATTCAACCCACCATGAGGAGCACCCCACGGGAATAAAACGTTGGCTGTTTACCACCAACCATAAAGATATCGGTACCCTCTATCTCTGGTTTAGTTTCATCATGTTCTTAACCGGCGGCGCCATGGCCATGGTGATCCGTGCCGAGCTATTCCAACCGGGTCTACAACTGGTGGAGCCTAACTTCTTCAATCAGATGACCACGGTACATGGTCTGATCATGGTATTTGGCGCCGTGATGCCAGCCTTTACCGGCCTAGCTAACTGGCTGATCCCTATGATGATAGGGGCGCCAGACATGGCCCTGCCGCGCATGAACAACTGGAGCTTCTGGATCTTGCCCTTCGCCTTTGCGATCCTGATTAGCTCGCTGTTTATGGAGGGCGGTGGCCCTAATTTTGGCTGGACCTTCTATGCCCCGCTGTCGACGGCCTATAGCCCGGACAGTACGGCCTTGTTTGTCTTCTCGGTACACATCATGGGGATCAGCTCCATCATGGGCGCCATCAATGTGATCGTCACCATAGTTAACATGCGCGCCCCCGGCATGACCTGGATGAAGCTGCCACTGTTTGTCTGGACCTGGCTGATCACCGCCTTCCTGCTGATCGCCGTGATGCCAGTGCTCGCCGGTGTGGTCACCATGGTACTGACTGACAAGTTCTTCGGCACCAGCTTCTTCGATGCCGCCGGCGGTGGTGATCCTGTGATGTTCCAGCATATCTTCTGGTTCTTCGGCCACCCCGAGGTCTACATCATGATCTTGCCATCCTTCGGCATCATCTCGGCCATAGTACCCGCCTTCAGCCGCAAGAAGCTGTTTGGCTACTCCTCCATGGTATACGCCACCGCCAGCATCGCGATCCTCTCGTTCCTGGTCTGGGCGCACCACATGTTTACCACAGGGATGCCTGTGTTCGCCGAGCTCTTCTTCATGTACTGCACCATGCTTATCGCCGTACCGACCGGGGTGAAGGTATTCAACTGGGTAGCCACCATCTGGCGCGGCTCGCTTACCTTCGAGACCCCCATGCTGTTCTCGCTGGCCTTCATCATCCTCTTCACCATAGGCGGCTTCTCCGGGCTGATGCTGGCCATCACGCCGGTGGATTTCCAGTACCACGATACCTACTTCGTCGTGGCTCACTTCCACTATGTGCTGGTGTCGGGCGCCATCTTCTCCATCATGGCGGCGGCTTATTACTGGCTGCCTAAGTGGACGGGACACATGTATAGCGAGAAGCTCGGCAAGCTGCATTTCTGGTGCTCCGTCATCTCGGTGAATGTGCTCTTCTTCCCCATGCACTTCCTGGGGCTGGCGGGCATGCCGAGACGTATTCCGGACTACTCGATTCAGTTTGCCGATGTGAACCAAATTGTCTCTATCGGCGGCTTCGCCTTCGGCCTGTCGCAACTGATCTTCCTGGTGGTGGTGATCAAGTGCATTCGCGGCGGCGAGGCGGCTCCCAGCAAGCCGTGGGATGGCGCCGAGGGCCTGGAGTGGACCCTGCCGAGCCCGGCCCCCTACCATTCATTCTCGACACCACCCGAGGTGAAATAGCATGACGGACACTAAGGCGTACTCCAACCGTAAGCTGATCGGCCTATTACTATTAGGTTGCGTGGGCATGTTTGGCTTCGGATTCGCCTTGGTGCCCCTATACGATGTGCTATGTGAAAAATTAGGCATCAATGGTAAGACGCAATCGACCGCCGCCGAATATAAGGCGGTGACCATAGACACCAGTCGTACGGTAACGGTCGAATTTATGGCTCAGACTCAGAAAGATATGCCCTGGGTCTTCGCCCCCGAGATGAAACGTATTCAGGTGCATCCGGGTGAGGTGGTCCGTACTCAGTTTCACGCCAAGAACCTCTCGGCACAGCAGATTGTCGGACAGGCGATCCCCTCTGTCTCACCGGGACAGGGCGCGGCCTACTTCCACAAGACGGAGTGCTTCTGCTTTAACCAGCAAAGACTCGAAGCCAATGCCGATGCGCAATTACCCTTGATCTTCTACGTCGATACCGAGCTGCCCGAGCAGATCTCGACACTGACCCTCTCTTATACGCTATACAACATCACCGACAAGGGGTACGTAGGTGATGTTGAGCAAGGAGCTGCGAAATGACAAGCAAACATGAACACTACTATGTCCCCGCCCAGAGCGCCTGGCCCATCATAGGTGCCGTCGGCCTCTTCCTGATCGCCTATGGCGCAGGCAGTTATGTACAGCAGTTACAGACGGAACAAACCAGTGGGGGTTATATCCTCACCGCGGGGATCGCCGTTATCCTCTACATGGTCTTCGGCTGGTTTAGAACAGTGATCGGCGAGTCCATGTCTGGCCTCTATTCCAAACAGATGGACCGCTCCTTCAGGCAGGGCATGAGCTGGTTTATCTTCTCCGAGGTGATGTTCTTCGCCGCCTTCTTCGGCGCCCTGCTCTATGCCCGCACCATTGCCGTGCCTTGGCTCGGCGGCGCCTCAAACAATGCCATGACTCACGAGGTGCTCTGGCCCAATTTCCAGGCGGTCTGGCCCCTGGTGGCCACACCGGACGGCACCAAGACGGAAGCCATGGGATGGACGGGCCTACCCCTCTACAACACCATCATACTGCTGACCTCGTCGGTCACCCTGCACTTCGCCCACGTGAGCCTGGAGAAGAGTAAACGCACCGCGCTCACCCTCTGGCTGGGGATCACCATACTCTTAGGTCTCGCCTTCCTCTTCCTCCAGGCGAAAGAGTATGCCCACGCCTATCAGGAGATGGGGCTGACCCTCTCCTCCGGCGTCTATGGCAATACCTTCTTCCTGCTCACTGGATTTCACGGCATGCACGTGACCCTGGGAACCATCTTCCTATTTGTGCTCTTCTTGCGGGTATTAAAGGGGCATTTCACGCCTGATAAGCATTTCGCCTTCCAGGCGGGTAGCTGGTATTGGCACTTTGTGGACGTGGTCTGGCTATGCCTGTTCGTATTCGTCTATGTCCTCTAAGGAGGCTAGTGATCGCCTATTAATAGGGTCTGGGATTTGGGGTGATCACCCCAAGTCCCAGGGCTATCAACAGCAAGAGCACCACCAGCACAGAGAAAAGCACGCGCCGCCCCAGATACTGACTCATGGGCGCCTTGCTCTCTCCCTTCACCAAGACAAATAGGGCCCGGCCAAGATTAAAGATAATGAAGACCAACAGCAGTACTAAAACGACTTTAAACAGCAATATTTCGCTCATGAAGGCTCCCACAATTCGCGGCGGCACGATTTTTCTCGTTTTAGTTACTTTGCTGGTATTCACCGTCTTGGTCAAGCTGGGGCTGTGGCAGCAAGGCAGAGCCGCCGAGAAGCAGGCACTGCAACAGGCGCTCGAACTCAAGCAGGCCGCCGCGCCGCTGGATTATCGGCAACTACTTAGCCTAGCCGAGCACGAATCCCTCACCGGATACCGATTGGAGGTCACCGCGACGCCTATAGACGCCCCCGCCATACTGCTGGATAACCAGGTCTACGAGGGTCGCGTCGGCTATCTGGCCTATCAGGTGATGCGTGTCGAAGCCGATGCGCCTTTACTAATGGTCGAACTCGGCTTCATCGACAGTGGCCTAGACAGACAAAAGTTACCCCAAATAACACGAATGACTCAGACGGTGACATTAAGCGGGCGTGTCTATCAGAGGGCCAGCAACCCCTTGAGCCAACACCTACTGCCCGAAGTAGGCGATCCCATGCGAATTCAAAACCTTAACCTGACCGAGCTATCTCAGCAGCTAGGCATGCCGTTGGCCCCCGCCATACTGCAACCCGAGGCGATACCGGGCGGCGCACTGCCACATCCCTGGCAGCCGATCCCCATGAGTGCACAGAAACACCAGGGCTATGCCCTGCAGTGGTTCTCCATGGCGACCGTCTTTCTTATACTCATGACTTACCTGCTGATATTTAAGAGGAAAAACAAGGAACCCAGTGAAAAAAAATGAGTGTCGTAACTTGTTGCGTAAAGACATCTGACCCTGTAGGTTAATCAATAGGCACCTTGATAAATAGGGTGCCTACCCAGGTAAATGGTCACTTCCTAGCCGTCTCGGGGAGTTGATATTTTTCGGTGTCTGGCGCGCGCTAACCCATAAAATAATCAACCAGAGGATTAAGATGAGATCCCCAAAGAGCCGAGGCGCAAAACCCCTAATTATCTTACTGCTGGTCTTTGTCTTGCCCGTGGCGGTAGCAAAACTGGTGCTGAGTCTGAACCTCTATCATGGCGGCGCCACCAACAAGGGGGAGCTTCTGCCGTCCGACACCAACTATGCCCGCCTAGCCATGACCAATCCCATGCCCAAACACTGGCAGATGATCTACCTACTTCCGGCACAATGCGATCAGGCCTGTATGAACCGACTCTACATACTGCATCAGAGCCAGATCGCCCTGGGGCGAGACCAGCACAGGGTCAATCCCATTATATTATTGCAAGCTGACAGCGATCTCATGGCGCTGCAGGAGAGTGAGTTCGACTTCACCACGGCCCAGGCCACCGAGGCGGTCAGCCAGATGCTGACCCAGGAGGAGATCATCATAGTGGATCCGCTGGGTTCGCTGGTGATGCGCTACCCCCAGGTTGAAGATGAACAGGCCCAGCTGATGCTCGGCAAGGCGTTGATCGCCGACTTAAGAAAGATGCTTAAACTGTCGAGGGTCGGCTAATGCAGATGACATCCGTACTGAAACTCACCTTAGTCTTTACCCTGTGCGTGATCTTGATGGGGGCCTACACCCGACTCTCGGACGCCGGCCTAGGCTGTCCCGACTGGCCAGGCTGCTACGGCATGATCAAGGTGCCCACCCAGAGCCACGAACTGGCCAAGGCCCAGGACAGCTTTCCCGAACATACGGTAGAACCAGAGAAAGCCTGGCTGGAGATGATCCACAGGTATATTGCCGGCACCTTAGGCCTACTGGTCGCCTTCATCCTCTTCATCAGTTTCAGGCAGCCCGACGCCCCTAAGAAGCTCCCCAGCTTTATCGCCCTATTAATCCTGTTCCAGGCGGCGCTGGGGATGTGGACGGTCACAATGAAACTCATGCCCGTGGTGGTGATGTCGCACCTGATCGGCGGTTTCACCCTGATCTCCCTGCTATGGCTGCTCTACCTTAGAACCAAGCCACTGCGACTACCCGGCGGCGAGCCCAGACTGAGAAAACTCGCCCCCTACGCACTCTTCTGCCTCGGCTTACTCGTGCTGCAGATCATCCTGGGCGGCTGGACCTCATCTAACTATGCGGCGCTGGCCTGCACCACACTGCCCATCTGCGAAGGGGACTGGGTAAGCAATCTCGACCCACTGCATGCCTTTTATCCCCTACATAAGACGGAAGGCAGCTATGAGTTTGGCATACTCGACTACTCCTCCCGCATGACCATCCATGTGGCGCACAGATTCGGTGCCATCATTACGGCGACAGCCCTGCTTTGGCTGGTCTACCGCATGATCAAACTGTCTCACTCTCAGCTGCTCAGACGCAGTGCCTGGGTGCTACTAGGCTTGTTGTGCCTACAGATAGCACTTGGCATCAGCAATGTTGTGCTGCACCTCCCCTTGGGAGTTGCCGTATCCCATAACGCGGGCGCCGCACTCTTGTTACTCACCCTGGTTTTCATCAACTACGCCCTGTGGCGTAAGGCATAAGGAGGCATCGCCATGGCCAAACCTATGACAATCACCAAGCATGCCGTTACCCCTCTCCCCTGGCGCGCCTATCTGGAGATGACCAAGCCAAGGGTAGTCGCCCTGATGCTGTTGACCGTATTGGTCGGCATGTGCCTGGCGGTACCCGGCGCCGTACCGGTTCAACCCTTAATCGCCGGTCTAATTGGCATAGGCATGATGGCGGGGGCGGCCGCGGCCTATAACCATCTGATCGACCGCCGCATCGATGGCCTGATGGCCCGAACCTATAATCGTCCGCTACCCAAGGGCCGCGTCTCCATCACCAAGGCACTGACCTTTGCGACCGGTATGGCGATTCTCGGCTTTATGCTGCTCTACTGGGCCGTCAACCCGCTCACCGCCTGGCTCACCTTCGCCAGCCTCATAGGCTACGCGGTGATCTATACCGCCTATCTCAAGCGTGCCACGCCACAGAATATCGTCGTCGGCGGCCTGGCCGGAGCCATGCCACCGCTGCTGGGTTGGACGGCGATAACCGGCGAGTTTCACGGCCATGCGCTGCTGTTAGTGATCATCATCTTCGCCTGGACGCCGCCCCATTTCTGGGCGCTGGCGATCCACAGACGCGCCGAGTATGCCAAGGTCGATGTGCCCATGCTGCCAGTGACTCACGGCGTCGAATTTACCAAGACCTGCATCCTGCTCTACACGGTTTTATTGGCGCTGGCCTGTCTCTACCCTGTGCTCGTTGGCATGTGTGGTCCCCTCTATCTGGTGGGGTCAACTCTATTAAGCTGCGGCTTTATCTATAAGGCCTGGCAGCTCAAGTATAGAGACCAGCCGGGACTGGCGATGCAAGTGTTTCGCTTCTCCATCTACCACCTGATGCTGCTCTTCTTGCTGCTCTTGGTCGACCACTATCTCTGGAGCTAACGATGAAGCCAATACTGGTCATCATTACCTTACTCATCTTCAGCGGCCTGGGGGCGATCGCGGCGGTTAACTACACAGCTAAGCCCACGCCGCCCGAGTTGCTCACCAGCTATCGCTATCCCCAGCAACGACCCTTGTCCCCCTTCGAGCTAACCGATCAGAACGGCAAGGCCTTTACCAACGACCAGCTTAAACACAAGTGGAGCCTGTTCTTTGTGGGCTATACCTCCTGCCCGGATGTGTGCCCCACCACGCTTGGTAAGCTGGCGGCGGCCTATCAACAGCTGGAAGGTGTGGTGGATCTGCAGGTGGTGTTTCTGTCGGTCGACCCTGCACGGGATACCCAGGCTAGGCTCAAAGATTACATCAACTTCTTTAATCCTAACTTCGTCGCCGTCACGGCGCCCCATAGCCAGTTGCTCCCGCTGACCCGGGAGCTGGGCTTCGTCTATACCATGGTGGGCGAAGGCGAAAATTATCAGGTGGATCATAGCGCCTCCATGGTGCTCATCTCTCCCGACGGCACCCGAATGGCGACGGTTAAGCCCACCAGCCTAGATCCTCGTCAGCTACCTCAAATCCGCAACAAGCACCTCATTCACGATGTGATCGCCCTGGCGACCCACTATGGTGAGTAACAAAATCCTTCACTGTCGGCTCCCACACGGGAGCCGACTTAGTTAAAAAACTGTTATTTTTCAGGCAAGCCTCTTATTTACCGTCTATCTTTTGATCCTAGTGGAGTCTTAATGACAGGGATTGTAGAGGAGCCCCCCGATGACCCAGAGTCCGATTCGCTTGGCGTCTGAGCTGACGATTCGTAACATCCAGCAGGTCCACCATGATATTGCCGAACAGCTCACCGCGTCTGATACCTTGAGTATCGACGCCAGCCAGTTGACCCGGGTCGATACCTCAGGTGCCCAGCTGCTCTACTTTTTGCATCACTATTGCCAAACGCACCACCACGCCATCGAATGGACACCTCCCACCGAAGAGGTCGGGCATACCTTGGCCGAGTTGGGGCTCGACGCGGCACAGATCTTTGCGCTTGCTCAGGAGACAATTCAAGAATGAAGAAAATACTCGCAGTGGATGATTCTGCCTCCATGCGCCAGATGGTGGGCTTTACCCTTAAGACGGCTGGATTCGAGGTTACCGAGGCCTGCAACGGTGACGAGGCGCTGACCCAGGCCAAGAGCCAGGACTATGACTTAGTGATCTCAGACGTCAACATGCCAGTGATGGACGGTATCACCCTGATCCGTAACCTGCGCACCCTACCCAACTACAAGTTTACCCCTCTACTGATGCTCACCACCGAGTCGGGCAGCGACAAGAAGCAGGAGGGACGATCGGCCGGTGCCACCGGTTGGATAGTCAAACCCTTTAATCCCGACCAGTTGCTTGCCACGGTCAACAAAGTATTACGTTAATTTGATTGGATGGTGAGATATGGAAATCGATCTGAGTCAATTCAGCCAAGTCTTCTTCGAAGAAAGTCTCGAAGGCTTGGAAAGCATGGAATCAGAGCTGCTGAAATTAGATATCGCCGCACCGGATCCAGAGGCGATCAACACCATCTTTCGCGCCGCCCACTCCATCAAGGGCGGCAGCGCGACCTTCGGCTTTACTCAGGTTGCTAACTACACCCACCTGCTGGAAACATTACTCGACGAGATCCGTGACGGTCGCCGCGAGATGACCAGTCATCATCAGGACATCTTGCTGCTGTCGGTCGATCTGCTGCGCAACATGCTCGATGCCGTGATGCACCAACAGACCTTCGACGACCCTATGCTCAGCGAACTTGAGCAGAAATTTGCCGCCGAGCTCAATCAGGCTCAATCGCCGGAGCAAACACCAAACGAACCCGAGACGCCAGAGCTAACCACCTGGCAGATCACCTTCAAGGCGGGGACGGACATACTCAGGTACGGTAACGATCCCCTGTTGATGTTCAACGAGCTCAACCTGTGTGGCAAGCTTAGGGTCGAGCTTGTCCCCCAGGAGATCCCCGACTTCACTCAGTATGACCCCGAGGCCTGCTATCTCGCCTGGTCGCTCACCCTCACCACTGACCAGCCTCTATCCCGTCTCAAGGAAGCCTTCGAGTGGGTCGAGGATGAATGTGAAATCGACTATCAGGCGCATACGCAAGAAAATGAAACACCGCCAGCCGAGGCTGAAGCCCCATCAGAACCGGTTAGCCAAACCGATACGCCAAACAAGGCTGCCAACCCGGTAAAACCCAGCGTGGTGAGCAATAAGAACCAAGATGCGGGTTCGATTCGTGTCAGCATCGAGAAGATAGATCTGCTGATCAACATGGTGGGTGAACTGGTGATCACCCAGGCCATGCTCGGCCAGATTGGTCAGCAGGAGGAGATGACACCTGAATCCTTCATCACCATGAAGCAGGGACTGGAGCAGCTGGCCAGCCACACCCGGGATCTGCAGGAGAGCGTCATGCAGATCCGCATGCTGCCCATCAGCTTTGCCTTTAACCGCTTCCCCCGTCTGGTGCGGGACATAGGTCAGCAACTGGGTAAAAAGGTGGAGTTGATCCTCAAAGGGGAAGATACCGAGCTGGACAAGACGGTAATGGAGAAGATCGTCGACCCTATGGTGCACCTGGTGAGAAACTCCCTCGACCACGGCCTCGAGACTCCAGAGGTGCGCCGCCAGAAGGATAAGCCCGAGACAGGCACTCTCACACTGAATGCCTTCCATCAGGGCGGCAACATCATCATAGAGATCATCGATGACGGCGCCGGCCTGAATACCCAAAAGATCCTCGACAAGGCACGGGCCAAGGGGCTGGTAGGCAGCGATGAAGAGCTCAGCGAAGAGGCCATTCACCAGCTTATCTTTAAACCCGGCTTCTCTACCGCAGAGACAGTCTCCGACCTCTCAGGACGAGGCGTCGGCATGGATGTGGTGCTGAGAAACATCCACGAACTCAACGGCACCATAGAGCTGAAATCCACCCAGGATAAGGGCAGCCGCTTTACCATACGCCTGCCGCTCACCCTGGCGATCCTCGACGGCCAGTTGGTCCGCATAGGCAGACACACCTATGTCGTTCCCCTAGTCGCGATCCATGAGTCACTCGAGGTACCCACGGCCCACATCAACCGCCTGAGTGAAGAGCATGAGGTGGTTCGTCTACGGGACGAATATCTGCCTGTACTCAAGGTCTACGAGGCCTTCAATCATGAGGCCGACGCCAAACAGATTAAAGATGGCCTGGTGATGGTGGTCGATGCCAACAACGACAAGGTCGGGCTCCTGGTCGACGAGCTTCTGTCTCAGCAGCAAGTGGTGATCAAGAGCCTAGAAGACAACTACAGCAAGGTGCCCGGCATCTCGGGGGCCACCATACTCGGCGACGGCACGGTTGCCTTGATCATAGATATTGCCGGATTAGTCGGCCTCGCGGGTATCAACAGCACCCAAGAGCACGCCGCCTAGGGAGCCAAATGATAGGGAACCAAATGAAAAGGGAGATTCATCCATGACACAGGCAGATGAAGCAGGCATCACACTCACCGCCAAAGACGATGCCAGCGACCAGTATCTAACTTTCATCATGGCCGATGAGGAGTATGGCGTCGACATTCTCTCGGTACAGGAGATACGAGGCTGGGAGCCCACGACCGTCATTCCCAACTCCCCGGGCCATGTCAAAGGGGTGATCAACCTGCGCGGCACCATAGTGCCCATCATAGATCTGCGGCAGAGATTCGGTATCGCCAGCCTAGACTATGGCCCCACGACTGTGGTGATCGTCATCAAGGTCTGCGTCGGCGACGAACACAAGGTGATTGGCATAGTGGTCGATGCCGTCTCCGATGTCTTCAGCGTCAATCACAAGGATCTTCGCGATGCTCCCGACTTTGGCGAAGAGACAGATCTCACCTTCATCAAGGGACTCGCCAACCTGGCGGACAAGATGGTCATCCTTTTGGATATCGACACCCTACTAAGCAGCGAGGTGTTGCCCGAGGCCGCCCAACTGTCAAACATCATCAATACTATCGACGCTGCATCGACACAGGCTGTCAGCGCCTAAACCGGCAAGAGAGGAACAGAGAATGGATGCAATGAACAGCAAGACTGGCAACGCAAACAATCTGCCAATCATTGGACTGCTTATCGCCGCCGTCGCAGCCCTATTAGCCTTCACCCAGCAGCCCTCGCTCTGGGTTGGCATAGCTCAGGTGATAGCCATCGCCGTCATCGCCCTGGGTATTCAACAGCAGGGACAGGTGCAACACAATCTGCGACAAGCCTTCGACGAGATCCGCCAGGCAATCAATGGCAAGAATCCCCCCAGCTTTTCCGCCTTCGACTATCCTCATTGGTCGGAGATCAGCCACAGTCTTACCCAGCAATGGCATGCCAATCAAGCCAGCCAGGCGCAGCTGAGGGCGCTGGAGATCTGTCAGGCCAACGTGATGTTAGCCGACCCGCAAGGCAATATTAACTTCCTTAACCAGTCGCTACGCCACACCCTGGAGCAGGCCGAGTCAGACATACAGCAGGCCATTACCAGCTTCAGCGTCGACACGCTGATTGGCACCAACATGGACACCTTCCACCAGCAACCCAGCCATCAGCAGAACATCATAGCCAGCTTGAAGCGACCTCACTCGGCGCAGATTAAAGTGGGCAGTCGCATCTTCTCGCTGATCGCCTCCCCCGTGTTTGACGATGAGCATCAGCGCATCGCGACCGTCGTCGAATGGCAGGATAAGACTGAGGCACTGGCCAAGGCCGACGCAGAAAACAAGCTGGCTCAGGAGAACAGCCGCATCAAACAGGCATTAGATGTCTGCCGTGCCAACGTCATGGTGGCGGATGCCGATTACAACATCATCTACCTCAACGACTCTGTTACCCAAATGCTTAAAGACAATGAGCAGACGCTGCAACAGACACTGACCAAGTTCAACACAGATAGCCTGATCGGCAGCAATATCGATCTCTTCCACCAGAACCCGGCCCATCAACGTAAGATGCTCGACAGGCTCACCGGCAGCTATGACACCAGCATTCAGGTCGCCGGACTCGACTTTACCCTGATTGCCACCCCTGTGTTTGAGAACGGTGTGCGCACGGGCACAGTGGTCGAATGGCAGGATGTGACCGAGCAGCTGGCCAAGGAGGCTACAGAACGTCAGCTGGCCGCCGAAAACGCCCGCATCAAGCAGGCGCTGGACAATGTCTCCTCCAATACCATGGTGGCCGACGCCGATCTGAATATCATCTACATGAACAAGGCCGTCAGCCAGATGTTCAAGCAGGCGCAGAACGATATCGCCAAGGATCTGCCGAACTTCGATGCCGGCAACCTCATCGGCGTCAACATAGACAACTTCCACAAGAATCCCAGCCACCAGCGCAACCTACTCAAGACGCTGACCAACACCTACACCAGCCAACTCAAGGTGGGCGGACGCACCTTCCAGGTGGTTGCCAATCCCATCCGCGACCCTAACGGCACCAGCATAGGCACGGTTGTGGAGTGGTCCGACAGAACCGCCGAAGTAGCCATAGAGCATGAGATAGACTCCATCATCAGCGCCGCCAGCAAGGGCGATCTCTCCCTGAGGGTCGGCACCCAGGATAAAGAGGGCTTCTTCCTCAACCTCTCTAACGGTCTCAATCGTCTGGTCGGCATCGCCGATCAGGTGATCGGCGATGTGGTCAATATGTTCGATGGCCTGGCCAAGGGGGATCTCAATCGTCAGATCCAGGGCGAATATCAAGGCCAGTTTGGTAAGCTACAGGCCGATGCCAATGCCACCGCCTCCAAGTTGACCGAGGTGCTCGACGGCATCAACCAGTCGGCCAATACCGTCACCTCGGGGGCGGAGGAGATAGCCCAAGGTAACGCCGATTTGAGTCAGCGCACCGAGGAGCAGGCCGCCTCCCTCGAAGAGACCGCCTCCAGCATGGAGGAGATGACGGCGACAGTTACCCAGAGTGCGCAAAACGCGACGGTCGCCAACCAACTGGCCCAGGAGGCCAACACTAAAGCCGCCCATGGTGGCAAGGTGGTCGACCAGGCCGTGACCGCCATGGAGGCGATCAACGAGTCGAGCAAGCGCATCGCCGACATCATAGGGGTGATCGATGAGATCGCCTTCCAGACCAATCTGCTAGCCCTCAATGCCGCCGTCGAAGCCGCCAGAGCAGGCGAGCAGGGACGCGGCTTTGCCGTGGTGGCTGGCGAGGTGCGTAACCTAGCCCAACGCAGCGCCGGCGCCGCCAAGGAGATCAAGGAGCTGATCCGCGACAGCGTGACCAAGGTAACCGACGGCACCCAGCTGGTTAATCAGTCTGGCGAGACCCTGGAAGATATAGTGCAGGCCGTCACTAAGGTGGCCGACATGATAAGCCAGATCAGCATAGCCTCAGATCAGCAATCGGCGGGCATCCAGGAGGTCAACAAGGCGATCTCCCAGATGGATGAGATGACGCAGCAAAATGCCGCCCTGGTCGAACAGGTATCGGCCGCCGGCGATGCCATGGCGGAGCAGGCACGCAACATGAAAGCCCAGCTCGGCTTCTTCCAGTCCCAGACCCCGGTACATTCGGGCATGACCTCGGCGCCGCTCTCACTGGTACCGGCGACAGCCATGGCCCCCTGAATATCAGCAACGAGGAGTGGAATGAGTTTTAATACCAATCACAGTAAGTAAGCGATCAGTTATTGATTACGATTGGTATAAGGTCTATGGGCGCCAGGGGAAGGCGCCCCCATTGAGTCGAATCGATCGCCAGGAGCCGAGATCAGGCTAGGGGAAACAATTGGAACAGAGCAACGAAAAGGAATTTCCGATGGCGCAGCAAGACTTCGAATTTATTCGACAGCTTGCCTATCGCGAATCGGGCATAGTGTTGCCAGACAGGAAGCAGCACATGGTCTACTCGCGCCTCAGCAGACGCCTGCGTGCGCTCAAGTTGAATAACTTCAATCAGTATTGCCAAAGATTAACGGACGATGGCGGCGAACTGATCAACTTCATCAACGCCCTGACCACTAACCTCACCTCCTTCTTTCGCGAGGCACACCACTTCGACTATCTCGAGCGGCACCTGGTGCCTCAGTGGCAACAGAGACGAAACCGTCGCCTGCGCATCTGGTCATCGGCCTGCTCTACCGGCGAAGAGGCTTACAGCATCGCCATGACTCTGGCGAAACACTTTCCGCCGGCCAGCTGGGATCTGAAGATACTCGCCACGGATCTCGACACCAACGTGCTGGACAGGGCCAAGGCCGGCATCTACAGCCAGGAGGCCATGGCTAACCTACCCAAGGCGTTGCTAAACCAGTATGTCGAACCAGGACCTAATGCCGATGAGGTCAGGCTTTGCGACTCGCTCAAGCGACTGATCCACTTCAAACAGTTGAACCTACTGGGCGAGTGGCCCATGCACGGCCCCTTCGATCTCATCTTCTGTCGCAATGTGCTCATCTACTTCGATATCCAGACCAAGGTGAAGATCATCCGCCAGTTTCGACAACTGCTCGCCGAAGATGGCCACCTGTTTATCGGCCATTCGGAGACGCTGCATAATATCTCCAGCGATTTCAAACTGATCGGTCAAACCATATACCAACCTCAACATGCCGCCCTGGTGCGGCAACGACTCGGTGCCAGAGCATGACACAGATGACGCGAGAGGATGGCGCCAGATGATAAAAGCATTGATCATAGATGACTCACCTCTGGTCAGGCAGCTGCTTACCCATATGCTCTCACAGGCGCCGGATATCAAGGTGGTCGCCTCAGCCGAAGATCCCTACGAGGCCAGGAGCCTGATCAAGCAGTTCAACCCAGATGTGCTGACCCTAGATATTGAGATGCCCAAGATGGATGGCATCGCCTTCTTGCGCAACCTGATGAAGCTCAGGCCCATGCCGGTCGTCATGGTCTCAACCCTGACCCACAAGGGCGCCGAGGTCACCCTGGAGGCCTTGGCCTTAGGAGCGGTAGACTTCATCTCTAAACCTAAGTCGGATCTCACCAACACCCTGCTGGATTATACCGATGAGCTGATCGACAAGGTGCGCACCGCCGCCGTCAGCCATGTTAAGCCGCTCAACCGTCCGGTTGCTCGGGTAACCACAAGTAATAAGTTTGAAAACTCAGGGGACAAGTTGATCGCCATCGGCGCCTCCACCGGCGGTACCGAGGCGATCCAACGGGTGATCACTCCACTGCCGGCGAATACGCCCCCCATAGTCATTACCCAGCATATTCCCGCCGCCTTTAGCCTCTCTTTCGCCAAGCGACTGGATACCCATTCGGCGATGAAGGTGATCGAGGCCAAGGGGGGAGAGCTGATAGAGAGCGGTACCGCCTATCTGGCGCCGGGGGATGCCCACCTAGCGGTAGAGAAGCGTGGCACCAGGCTCTATACCAAGCTGCTGGACTCAGATCCGGTCAATCGCCATAAGCCCGCCGTGGATGTATTGTTCAACAGTATCGCCGAGTGCTATGGCGCCGACACCATAGGCATACTGCTGACTGGCATGGGAAGAGATGGCGCCCTGGGGCTGGAACGACTCAAGGCCGCCGGCAGTCACACCATAATACAAGATGAGGCCAGCTCAGTGGTCTGGGGCATGCCGGGTGCAGCCGCCGAGCTCAATGCCCATAAGGAGATATTACATCTGGATAAGATCCCCACCCGGCTGATGCAGCTACTCAACAGCAGCAAGACGGCGGAGATCTCCTAGCACTCGTTACTCCTGTATCCAGGTACCATCGTTTTTCGGCCTAACCCAGGCCTGGGAGAACCAGTAGTAACGACCACTCACCTTGCTTGGCGCGGTGCAGTTATAACGCGAACGACCCGGCGGCAGATCCATCAGCGCGCGAATACTAAAGGTATCCTCACTCGACCAGGTCGGCTTCATGGCGCCTTGCCCCTGGACGAAGCACATCACCTGCCTAGCAAGGATATCTGTCATATCCAGGGTCACCTGCATCTCGGGTCGCCACTGCCCCTGCTCGAGCTGCGTATTACGCGGCGTGATCGCTAGCACGGGCATGTTCAGGCTATAGAGCTTGGCCTTGAGTGAGGTAAGATCCGCATAGGCACCCGCCACCGGAAAGCGTGGTAAGGCGGTAAGCGACGAGTAGCCTCCAGCGGCGCCCGACTGCTGGCCAAAACCCACGAAACCTAAGCTTTCCATTAAGGTCTCTATGGCCGTATTATATTCGCCATAGGGATAGGCTAACATCTTCACGCTCTGGCCGGTTTTTGCTTGTATCTCTGCCTCGGTGGCGAGTAGATTGTCTTTAATCCTAGCCAACCAGGCCTGCTCATCCTCACCGTGCAGGCGTCGGATCAGATGCTCATGGCCCCAGCTGTGATTGGCCAGCGTCACCCCGTCATCGCTGAGGCGTTTCAGGGTCGCCCAGTTCATCACATTCTTATGCTTGCGCACTATGGGATCGATGGAGATAAAGATGGTGTAGGGATAGCCGAACTCCTTCAAGATAGGATGGGCGGTATCGGCAATATTCTGATAACCATCGTCGAAGGTGATGGCCACCGTCTTGTCGGGCAGGTCCCGTCCCTGCTTTATCGCCTCGACCACCTGGGACAAGGCCTTGACCTTGAAACCGTTCTCCCTCAGGTAGCTCATCTGCTCTCTGAACTGAGCGGGTGTCACGCTGGTCACCTTAGGGGTATCCTCGGATACATGATGATATTGTAGAATCACCACCGCCTGAGCCGAATAACTGAGACAGGCCAATAGCGCTGCTATCACGCTTCTAAACATATTGAGTAACCTCTGAGAGTCTATGTCGCCACTAAACTTATTGTTAAATAAACAGAAAAATAGCCAGCTGTTCGCGCTCGCCGTCCCCATGATTCTGTCTAACATTACGGTTCCCCTGCTGGGGCTGGTCGATACTGCCGTCGTGGGACACCTGAGTAACGCCTATTATTTAGGGGGAGTCGCCGTTGGGTCAACGGTGATCACCCTGATTTTATGGATTCTGGGCTTTCTGCGCATGTCGACAACGGGCCTGGTAGCGCAAGCCTTCGGCGCCAAAGAGATGCAGACCCAATACCGTCTGCTGATTCAGTCGACCAGCCTGGCACTGCTACTCGCCCTCTTG
Source organism: Shewanella sp. cp20 (assembly GCF_000832025.1). Lineage (NCBI taxonomy): Bacteria > Pseudomonadati > Pseudomonadota > Gammaproteobacteria > Alteromonadales > Shewanellaceae > Shewanella > Shewanella sp. cp20. The sequence continues at coordinate 160,279 of NZ_JPII01000019.1, read as the reverse complement.
GTACTGCTTCTGCAGCAACCCATCATAGACACGGCCATGGCGCTCTCCGATGCCAGCGAGCAGGTACAGTATTACAGCCAGGCCTATTTTAACATCCGCATCTGGTCTACCCCATTCGCCCTGGTCAACCTGGCCCTGCTAGGTTGGCTACTGGGCCGCCAGCAACCTAAGGCCGCCATGTGGCAGCTCATCGCCGCCAACATCGTCAACATACTACTGGACCTCCTGTTTGTAATGGGGCTAGGCTGGGGTGTCGAAGGTGCGGCCTTGGCCTCTGTACTGGCCGACATGACAGGTTTTGCCGTGGCTACCAGCATGGTGCTGCGCACCATCAAACAGGAAGGCGACTTCGCGTTTTTGCCGCTGTGCCGCGGCCTGTCGCTCAACTGCTACCAGAGATTGGTGCGCCTCAACCTGAATATCTTTGTGCGCAGCCTCTGCCTGCAACTCGCCTTCGCCTTCATGACCTTTCAGGGAGCTAACCTGGGCGACAATACGGTGGCCGCCAACGCCGTGCTGCTCAACCTACTGCTGCTCATCTCCTACGCCTTGGATGGTATCGCCTATTATGCTGAGGCCGAGGTGGGCCGCGCCGTGGGTGAGCACAACGGCATGCGCCTGACCCAAAGCGTCACCCTCGCCGGGCTATGGTCGGCCATCTTTGCCCTGCTGTTTACGCTATTTTTTGCCCTGTGGGGCGAACAGATAATCCATCTTCTGACCAACATACCTAAGGTGCGCCAGGAGGCTCAGGCCTATCTAACCTGGGTCGTTGCCCTGCCGCTACTCGCCTTCGGCTCCTACCTGTTTGACGGCGTCTATATCGGCGCTGCCCAGGGCAAGGCCATGCGCAACACCATGATACTCGCCACCTTCGGGGTGTTCTTCCCCACCTGGGCGCTGCTGCAGGACTATGGCAACCATGCCCTGTGGGCTGCCATGAGCCTATTTATGCTCACCCGTAGCCTCAGCCTGGCTTTGGATTACCGCTATCGATTGAGCAAGGCCCTAACGAAAACGGGATGACCTAAGTCATCCCGTTGTGTTCCTGCTTACTCTTTACTGATAAGAGTGCTCACCGTGTTGGTGTTCGGTGACATCACGAACCCCGGTCAGCTCGCCAGGGAACATATCCAGTAGCTGCTTCTCGATGCCATCTTTCAGGGTCACGTCGACCATGGAGCAACCGTTACAGCCACCGCCAAATTGCAGGATAGCGATACCGGCTTCGTCAATATCCACCAGCATGATGTTACCGCCGTGGCTGGCCAGCTGAGGGTTGATTTCAGACTGGATCACATACTCGATACGCTCTTTCAGCGGCGCATCGGCATCAACCTTACGCATCTTGGCATTAGGTGCCTTCAGGGTCAGCTGCGAACCGAGTTGATCGGTAACGAAATCGATCGAAGCGTCTTCGAGGAAAGGTGCACTCTTCTCATCCACCATGGCATGAAAACCATTAAATTCGAGTTCGATGTCGTCTGCCTCTACGGCATCCGGCGGACAATAAGACACGCCACACTCAGCCGAAGGGGTACCTGGGCTGATAACAAAAACGCGAATATGAGTTCCTTCAGGCTGGTCAGCGAGTAGCTTAACAAAATGCGCCTGAGCTGCATCGGAAATGGTGATCATTAAGACATGCTCCGTCAGGATAAACCCGAGTGTTTTAGTAAGAATTAAGACTATGATACTCCGACTATCACCAGCTTTGTAGCCCCTTTGTCTAATAGTCGTGAGATTTTTGCCTTGGCAGTATGGCTAAAGTCAGGCCGTAAGCTGGAAACTCACTGGTCTAACTGTTAATTTAGCCTTTATATACAATAATAAAGAGCATTACCATGCTGCGACTCTGCCTTTTGCTGCTTTCTATCGTTCCCCTGCTCGCGAGCTTTGCGACAAATGCCCAAAGCGTGATCTCAGTCTCGTCCGCCTACCAGACAAACAGCAGCCTGGCGTCACCCAGCGAGTTCCTCGGTTATCCTCTTGGCCAGTGGCATCTGCGCCATGATCAGATCAATTTTTATCTCAAGCAGCTCGCCCAAAATAGTCCCAGAGTCAGCCTGGAATCCACAGGGCAGAGCCACGAAGCCAGACAACAACTCACGGCGGTGATCACCTCGGCCGCCAATCAGGCCAAGTTGGCACAGATCATCCAAGGGCGTCAGCAAGTGAAAGCGGGTAAGGCCCCCGATGGCCCGCTGATCATCTGGCTGGCCTATTCGATCCATGGTGACGAAGCCAGCGGCGCCCATGCTGCGCTCGAGATCAGCTATCGCCTCAGCCAAAGCCAGGAACCTTGGGTGCAGGAGTTACTGGATAAGGCCGTGGTGTTGATCACCCCGTCTCAGAATCCAGATGGCCTAGATCGTTTCTCTACCTGGACCAACAACTATACCGGCAAGGTAAAGGTGAGCGACGAGAATCACAACGAGCACAGACAGAACTGGCCCGCCGGCAGACGTAACCACTATTTTGCCGACCTTAATCGTGACTGGCTGTTCCTGCGCCATCCCGAGTCTCAGGGCCGTATCGCCCTGTTCCACAAGTGGCAGCCTCACTACCTGGGCGACTTCCACGAGATGGGCCACGATCAGACCTTCTTCTTCCAGCCTGGGGTACCGACACGCACCCATCCGCTGACCCCCAAGGAGAATCAGGCGATCACCCAAAAACTCGCCAGCTTCCATGCCAAGGCATTAGACGAGGGCAAACAGCGCTATTTTACCAAGCAGATGTTTGACGATTTCTACTATGGTAAAGGCTCGACTTACCCGGACATTAACGGCGCCGTAGGCATACTGTTTGAACAGGCCAGCGTGCGCGGACAGCAGCAGGATTCAAAGAATGGCCTGCTGCGTTTCAGCCAGGCCATAGACAACCAGATAGCCACCTCCCTCTCCAGCCTCAAGGGTTCCCTGGCACTGGCCGATGAGCTGAAGCAATACCAACGCCGCTTCTACCAGCGTAAAGACAAACACCCGCCCTCAGGTCGTGAGGCTGGCTTCCTGCTCGGTGCACCGGGCGATCCTGCCAGACGCGACGACCTCGCCCAGCTGCTGCACCGCCACGGGATAGACTTCTTCTATCTCAAGGACAGGATGCAGCAGGGCAGACATCAGTACGGCCAGGACGACAGCCTGTTCGTGCCCATCAATCAGCCGCAGAAGACGCTGCTGCTGGCCATGTTCGATCTGCGCACCGAGTTCGATGACGCCACCTTCTACGACGTCTCCAGCTGGAACCTGGCCTTCTCCTACAATCTGCAGATGGCCCGCAACGTCAATCTGAATGTCGACGATCTGCTGACCGAGCCGCAAGCCAGATCGCTAGGCAAACTGAGTAAGAACAATGTCGCGGCATTGGTCGATTGGCGACAGCAGAATGCCGCTCCCCTGCTGCAGGCCCTGCTCGGCGAGGGGGTTCGGGTCAAATTTGCCGCCAAGCCCTTCAGCCTGATGGTCGATGGCCAGCCCCTCAGCATGGCGGCTGGCACCCTGCAGATCCCAATGGCACAGGCCGCCTTAGCGCCGGATGCCCTGACCGAAAGGCTCGCAGCGCTGGCTAAGCAACATAGGGTGCAGCTAGTGGGCGTGGATAGCGGACTGGCCAGCTCAGGCATAGACCTCGGCAGCCCGGATTTTCACGATATTGCCCCCATCAAGGCGCTAGTGGTGACCGGCTACGGCACCTCGTCGACCGAAGTGGGTGAGCTCTGGTATTTCATGGACAACCTTATCGGTGCCCCCCTGACTCAGGTAGATGTCAGCCGTCTGCCCAGCATAGATCTGACGCCATACACCCATGTGTTCCTCATGGACGGCAGCTATGCCAACCTGGAAGAGAAATACGCCCGCAAACTGGGACAATTCGCCATAGAGGGCGGCGTCATCGTCGCCCAGAAAGGCGCGCTGCAATGGCTATCCAAGGGCAACCTGCTCAAGAGCGATATCAGAGAGAAACGTTATTTCAGCCAGCTGTTTGCCACCGATGGCCTCGCCTTCGGCGATAAGGGCAAGCTGGATGCACGCCAGGCGATCGGCGGCGCCGTACTGGCACTGAATCTGGACACCAGCCACCCCATCACCTTCGGCCTAGGTGGCAATCGCCTGCCTGTGCTGAAGAACAAGGCGTTTGGCCTGAGCAAGAACCAGCCGCCTTTCGTCACGGCCGCCACCTACGCCGACGAGCCCCTGCTAGACGGTTTCCTGGCCGAGGAGTATCAGCGCAGCCTGAGCCAGACCCCCGCCATTCTCGTCGAACGACACGGCAAGGGCGCCCTGGTGGCCCTGGCGGACAACCTCTTGTTTAGAAATATCTGGCTTGGCTCGCAGAAGGTGTATGCCAACAGCCTCTACTTTATTCCGGCCCTACATTGATCTTCGCGCTTAACCCTTTTTCGACGCGGCAACGTTATAAAGGGTTAATCGCTAATCAGAGAATAGGAAAATGACATGAAGATATCTCACACCATAGCGGCGCTGCTTTTCACCCTTGGCTTAGCGGCTTGTCAGACGCAGGTGGACAAGGCGCAAGACTCGACAGAGTCCAAACCACTGTCTATGGCGAACCCAGCCGCCGTCTACTGCGAATCCTTAGACGGCACGCTCGACCTCGAGAGCGGCATCTGCACCCTGCCCAGTGGCGAGCAGATAGAACATTGGACCCTATATCGCCGGGATCATCCTCAGGCTGAGGGCCAATAGCAAAAAAGCACCCTAGGGTGCTTTTTTAATACTTAGCGAGTAAGGCTAGCCGATAAAGCTGAGATAGCCCTGCAATATGATGGCGTTGACTATGTCGATGAAGAAGGCACCGACAATGGGCACCACCATGAAGGCCTGAGGCGATGGACCCGTGCGTGACACCAGGGCCCCCATGTTCATCACAGCCGTCGGCGTGGCACCCAAGCCAAATCCACAGTGACCACCGGCCATAACGGCGGCGTCATAGTTGGCACCCATCAGCTTGAAGGTGATCCAATAGGCAAACAGCGCCAGCACGGCGGTCTGCACCAACAAGATAATGAGCAGCGGCACCGCCAGATCGAAGATCTCCCACAACTTAAGATTCATCAGCGCCATGGCCAGGAAGAGCGCCAGGGAAACTGTCCCCAAGACGTCGACACTCTCGCGGTTGATCTTAAAGCCACGCGAGACCTCTGTGATGTTGGTGATCACCACACCGAAGAAGAGCGCATAGACGAACTCAGGCATCTTCAACCAGCCGATATCCAGATAGTCCACCAGGGAGCCAAACCACTTGGCACCGGCCACACACAGCAAGAGAATAAAGAGCACCTCAAGGATACTCTTGGCCGTCACCCTGTCTTCTTCGAGCTGGTCATAGGTCACCAGATCCGGATGGTCCTTGTGGTGATTGCCACCGACACCGTAAGCGGAGACGAGACCATTCTTGTTGATCAGGCGCTGCGCTACTGGGCCACCTATGATACCGCCCATCACCAGGCCGAAGGTTGCCGCCGCCATCGCCAGCTCCAGGGTGTTGATACCATACTGCTCGGAGAAGGTCTGCGCCCAGGCCGCACCTGTGCCGTGACCACCCGACAGGGTGATCGAACCGGCGATCAGTCCCATCAGCGGTTCCAGCCCCAGGGCGGTGGCGATACTGACCCCCACGGCATTCTGAATTATGATGTAGAGCGAGGCGATAGCCAGAAACAGGAACACCTTGGTGCCACCCTTCATCAATAATTTATAACTGGCCGCCAGTCCCACGCTACTGAAGAACATCATCATCAGGGTATTCTGCATCGACAGGGAAAACTCCAACGAAATGTTGTAGGAATGCAGCACGGTGATCACCGCCGCCACCAACAGACCACCCACTATAGGTTCGGGAATATTATATTTACGAAACGCTGCCACGTGACGATTAACCGAATGGCCAATAAAGAGCACTAAAATCGCCACCAGAAACGACTCCAGCTCTCCAACGGTATAAACAGTATTCATGGTTCTCCTTATTTAGGCGATAGCCATATCGGCCTATCTTGCCTTGTCATCGGACACGCTATATCAAGCCGCCCAAGCATTGCCCTTTCTTGGGTCGCTCACGCCGGGCACTACTCCAATGTGTATCTCATCAGGAGATTCAAGATAGGAAGGTGTCGGCAATAAAGCGCCCAACGGGACGAATGAAAATAAATTGAGGAAGGTCTCTAACCTAAGAGACGAGTTCAGCGGGTGGTTCGGCCGCCTCGGCGAGTCGTTCGCGTTCGGGCTTGGCGATATACTTAGGCTTACCTGTGCGATGAAGTTTAGCGTTCGCCTTCTTCGCCTTGGCCTTAAGTGTTTGATTGATTTTCTTCTTTCTGTTCATGGCGGCGATTATAGCCTAAAACGCCGCCCCATTGGGTTATCAGAAAGTTAACAGTACAAATTTAATGCAAGTCAGTTCGGCTTAAATTGGGCGCCAGCGGCCTAATCCCCCTCGAAAGCCTTAGCCGCCTGCGCCTCGATCTCTACCCGCCAGCGTGGGTCAAACAGCCCCTGGACGAAGAGCAAGGTGGTTGGCAATCCGCCCACATCGAACCCCAGACGCGCCTTGGCGGCTTGGTAGGCTGGCAGATCATCTCTGTCGACAAGGTAGATACGCACCAACACCAAGTCTTCAAGATCCATCTCGTTGGCCCGTAACACGGCGCGTAAGTTCTCCCACGCCTGCACTATCTGCCCCTCAGTGTCGGAGGCAAGCTTGCCCTGCCTGTCTATGCCCAGCTGTCCGGCAATATTCAGCCAGCGCGAGGGCCCAGGGATCAGCGCACATTGATGGTAGTTGGCCGCAGGGGCCGCCAGGGTATCCGGGCTCCAGATCTTATTCATCTTCTCTCCTTTACTCACTTGAATTAGACCCAGCGAGTCTGGCAGGTCGGGATACGGAGAAAAAGGGAGGTGGCATGAACTCACTGTTCAGGCCAGGGGCAACAATCAGCCATAAAAAAGCGCAGCCTATGCCGCGCTCCATTGCTTAATCTCGAGCAAGATTTAGCCTCGAACAAGACTTAAGATTTGGTCACCACCCACAGGGCGTGTAACAGGCCTGGAATGAAGAACAGCAGGCAGAGAATGATGTTGATCAGCAGATCCTTACCGACACCACTCTTCAAGAAGACGGCAACCGGTGGCAGCAGAATAGCGATGATGACGAGCAGCAGTTTATTGGTATCCATAGACAGGCTTCCTTAATTGACTCAATTTCGTTTTGGCCAATCTAACTTCTCAGGCTTACCCCATGTTTGCAACTGGTTTTTTACCCCGTCGAGGCCAAATGCCTCGCCCTGCTCAGGCACGCGCCGATAGGCATAGGCCTGCCCCAGCCATTCGAACCCCAGCGCGAAGGCGTGCAGGTAGCCACGATCGGCCTCCTCACCACCATAGAGGCTATCGCCGAGGATCGGCACCCCAAGGCTGGCCAGCGCTACCCTAAGCTGATGTGTCTTACCACTGAGCGGCTTGAGCAGATAGAGACGCAGTCCCTCGGCCACGGATTGCGAGAAAAACTGAGTGATCGCCGGGTTTTCCTTGCTGCGCAGCAGCTTATACATGCTGCGACGAGACTTGGCCATGTCGCCCACTATGCTGCCCTGCTTCTTCTTAGGCTTGCCCTTAGCCAGCGCCACATAGTACTTCTGTACCTTGTGCTCGCTGAAGAGACGGGTAAACCCGGCCGCCGCCTCGCTCGACTTGGCGAACAGCAGCAGACCAGAGGTCATGGTATCCAAGCGATGTACCGAGTAGAGCTTGATGTCGAGATCCCGTTCGACCTGTGCCATCACGCCTGCGCTGCCGTCCTGGCTATGAAAGTGCACCCCGGGTGCCTTATCGATCACCAGGAAGTCTGCCTCATCGGCAATGATCTGATACATGGATTGTCGCCCTTATGAAAAACGTATGCTCACCTGCAGCCCAGGCTGGTTATCGGAGAGTTCTATGCGGGCATTATGACGCTGCAAAATCGCCTTGACCAGCGAAAGTCCGAGCCCCGTGCCCTTGTTGTGACGGCTGGGATCCAGGCGCACCAGACGGTCAAATACCTTCTCGGTGGCATCATCAGGGATCCCGGGTCCATTATCGCGGATCAATATGCGGTTCCCCTGCTGCGCTATCTCTATCTTGGCTCCCTCGCCGGAGTACTTAATCGCGTTGTCCACCAGGTTAAACAACGCCTGGAACAGGAGGTACTTATCCCCCATCACGCTATGGTCTTCGTCCAGCGACAGGGTCAATGTCTGGCCGTTGGATTCGGCCATCGCCTCGGCCATCTCAAACAGATCCTGACACAAATCGTTCAGACTCAAGGGTTGTAGCTCGAGATCTTGCTGCCCCTCCTCGATACGGGTGAGAGATAACATGGCATCGAAGGTCGCCAGGCAGTGATCCAGCTCCTCTATCAGGATGGCGCTGGCCTCATCCAGCTCCTCGACCGGCTTTTGCGGTAGCTGTTCCAGGCCGATCCTCAGGTGAGACAGTGGCGTCCTGAGATCGTGGGCGATATTGTCTGTGGCGCCACGCACCGCATGCAGGTTGGCCTCCAGGGTATCCAGCACCTGGTTGAAGTTGCCCGCCAACATATCGAATTCATCCTGTCGCCAGCTGATTGGCAGTCGGGTGGAATACTCGCCACGCTCGATGCGACGACTCAAACGGTTGTATTGCACCAGTCGGCGCAGAATCGCCTTGGAAAACAGGTACCCCAGAGCAAGGGTGAGCACTATGGTCAGCATCAGCGCCGTGATGGCCGCGTTGACGAAGCGCTCGATCAGGGTCGCCAGCTGGTCGGTTCGGGTGGCGATAAGCACAGGGCCGTAACGGGTGATCACCAGGCCACCGGTAAGAATGTGCAACTTGTCCGGCCCGCTGGTGAGAATAGGAAAATCTCGCGTCTCGGGCAGCAGCGGCATGTCATCTGGCATCAGGCTCAGCGCCCCCACCAGATCCAAGGAGCTACGCCACACCACCAACGCCGTCTTGGGATCGGCGGTGCGGATCTGGGTGGCAAAGCTGCGTCTGTCCAGGGTCAGCGCCATCTGCTGATAACGTACCTTCTCCGCCGCCAGATGTTGGTTGGTCTGCAGCTCCTGCTCGTTGATCAGCTGACGATACATGCCAAACAACAGGGTGCCGATAATCAGGGTCACCAAGGCAGAGAAGATGATGGTAATGCGCCAGGCACTACTCTGATAGGGTCTAATGCCCTTGACGGAGGCGATAGCCAGCCCCTCGAACCGTTTCGATCAGCTCGCCAAAGCCCAGCTCTTCAAACTTGCGTCTCAGCTTGGCGATATGCACGTCGATCACATTGGTGCGAGGATCGAAATGGTAATCCCACACAGCCTCGAACAACAGGGTGCGGCTGATCACCTGATTAGGGTGTTCCATCAAGTACTTCAGCAGTTGAAACTCTTTAGGCTGCAGCATGATCTCGCTGCCCGCCAGGGTGACCTTACGGGTCAGCAGTTCCATCACAAGTTCGCCCACCTTAAGCTCGGTTTGCGCCGGCGCCGAATTACCGCGCTGCATCAGCTTCTCGGCGCGTACCAAGAGTTCGGAGAAGGCAAATGGTTTGGTCATATAGTCGTCGCCACCGGCCCTGAGCCCCTTGACGCGCTCATCCACATGGCTCAGCGCCGACAGGATAAGCACCGGGGTCTGATTGCCGGTCGCACGCAGCGCCGCCAGCAACTTAAGGCCATCGAGCTGTGGCAACATGCGGTCCAGTATCACCAGGTCATACTGCATACTGGTGGCCAGCAAGAGTCCCTGATGACCATCGCTAGCCGTCTCGATATTGTGCCCCTGTTCGGCAAATCCCTTGACCACATACTCTGTGGTGGTCGCATCATCTTCTACCAGTAATATTTTCATCTGTTAATCCCACTTCAACAGGGGCAAAGGCCGCTGATTTTCGATATCGAAGGCTATTCTATGTTTACCGTTGGCATCGATAAGCTTGAGTTCCAGGTAGCTGATGCCCAGGTCGTGATCCAGCTGCGCCTCCAGAATATGGGCGTTGCTGTCACCCATGGCCAACTTGAGCAGTTGCGAGAAGGTCTGCTCCATATCCCTGAGCATCCTCACCGCCTTGAGCTCATCCTTATCGTCCGCCTCCAGGGCTTCCACCTTCTGCCGAATGAGTCGGCCATCTTTGGCCCAGAACTCAAACTCGCTGATGGTATCTTCCTTGGTGTTGATCATGCTGATCTCATAGATCAGCTGACCATTTTCCACATCGATCTGAAACTCGGATATCACCCCAGGGTAGCTCTTCTCTGCCTGCTGGATCATCTTCTGTGGAGTCAGGCTTTGGCTATCCGATAGCAACTCAAGCACTGCCGGGTTGGCCTGGGCCAAATTCGCCCCCGCCAGTCCAGACAACAGCATTAAACTGATAAACCAACGAGCCATAGCTCCTCCATTAAATTCTTCAATATCGGTATCTTACACGCAAAAAATCCCTGTACCAATGGGATAGACGAGGGGCTTTGGGCTTTCAAGATTAAATTTAGTTTAAACTCATTTGGCCGATTTCACTCATCTAGGCACCAGCGCCTGGACTTATTCCGCTTGATCGACCAATTCGATGCTATCTATCTCTATCTCAATGCCGCGCCATTCATCATCCACCTCGCCCCTCAGGATCACAGTGGTATCGCTGGAGACCTCTATGTTGCGCCACAGGGCATTGTCTATCTCCACCTCGACTTCACCGCTGCTATCGCGAAACAGGTACTTTTCATCCCCCAGGCTCTTGATCAGCTTTCCTGTCAGCTCCACCTGTGTATCGTCTTTGGCCGCATGGGCATCGCTGGCGTGCTGAATCACACCACCCGCCTTGGGGCCGTTATAGGCGGCAAAGGCCGGTAGGGTGAGTACGCAAGAAAGGATTAGGGTACCGGTTAGTTTCTTCTGCATCATATTTCTCCTCGAGTCATAGTGCCCTAGGATAAGCGATGGCAAATATCGGGGAGATGGAAGCCGTATTAAGGATTGATCATATTCTATTCGGCATCTAGCAAGCTGACTCATACTCGAAAGCCAGCCATTCTGGAGAGTCAGTCATTCTCCAGGATATGGATCAGCTCAGACTTGAGCGCCACCTCGGTCTCGACGCCTGGCGCCAGGCCCATCTTCTGGGCGAAATGCAGCGGCACCTCGGCATTGAGGTGATATTTAACCCCCTTGATGCTGGCAAGAATCCGCATGGTCTCACCCATACTCAGGCAGGACTCTATGGTGATGCTGAGCTTGTTGAAGCTGCGGCACAGACGCCCCTTGGTGATCGAGTTAAACCTCACCCCCTGATTAGGGATCACCCAGCGCACCTTGGCGCCTATATCTAACTCTTCACGATAATTACCGGCAATCAGGTGCTCACCAAACTTAAGCCAGGTGATCTGTCGCTCCGCCTCCTGAGCCACCACGTGCGCATCGAACAGGTTTCTCAGCCCCATCTGTTTGGCGACCGCCTCGTTACGTGGCTGGCTCAACACCTCGCGCGGACTGCCCTGTTGCAGCAGGGTGCCCTGGCTGATGAGGATCATGCGATCCGCCAGCAGCAGTGCCTCGTTAAGATCGTGAGTCACCATGATGACGGGGATCGCTAGCTGCTCTTTGAGTCTGGCCAGCTCTAGGTAGAGACGCTCGCGGGTCTCTCTGTCGACCGCCGAGAAGGGCTCATCCAGCAGCAGGACTCTGGGCTCCCGGGCAAGGGCCCGAGCCAGGGCCACACGCTGACGCTGACCGCCGGACAGGTTGGCCGGCAGACGATCCGGCAGGCCGTGCAGGTTCACCCGCTCCAGCCAGTCTTTGGCCCGCGCGACCCGCTCCGCCTTGGGAATATGATCCAGCGCCGCCACCACGTTGGCCAACGCCGTCATGTTGGGAAACAGGCCAAAGTGTTGCGGCACATAGCCGAGATGACGCTGCTGAGGCGTCAGATAGCGCCCGGTGTCGCTGCTAAACCAGACGCTGTCGCCATAGCGGATCTCGCCCGACTCGGGCTTGGTCAAGCCGGCGATCATCCGCATCAGGGTCGACTTACCGCCCCCGGAGGGGCCGACCACGGCCAACACCTCGCCGGCGCGGCAGACAAACTCGGCATCCAGGGCGATGCCTTCCAGCTGGAAGATCTTACAGCTGAGATCAGCGACGTCTTGAGACACTCACGCCTCCTAATCGACGGGACAGACTGGTGGTAAGCGCCAGCGCGGTAATGGCAAATAGCAGGAGCAGCAGAGACATCTGTCCCGCGGCGGCAAAATCGAACGCCTGCACGCTGTCGTAGATGGAGATGGCGATGGTCTTGGTCTCACCGGCGATATTACCGCCCATCATGAGTACCACACCAAACTCGCCCAACACATGGGAGAAACAGAGCACCAGCGCGGTCAACACGCCCGGCCACACCAGAGGCAACTCTATCTTAAACAACACCTTGGCCGGACTCATGCCGCAGCAGGCGCCTGCGTCGCGCACCTCTTCGGGCACCGCCTCGAAGGCGCGCTGAATCGGCTGTATGGCAAAGGGAATATTAACCAGCACGGAAGCCACCACCAGCCCCGAGAAGTGGAACACCAGCTGTTGCCCCAGCAGGGCTTCCAGCGTCTGACCCAGCCAGGACTGGCTACCCAGGCCCACCAGCAGATAATAACCGATGACGGTCGGTGGCAGCACCAGGGGCACCATGATCAGCGCCTCCAGCCAGGACTTGCCCCTAAACTGGCGATAGGCCAGGAAGCGACCGGCCCAGATGGCAAAAGGGATCAACACCAGCACAGTGACACAGCTTAACTTGATCGAAAGCAGCAGCGCCTGCCAATCCATCAGTGATTTCCACCCTGTTTGTCGACCTGACTAACACTCGCGCCATCGGCGGAGGCGTCATCAGCCCCCTCATCGGGCAGGCCGAAGCCAAACTCGAGGAACACCGCCCTCGCCTTAGGCTGACTCAGATAGGCATAGAAGGCCTTGGCCGCCTCTCCCGCCTTGGGGGTGAGCACCATGCGTTGGTTCATGGGTGAGTGCCATTCGCTCGGCAGCGCCACATAGTGGCTGGCGGCGCGAAACTGCGGCGCCATCGCCAGCGACAAGGCTACGATACCGCCATCGGTGGAACCGCTCAGGGCAAACTGCGCCGCCTGAGACACATTCTCACCGAAGATGAGGTGGGGCTGCAGGGCTTGCCAGAGTCCCAGATGCTGCAGCGCCTCTCTGGCTCGCTCGCCATAGGGGGCATGATCCGGATTGGCGATGGCAAAACGCTTTAATCCGCCCTGCTCCAGCAGTGTCTTAACGCCGACGAGTTCGGCATCTAAGGTCAGAGGCGAACGCTTGGGCGCCGCGAGTGCCAAGCGGCCGATGGCGTAGATCTCGCCATCGCTCTGGGTTACCCCAAGCTTATGCAGCTGATAGATATATTTGTCGTCGGCAGACAGAAACAGCTCGAACGGCGCACCGTGGCGCAGCTGCGCCACGAAGTTGCCCGAAGAGCCGTAGGAGATGCGCACCCGCTTGCCCGTATCCTGGGTGAAATCGGCGGCTATCCTATCCAGGGCAAACTTGATGTTAGAGGCGGCTGCGATAGCCGGCACCTCTGCCGCCCAGGCGGGGGTCATGCCAAACAGCAGCAGACAGCCTAAGACAAAACCTCTGAGTAAATCCATTTCAACCCTTCCTCATCACCAAGGTGCTCGCCCCGGCTTACTGCTTGTCCCACATCTTGGCCGCCTGTTCGTCGGCATCTTTGGCCTCGACCCAGTTCTTGCCCTGATCGCCGGCCTCCAGCTTCCAGAACGGTGCCTTGGTCTTGAGAAAGTCGATCAAGAACTCACAGGCCGCAAAGGCCGCCTTGCGGTGGGCACTGGTGACGCCGATGAAGACGATCTGCTCGCCCAGGGCCATGGTGCCGACACGGTGAATGATGGTCACGTGAGTCAGTGGCCAGCGCTCTCTGGCCTCGGCAGCGATCTGGTTGAGCACCGCCTCTGTCATGCCAGGATAGTGCTCCAGGGTCAGGTCGGTCACCGCGCTGCCGTCATTGAAGTCGCGCACCTTGCCTACGAAGGTGACCACGGCGCCGTCGCTGTCATCGGACGCGATACGGGCATACTCCTCGGGCACGCTAAAATCTTGCGTCTGCACCAATACTCGGTCAATCGCCTGGCTCATACTAACCTCCGGTAACGGGGGGGAAGAAGGCCACCTCGTCGCCATCTTCGACCTGGGTATCCCAGTTGCTGATGGTCTGATTGACCGCCACCAACAGCTTGTCGGAGGCCAATACCTTGCCCCACTTATCGTCTTTGGCCGCCAGCAGCGCACGCAGGCCTTCGGCGGTAGTGGTCTGTTCGCTCGCTTCTACTTCGAGCTTGCTCTCACCTAATAGTTCGCGCACCTGGGCGAAAAACAGCACATGAATCATAAACTTTCCCCTAAATACTCGTATCGCTTAAACCTTAAAGTGCCCAGACTTGCCACCCCGCTTCTCCAGCAGGCGTGTCTGAGAGATCACCATATCTTTCTGCACCGCCTTACACATGTCGTAGATGGTTAGTGCCGCCACCGAGGCCGCGGTCAGCGCCTCCATCTCGACCCCTGTCTTACCCGACAGCTTACACAAACTGGTGATGCGTACCCGGTTATGTGCCGGCTGCGCCTCGAGATCCACCTCAACCTTGGTCAGCATCAGGGGATGGCACAGCGGGATAAGATCTGAGGTCTTCTTCGCCGCCTGGATCCCCGCGATGCGAGCCGTGGCGAACACGTCGCCCTTGTGGTGGCTGCCGCTCATGATCATCTCAAGCGTCTCGGGCGCCATCTCGATGAAGGCCTCGGCGCGGGCCTCGCGCTCGGTAACCGCCTTCTCGGTGACATCCACCATGTGGGCATTGCCATCGGCATTAATATGGGTAAATTCACTACTCATCGATTGCTACCTTCTTCACGTGCATCACAAAGTTACAGGGTCTGTGAGTGGCATCCAGTTGTTCTTTTAAGATCTTGTTCCAGCCCGTCTTGCAGGCACCGGTAGAGCCCGGCAGACAGAAGATGGCTGTCTTATTGGCGAAGCCGCCCAGGGCGCGGGACTGTACCGTCGAGGTGCCCAGCTCCGTGTAGGTGATATGCCGAAACAGCTCGCCAAAGCCCTCTATCTCGCGATCCAGTAGCGGCTTGACCGCCTGTGGTGTGTTATCCCGCTCGGTAAAGCCTGTACCGCCGGTGGTGATGATCACCTGCACATCACTCGAGGCTATCCACTGAGACAATACCGAACGTATCTGATACTTGTCATCTTTAATCAGTCGGCGCTCGGCAAGCTTGTGTCCGGCCGCTAGCAGGGCCTCTTGTAAAAACTGTCCCGAGGTATCTTGGCTCAGATCTCGGCTATCGGAAAGGGTTAATACCGCGATATTGAGCGGTTCAAATTCGGTTCTCGTACAATGACCCATAACGTCTCTCTTCACTCTTGGTGTTATTTGCGGTTAACTGGCGCGTCTACAGGAATATGGGCAGAGTATACCCAGACAGCGAAAGCAAGTTCTTGCGCTGGCGCAAGCCAGTCTAGCCTCCGATAGAGGCTAGATGCTGTGTCACGCCTGTGATGCCATCGTGGAGGAAGTGGGTTTCCTTCTTCGCCCTCAACTGGCCGTGGAGTCGTTCGATCAACTCACCACGTTGCTCGTGGGATTGCAGCAGATCCCGCAAATCGACACCGTGTTCGGTGAAGAGGCACAGGTGCAGTTTCCCCTTGGCGGAGACCCGCAGACGGTTACAGCTGGCGCAGAAGTTCTTCTCATAGGGCATGATCAAGCCGATGCGTCCCTTGAAGTCGCCATGGCTGAAGTTTTGCGCCGGACCATCGTCTACCGCCGACTGGTCCAATTGCCAGCCATCCTGAATCAGCTGCGACTTGATGTCGGCACCCGCCAGGTGGTGGGCCTTGAAGTAATCACGCCCCAGGCCGGTTTCCATCAGCTCGATGAAACGCAGATCGATTGGTGTGTGCTTGATCCAGTGCAGGAAGCGTGGCAAGTCTTTGTCATTTAAGCCCTTGAGCAGCACGGCATTGATCTTCACCCGCTCGAAGCCCGCCTCGAGGGCCGCGTCGACGCCGCGCATCACCTCGTCGAACTTATTCTCACCGGTGATCTGATAGAACATGCGAGGGTCCAGGCTGTCCACCGAGACATTGATACGTCTCAGGCCGGCATCGAACCACTCCTTGGCATGCCTCTCCAAACGATAACCATTGGTGGTGGTTGCCAGCGTCTTGATCTTGTCGTTATCGGCGACGATACGCACGATATCGGTAAAGTCTTTGCGCAGGGTGGGCTCGCCACCTGTAATGCGGATCTTCTGGGTACCGACCTCGGCAAAGGCGCCCACAAGATTCTCGATCTCATTGAGATCTAAAAACTTAGGCTTACCGTCGGGGCGATAACCATCGGGGAGGCAGTAGGTGCATTTGAAATTACAGACATCGGTAACCGACATCCGCAAATAGTGAAATCTTCGACCAAAATTGTCTTGTAGTTGAGACATGATCACCTTTCCAAGTAAGGGGAGGTGAGTCAATTTCTTTCCTCACCCCGGTGGCACTATTGCCACGGCTTAATCTCCCTATCTGTGGACGTAGGAGAGAAAGCTCGGAGAACCGTCGTTTCCCAATTATAGGCCGATATAGACCGGCTTTTATAGCAGAAACTTCCCGTTTCTTGTCTGAGATCAATCGGGCGTTAACATAATGTGACACCGCTCACGAAGATAAATACCATCAATTAGTCTATCCTGACTGCTTAAACTCTGTGCCATTTCGCCATTTTAGGGTAAGGTGGATGCAAAGAATAAAACACCCGTTTCAATCGGGGGAAAGCTAAAAGAGGTGAAGTGATGGAACGCGAATCGATGGAGTTCGACGTCGTTATCGTTGGCGCAGGCCCTGCCGGCCTG
This sequence comes from Shewanella sp. cp20, assembly GCF_000832025.1. Classification (NCBI taxonomy): domain Bacteria; kingdom Pseudomonadati; phylum Pseudomonadota; class Gammaproteobacteria; order Alteromonadales; family Shewanellaceae; genus Shewanella; species Shewanella sp. cp20. Next base: position 143,306 of record NZ_JPII01000019.1, on the reverse strand, counting down.
GCTACCGCATGTCGACTAATGCAAATCTCTCAAGACTCTGGCCAGGAGCTCAGTGTCTGTGTGGTCGAGAAAGGTTCGGAAGTGGGCGCGCACATACTTTCAGGTGCCGTGTTCGAGCCTAAGGTGCTCGGCGAACTGTTCAGCGACTGGAAAGAACAAGGTGCACCACTGCACACGGCCGTCACCCACGACGAGCTGCACATGCTCAGTTCAGACACGGCCTCACGTGCCATGCCCAACGCCCTTATCCCTAAGACGATGCATAACGATGGCAACTATATCATCAGCGTCGGCAACCTGGCCCGTTGGCTCGCCGAGCGCGCCGAGGCCTTAGGCGTAGAGATCTTCCCCGGCTTCCCTGCCAGTGAACTGCTGTTCAACGAAGATGGCAGCGTAAAAGGGATCATCATAGGTGACATGGGTGTCGGCGCCGATGGCGAGCCCAAAGACAGCTATGAACCCGGCATGGAACTGCACGCCAAATACACAGTATTTAGCGAAGGCTGCCGTGGCCACCTGGGCAAGCAACTGATCGAGAAGTTCCACCTGGATAACGGCAAGACGCCACAGCACTATGGCCTGGGCTTCAAGGAGATCTGGAAGGTGCCCAGCGAGCAGCACGAGCAGGGCAAAGTGGTCCACACGGGTGGCTGGCCGCTGACGGAAGGCGCCTCGGGCGGCGGCTTCCTATACCATCTGGAAGACAATCAGGTAGCCGTGGGTCTTATCATAGATCTCAACTATCAGAACCCACACCTGAGCCCATTCGATGAGTTCCAGCGTTACAAGACGCACCCAGTGATCAGCCAATACCTCAAGGGCGGCGAGCGTATCTGTTACGGTGCCCGCGCCATCACCAAGGGCGGCCTCAACTCACTGCCCAAGATGAGCTTCCCTGGCGGCCTCATCATAGGCTGTGACGCCGGCACCCTGAACTTCGCCAAGATTAAGGGTACCCATACGGCGATGAAGAGCGGCATGATCGCCGCCGAAACCATCTGCCACGCCCTGCATGCTGGCGTAGAAGGCGGCAAAGATCTCGACTGCTACCAGGAGAAGTTCGAACAGAGCTGGCTGCAGGATGAGCTCTACTGCTCACGTAACTTCGGCCCGGCGATGCACAAGTTCGGTGCCTATCTGGGCGGCGCCTTCAACTATATCGATCAGAACTGGTTTGGCGGCAAGTTCCCTATCACGCTCAGAGACGAGAAGGCCGACTATGCCCAGATGGCCGAGGTGAGCGCCTACAGCAAGATAGAGTATCCCAAGCCCGACGGTAAGCTGAGCTTCGACAAGCTCTCTTCTGTCTACCTGTCGAACACCTTCCACGAGGAGGATCAGCTGTGTCACCTGCGTCTCGAAGACGAACGAATTCCTATCGAGGTGAACCTGGTTAAGTTCGACGAACCGGCGCAGCGATACTGCCCGGCAGGGGTCTATGAAGTGGTGGAAGACGCTGGCGAGAAGAAGTTTGTCATCAATGGTCAAAACTGTATCCACTGTAAGACCTGTGACATCAAAGATCCGAGTCAGAACATCACCTGGGTCACCCCAGAGGGCGGCGGCGGACCTAACTACCCAAATATGTAAGTCCGGCATCGCCGAAAAATAATACAGACGACAAACGCGCCCTCGGGCGCGTTTTTACTTGCGCTTAACATCCCCGGCCACCATAATGGCCCCATACCTACAAGCGTCACCAAGACGCACTCTATGATCCAGAGTGGATCGCCCTACCCTCAAAAAAAGTTCAATGGTTTAGCGTGTTTAGAAAACAGCGACTAACCTTAATAATCAAGTTGTCACACTCCGAGGGATGCTCGGACAGAGTAGATGCGAGTCATAAAAGATGAAACTAAACATGCTCACCATCAAGCAGAAAATATTACTCACGGTTACGGTCGCGGTATTGTTGTCTACCGTGCTCGTGGGTGTCTTGAGTCAACGCAGCGCTAAGGAAGTCGTCGAGCAGCGCATGCTCACCTCCGAGCTGCCCAACACCTTGCAGGCGATCCGCAACAAGGTAGAGATGGATATCGCCACCCTGATGAACGCCGCCGAGCAGCTGGCCAACAGCAAGATGCTCAAGCGCTGGCTGGTCGATGGCCGCCCGGCGGAGACAGAGCCTCTGGTGATCGCCCAGCTCAAGGACATTCAAGAGCAATATAAGCTGGTGCAGGCCTCCTACGCCGACAGACAAACCGCCGCCTACTACACTCAAGACGGTTTCCTGCGCATCCTCACCCCGGAGCAGGACGGTTGGTTCTTCAACTATAAAAACAGTGGCACCGAGCGTATGCTCAACGTCTTCACCGAGGCCAATGGTGATGTGAAACTCTTCATCAACTATCAGCAACCCAACGACCGCGGTTTAGTGGGGCTGGCCAAGTCACTGGATGACATGGTGCGCCTGCTGAAGTCCTTCAAGATCGAAGATACCGGCTTCGTCTACCTGGTGGATGCCAAGGGCGACGTTAAGCTGCACTCGGACACCAGCCAGATAGGCAAGGCCAGCCTGGCCTCCCTCTATGGCGGCGATGTGACCAGGCAGCTGCTCAGCAAGGGCGACTTCGGCCTGACACAGACAGAGCAGGATGGTGAAACCCTGCTGGTCGCCAGCAGCTATATTCCGTCGATGGACTGGTATCTCATCGCCCAGGTGCCAAGAGCCGAGGTATTTGCCCTGCTGGAAGAGTCGGCCTATCAGATCCTCATCTGGACTCTGCTGATCGCCGCCGCCTTCATCGGCTTCTCTACCTTCGTCTCCGCCTCGGTGAGCCAGCCCATCGCCAAGGTAGCCGACATGCTGCAAGACATAGGTCAGGGTGAGGGCGACCTGCGTCAGCGCCTGCCCGTCGAAGGCAACGACGAGTTGGCCCAGCTGGCCAAGGGCTTCAACAGCTTCATCGAGAAGATCCAGCACTCCATCATAGAAGTGACGGACACCAGCGTGCAGTTGAGTCATGCCGCCAAGGATGTGGCCAATCAGGCCCAGCAGACCCAGGACGACAGCCAGCTACAGAAAGATCAGACCATGATGGTGGTGACCGCCATCAACGAGATGGGCGCAACCGTACATGAGATTGCCGGTAATGCCGCCCAGGCGGCCGACAACGCCAAGGACGCCGACAACGCCTCAAGCAACGGCCAGATAGTGGTCACCCGCGCCCGCGACACCATCAATCAACTCTCGGAGGATGTGGAGCAGGTAGGCAATGTGATCGAGTCGCTGGCCACCCACACCACCTCTATCGGCAGCATCCTGGATGTGATCCGCGCCGTGTCGGATCAGACCAACCTGCTGGCCCTCAACGCCGCCATCGAGGCCGCCCGTGCCGGTGAGGCGGGCAGAGGCTTCGCCGTGGTCGCCGAGGAAGTCCGTAACCTCGCCTCACGCACCGCCGCATCGACCGATGAGGTGCAGAAGATGATCGACAACCTGCAAAGCGAGGCGGCTCGCGCCGTCGAGGCTATGACCCAGAGCAAGAGCCGCAGCCAGGAAGGGGTACAGGCGGTCGACGAGGCCAGCCATACCCTGACCGAGATCAGCCAGCAGATCGGCGCCATCACAGACATGAACATTCAGGTTGCAGCCGCAACCGAAGAGCAGTCTACCGTGGTGGAAGATATCAACCGTAACGTCACCGAGATCAGCGAGATCACCCAGCGCACCAGCGAGACCTCTCAGGCGGTCGCCCAGGCCAGCCAGTCGCTCAACCAGCTGGCCCACAGACTCGACACCCTGGTCGCCGGCTTCAAGGTCTAAGTCTAGGTTCTGGTTTAGATTTAGGCCTGGTTCAGGCCATAAAAAAGCCCGCTTTTGCGGGCTTTTTTCTATTTAACTTTCTTCATACTTAAGGCTTAAGAAATTTAATCGTCAGCGGATACTGGTAACTAATGCCCTCGCTGGCCTTCATGGCCGCGATGATGGTTACCACGATATCGAAGATCGCCAACACACCGAGCAGGATGAAGCCGATGCCGACGAACATGAGGATCATGCTGATGATGGCGTATACCATCATGCTTATCTTGAAGTTGAGACAGTTGCGACCACAGCTGTCGACGAAGGCGATTTCCTCGCGCTTCATTAGCCAGACAATCAGGGGCCCCAGGATGGAACCGAAGGGGATCAGGTAGCCGGAAAAGCTGGCCAGATGCACCGCCACCCCCATGTTTCTATCGTCGCGGGACAATTGTTCGAAATCAGACACGAATTACACTCCTTGATGATTCATTCTATTTTTATTTATTATTACAGGCGGTTAGGCCCAAATAAACGCATTTCCCAAGCTTCAATCTTGCGACTTTCCAGGCGGCGCTGCAAGCTATTTACCCAAGACTGGGCCAAGCCCTCACAACTCACCAGACGATCATAGGCGGCAGCGTCATAGGTGGGCGAGAAATAGATCCCCATCGCCTCGCGCAAGCTGATGTCGGTGCGCCGCTCGACGAGGCGAATATCATCCTCCAGGTGGATCACCCCAGGCGTCACCACCCGATAGAACCAGCCGCACAGGCCACTGGTCTGCATGGCGAGGGCAAACTCGGGATGACCAAACTGATGGTTGAGCTTGAAGCAGGGCGAGCGGGGCTGAGTCACCTGAAGTTGTACCTCGCCGATGGCGATGATGTCGCCGATATTCACCTGAGTCTCGTCCAGTCCAACTGTGCTGATGTTCTCCCCCATGGCGGGCACATCCTTAAAGCCCTGCATCATGTCCCAGCGGCGATACTGACCATAATGTTCACGGGGAAAGTGATGTAATACCCTATCGGCACCGCCATGATGCTTGGGATCCGCCTGAGCATCCCCCTCGACACCCAACGCTCCCACCACCAGGCGGCTATATGCCTGCTTGACATCTATCATGCTAGGTATTCCTTCAAAGGCCTTGGCCTTATCGCCACGATACAATCCCGAAATCTTGTCTACTAACCGCGTCATATCCCTCACCCCCCTGACTACTGCTTACGCCTCTCGCCCTCAGACAAAGGCGAGACGATTCGATACAAACTCCCTCTGTCGCCTCAGGCATTGCCCCTGAAAAATAGCGGCCTAGGGCCTGTTTATCTTTCGCGTTCATTTTTGCAGCATTCTGTATCGCTTTTATACAAGGCAGAGCGATTGTCATGTAGTGCACTACATCAATGAGCGATAACGCAGTAGAAAAATGATACAGACGCTGCCCGCAGGGTTCGTCTTGAGCACGTTCAACTCTTTGTTACTCGGCTTTTATATAGAATCACTATACTTCAAGCCTCATACCGCGATTTGAACGTGCTCAATTAGAACAAAAATTGTTCTCAAAAGGTCAACAGGCCCTAATTTTCCCTCAAGAAGATATCATGAAACAACACCTATTAGCCGTCTTACTACCTAATTTCATACTCTTGCAGGCCCAGTTAGGCCCAGTTAGGCCCAGGCCATGGCAATAGACGCTAGACAAGGAACAAAGAACAAGAGGCAAGAAACTGCAGGCAAAAAAAAAAGCCCCAGAAGATGGGGCGAGAGAACAGAAAAACACACTATGTCTGAAAAGAAGCTACACAAAACAAGGTCAGGGAACCGCTTACGACCAATGGCGTTACTCTAATCTGAGTAAATGACACTATGATGACAAATCTAGGCCTTTTGTGTGACCGCCTGCTCCAGGTATGCCTTTAACTGTTCTCCGGGTATCGAACTCTCTGTCGCCACCGCAAAGGCCGCCCAGCGCGCCCCCTCGGCCATGGCCTGACAATAGCCATCACCACGCGCTAATCCATGGATCAAGCCCGCCGCATAGGCATCTCCGGCCCCAGTGGTATCCACCACGGTGGCGGCCTCGGCGGCAACACGCGTCTCGCCTTCTGGCTGATAGAGCATGGCGCCGTCGGCGCCATCTGTCACGATAAACGCCCTTAGACTCTCGCCGGCGATGGAGAGACCGAACTGCCAGGGCGACAGCTCGCTACGTCCCTGCATATCGGCGCGCGAGGCGATCAACACATGGCAGGGACGCTCACGGTTGTCTTTGGCCAGTTGCGCCACGACTAAGCTATGAGGCAAGGCCGTCTTGGCCCAGCTGACGGCACCTTCTGCCGAAGAGTTAATATAGAGGGCGTCCCAATTTCGCCAGTTAGGCGGGGCGGCAAGCTCAAACCTTGGCCGCTCGGGACGTATGATGGTGCGCTCGCCATCAGGGGTCATCACCAACAGCATCTCACAGGTATGTTGTTGATAGCGCTGCATCAGGCGGCAATCTATGCCTAGGGTACTGGTCTCGGCCAGCAGCCAATCCCCAATCTCGTCGCGACCCACCTGACTGACCAGTGCCACCTCGTGACCGGCCCACACCAGACCTATCCCTGTGTTGGCACCACCGCCACCGAGGCGCTGACCGCCATCCTGATAATGAAAACGCCCCCCCATCTTCAAGGGCTTATCGAGTCTGAGAATACGATCGCAGTTGAGGTTGGCAACCAGCAAAATATTAGCCATGAATGCTCCGGGTAACGGGGGAGGTGGAAAAATTAGGCTCCCCTAACGAAAAGGTTACTGGCCCCTAACCTCGTGTATCGGGGCCTGCCGTGCCTCCTTTATATCAAGCCAGGCAGGAGGGCTCAACAGATTAGGGCTGCAGCAGATACATGCCCTCGCTCGCCGGTCGCGAGAGTTTAAAACCAAACTTCAGATAAAGTTCTGGAACATCAGCCATTAAGGTAATGTAGGCCCCCTTAGGCGCCGCCTCATCGAGATACTCCATGATGGCGGACATGATGGCACTCCCCAGGCCTCGCCCCTGATAGTCGGGATCCACGGCAATGTCCACCAGCTCGAAGTTTAGGGCGCCATCTCCCACGACTCGCCCCATGGCGATCACTCTTTCACCTGCTAGTCTGTCATCGGCTAGGATGTGTACTCCAAAGAGACTGAGGGGGAGCCCGGCTACCGCCGCGGCGCGGGATCTCGGCGTCAACCCAGTGATCTGCCTAAGGCGTAAAAAGTCAGCCAAGGGTGCGACCCGCCTGATCAGGCGAAAATCCTGAATATTCTCCCCTGTCTGTACTTGCCGCCACTCGCTTGCCAGCAGGGCATAGCCATACTCGCTGCCCCAACTCCCCTGGAAGAAGATGTTGTCGCGGTAATGGGCCTCTCGGCGAAATCCCAGGCGCTCAAGCAGCCCCCAGGCGGCATGGTTTTTCACATCCGTGATGGCCGAGGTTCTGTGCTTGCCCAGGCCATCAAACAGGTAGCTAAGCAGCGCCTGCAGCGCCTCCCGAGCCAAGCCCTGACCTTGATACTCGCTCGCTAGGGTAAAGCCAATCTCGACCTGTTGCTCGTCGACAAAATGCAGCGCCAGATCCCCGACCAAGACTCGAGTCTGACGACACTCCAGCGCCAACTGCATCCAGGTGCCCGGCGCGCCGAAGGCAGTGTTTTGCAATTCATTAAACAGCGCCAACGCATCGCGATATTGGTAATCTTGCCAGCCCTGGTAGCGGGCCACCTCGGGGTCGGCGCGGTAGGCGGTAAAGGCCGCTAAATCGCTGAACTCGAAGGCGCGGCAAATTAGCCGCTCTGTCTCGAAGTAGATCATAGCTTCGTCCCTGCCCCTATGCTTATGCCAGTACTAATGCCAATACTGATACGAATATTAAGCCAGCGCGTAGTAGCCACCGGTCGGCGGCGCGGCAAACAGTAACATGGCGTCCTGCATCTTATCCTTTGGATAGGCCTGCACCGAGGCGCGGTGATGCTCGGCTGACTCCCAACGCTCGATCACCAGCAGGCGCCCCGCCTCATCGAGTGGGCATAAGACCTCGTAGCTTAGGCAGCCAGGCGATGCGCAGATGTACTCGCTTAACGAGAGAAGGAAGGACTTTAACGCCTCAGCCTGACCCGGCGCGGCCTGAAACTCACCGATACGTACTATCATCAGATTTCCCTGTACAAAATGAAGAATTCACCAAGCTACCCTATTACCGGGTGCTCCACAAACGTCTCTTATGCGCTTTTCGACCAATGAGTGCGTAAGTGATCGCCCATATTAGCTTAGGTGATATGCGACCTCTGACCTAAGCCAACTTTGGGAATGAAATAAGCATATGAAAAAATTAACAAAAACCTCATCAACCTTTAGACCTATGAGGTTTTAGGATAAAAATCAGCCTCTACAAGCTGCCAACTTGACGTTAGGCTGACAAGCAAAAGAGGTTATGAGGTTATTGAATGGACTCAATACTGACATTAGAAGAGCTGATGGATAAGCCCCTATGCAAGGAAGAAAAACTGCGCCGCTACCACCAGTGCCTGAGAGAATTTGAGCTGCTAGGCTATCAAGATCTCTTTATCGAACAGATACGTCAGGAGGCTCGTCAGCTCGAGCAGAAGTTAGCACGCCGCGCTAAGGCTAATCACAAGCAGGCTTCCAAGCGGGTCCCCTAGATCTCTTGCGCCAACTGGTCGAGAAAGTCCTGCATCACCCGGGTGCGATGCCTTGCTTCTTCCCTCGCAGCCGCCGTCTGCATGGTGTCCGCCAGGGTAAACAGCTTCTGCTTGAAGTGATCTAAGGTATAACGGCTGTCATCGGCCTCCCTGTGCTGGCAGAAAGGATCCTCGGCATGATATAGCGGGCGCCCGAGCGTTGTGCCTACTTGCAGGCAACGCACCACGCCTATGGCTCCCAGGGCATCGAGGCGATCGGCATCTTGCACTATCTTGGCCTCCAGCGTCTCAGGGGTCACCCTGGCGCTGAAGCTGTGGGCATGAATGGCATGGTGAATGGCATCATGGTACTGCTGGGGATAATCGATACGCTTAAGGAAGGCGATCGCCTTATCGGCCGCCAGCAACGAACTCTGGCGGCGTCTGGGATCGTCTTTGGCCAGCGTTACACAGTCATGCAACCAGGCCGACGGCACCACCACTTGCACATTGGCCGATTCGAGCTGACACAGGCGCTTGGCGGTCTTCACCACTCGCTTCACATGATTAAGATCGTGGGCGGCATCGACGGGTAACTCGGCGGCGATAAACTGGGCAAACAGGGTCTCGAAGGCCTGCATGTGGCAAACTCCGGCAATAAGAAAGGCCGATCTATGATCGGCCTCTTTCGCTTAGATAGCAAATATCCCTTACATGTCGCAGGGCTTGAGCGGCTTACGCAGCTGCGCCCGCACGTTATCCATGCCTGAATAGAACTCTTTCATCATCAGCAGGCCCATCATCTTACCGTTGTCTGTCACGATGAGATTATCGGGATCATTCGGGTCATTCTTGATGGCGCCGATCGCCTTCATCGAGGTCATCTCTTTAAACAGTGCCCAATCCAGGTTTACGCCGAAGGTATCGCGGAAATACTTGCGCGACAGACGACCCGAGAACATGCCCAGCAAGAAGCGATACTGCATCACATCCTTCTGACTGTAGTTCTTCTGCTGCTCGACACCCATGCGGCCCGAGGCGATATTCTCCTGATACTTGCGCAGGGAGAAGGTGTTCACGTACAGGGTGTCGTTGAGGAAGCTGAAGGAGCCAGAGCCCACCCCCAGGTATTCGTCATAGTCGATCACATACTCGTCGAAGCCTTCGTTGTTGGCCTTGCCAAACGCCCAGGCCGACAGCTGGTTATACTGACCATTGAGGCTATTTAGGATCTGGCGATACTGACGTGCCATATCCCCCTGAGGCGCGGCCAGCTTACCCTTGACGCTCTTACGGGTCTGATGGGTGATCATCAGTGGATAGGTGGTGATCTGACGAGGGTCTAGGCGGGAGGCCATATCCAGATCGTGCTGAATCACCTCGTCTGTCTGGCCACGGAAGCCGAAGATGAGATCCACGTTGATGATAGGGAACAGCTCCTTGGCCGCCATGATCTTATCGAAGGTCTGCTGGCCCGAGCCAAACTTTTCTAGGCGATCTGTCATGGCCAGAATATCATCGTTAAAGCTCTGTACCCCGATGGACATGCGATCCACCAAGCCTTCGAGCAGTTTAAAGCCTGGACTGTCCAGGTGCTGAGGATCCGACTCGCAGGAGACCTCTTTGATGCTAGGAAAGAGCTTCTTGGCATGTTCTATGGTGCGCGCCAGTTCATCTTCTAAAACCGTCGTGGTGCCGCCACCGATATACATGGACTCGAAGTCGTAGCCCAGCGCCTTGACCATCTCCATCTCCTTACGCAGCGAGACGAAATAGGCGCGCGCCTTCTCCTCTTTGAACAGGAAACGGTGGAAAGTACAGAAGGAACACAGCGTGTGGCAGAAAGGCACATGGGCATAGAGCATGTACTTCTTGCCTTCGACGGGTGCCGGCATCATGGAGGCAGACTGGGTATCGAGTCGCAGGTTCTTGTCGACATAATACTGCATCACTCGTTCCATCGAGTTCAGCATCCAGTTAGGGACGGTAATGTTAGCTTGGTACGGCTTAATCAATGCACCTGGCGCCGCTTGAACAATAGAAGACGAAGACATAGATATTCCTGGCTGAACCGGCCTTGAGAACAAAGCCTTTTTATAAATAAGGACTTAAAGCGATACACATCCATTTGCGGAACACAAAAGTATCACTTTAGGAATATATAAAACGTGAACTGGCTTAGAGTTACAACACCTAGCATTGGATTAGCCAAAGAATTGTTAAGCATGTCATGTTTTAGGAAATGTTGAATAAATGTGATCGCGCATTTTTACCCGATAAGGGTAGCGAGATTACGGAGCAAGCGTTTAACAAAAATCGACCTGTTGCAGCGATGATTTAAATAGCGTAGGTTAAATTGGTAATAAAAATAAATATATAGACTCCGGCCTTTATGGCGGAGCGTTAACCTCTACAGGGACGTTAATCATGAAATGGAATCTACTCGTTTCGGTGCTGCTCACCGCATCGCTGGCACTGCTTGGCTATATCAAATACGACGAACTCGCGGCCAACCACCTCGCCACCACGCAACAGCTCTCCGCCCTGAGTAAACAAATCGCCGACAAGGGAAGCATCATTCCGGCTAAGACGGTCGCCTACTTCGACCTTGCCAACTGCCCTGAGGGCTGGCAACTCTACAACCAGGGGATTGGCCGCTTTACCTTAGCCATGAATAATCAAGAGAATGAACTCTCGGTGCGCAAGCTCAAGGCCACCGGCGGCGAGGAGAAGCATAAACTCACACTGGCGGAATTACCCAAGCATACCCATGTCTACGACGACTGGTACTACTATGACTCGGGAGACGAGCCCGAATACGCAACGGGAGAAGGCGATGACGTGGGCATGCGCCAGCATCAGAAGCGCCGCACCGAGCCCGAAGGCCACAGCGTGGCACACAACAACATGCCCCCTTTTATCGTCTTACTGCAATGCATCAAACAATAAAGACGCGACTTACCTGGCGCACTCCCCCGGGCTGTGGCTGAAGTAGCGTTTGAACTCGCGGCTAAACTGGGCCGGGCTCTCGTAACCCACCTCGATAGCCGCCTGTTTTACCTTCATCCCGGGGCGCTGCAATAGCTCCCTGGCCTTATTCAAACGTAGTTTCTTCAGGTACTGAATCGGCGACGAAGCGGTGACCTCCTTGAAGCTGCGATGAAACGCCGAGGGGCTCATGTTCACCAGGGTCGCCAGCTGATCTACCTCTATGCTGGCGGCATAGTGTTTATGCAGATAGTTAAGAGCCTTGTCGATGCGCGACAGCCGGGTATGGCTCAGCGCCAGGGCATAGAGCGGCGCCGCATTGGGCAGGGCCAACAGGCGATACAAGATCTCCAGTACCATGGCCTGCCCCAGCGCCTCGGCCTCCAGCGGCGATTGCAGCGCCAACAGCAAACGATGAATGCTGCATTCGAGCGCCTCGCCGGTCGGCGCGACAAAATAGCCTGGCAGTCGTGACTCGTTCAGCGCCTGCGGTACCCTGTTGTGGTTGTCCATGACGGGAATGAGGCGGTTAAGCTGCGCCAGATCGATATCTATCATCATCACCAGCACAGGCTCTTCCGTGCTGGCAAAGGTTTCACACTCCACCGGCATAGGCACTGTCATCACTAGGGTGTTCTGGGGATCATAGTCAAACACCTTATCATCTAGGTAGACCCGCTTCTTGCCCTGCCCCACTATCATGATCCCCTGGGAGTAACACAGAGGACCACGGGCACCGTAGGCGGAGCAGCGAAACAGCTTGATGCCTGGCAATACACTATCATTCATCCCCTCATCGGGGGCCAAGGCAGACATCAGCTCGGCAATACTCTTCACAATTCACCTCATGGGACAAGACAAGCATTCAACTGGCGAGATACTAACACCAAGGCAGAAAAATGCATCAAAATATGCCAATTTGATCAATTTAAAACACAATAAAGCAGAAATAGGCAAGCACAGGGCAGCAATAGGTATTTAAAACTCGCACCAACAGACTAGTATGTGCAGCATATTCTTAGGTGACACAAGGTATCTCCATGCTTAACTTCGATTATCGTAATCCCACACAGATCGTCTTCGGTAAAGATCGCCTGGACGAGCTCGACAAGCTAATTCCAGCCGACGCCCGCGTCATGGTGACCTATGGCGGCGGCAGCGTAAAACGCTTCGGCACCCTGGACAAGGTCCTCAATGCTTTGGGTGATCGCACCGTCGTCGAGTTCGGCGGTATCGAGGCCAACCCACAATATGAGACCCTGGCCAAGGCGGCCAAGCTGGCTAAAGATGAGTCTATCGACTTCCTACTGGCGGTCGGCGGCGGCTCTGTGATGGATGGCACCAAGTTCATCGCCCTGGCGACACGCTTCGAGGGTGAGAGCGCCAGTCTGCTGTTCCATGGCTTCGCGCCTGTGCCTGTAGAAGCTGATCGCGTCCTGCCGCTGGGCACCATAGCCACGCTGCCGGCCACAGGTTCTGAGATGAATGCCTTCGGCGTAGTGAGCTATAACGGCGGCAAGTTCCCGGTCAACCATCCCAGCATCTATCCAACTTTCTCGCTGCTAGATCCGACCCTGACCTTCACCCTGCCTAAAATTCAGGTAGCCAACGGTGTCGTCGACGCCTTCGTTCACGTGCTAGAACAGTATGCCACCTATCCGGTAGACGGCCGAGTGCAGGACAGAACCGCCGAAGGGATCATGCGTACCCTGATCGAGATTGGCCCTCTCACCCTGGAAGAGCCAGAGAACTACAACGCCAGAGCCAACCTGATGTGGAGTGCCACCTCGGCCCTCAACGGCATGATAGGCGCGGGCGTACCGTTTGACTGGACGACTCACATGATAGGCCACGAGCTGACGGCGCTGTTTGGTATCGACCATGCACAAACACTGGCCGCGGTATTGCCATCGGTATGGCGCGTACGCAAGAGCCAGAAACACGCCAAGCTGCTGCAATACGCCGAGCGCGTATGGGATATCACAGAAGGTGATGAGGCGAGTCGCGTCGATCTGGCTATCGACAAGACGGAGCAGTTCTTCCAGCAGCTGGGCCTCAAGACTCGCCTACGCGACTATGATATCGCCCAGGATCAGATTAACGACATAGTCGCGGCGCTGGAAGCCCACGGCATGACGGCCCTGTCTGAGTCAGGCGATCTCGGCCTGGATATCAGCCGCGAGATCTTGCAGCTGGCCTGGTAAGACCGAGCACATTGAACCGAGAAAGGCATCCCTAGGATGCCTTTTTGTTTGATAAGGCGGCTCTGTCGGAATCACCATCCTCTCGAGTCACCATCCTCTCGAGTCACCATCCTCTCGATTCGCCGCTCTCTATGTGGCCTTACCCCAGGCCGCCGCGGGTCAGGCGCTCGGGATCCAGCAAGTGCCTGAGCTCCTCCTCGCTAAGATCTGTGAGTTCCATGGCAACCTCGAGTATGGGCCGCTGCTCCTGATAGGCCTGCTTAACGATTTTAGCGGCCTGCACATAGCCGACCTTAGGACTCAGAGCGGTGACCAGTATGGGATTGCGGTGCAGAGATGCCGCTATACGTTCACGGTTCACCACAAAGCTGGCTATCGCCTTGTCGGCCAGCAGGCGCGACACATTGCTGAGGATCTCTATGCTCTCCAGCAGATTGACGGCGATCAGCGGCTGCATCACATTCAGCTCAAAGTTACCGGACTGCCCGGCGACTGTAATAGCCATATCGTTACCCATCACCTGCGCTGCGACCATGCAGGCGGACTCTGGGATCACTGGGTTGACCTTGCCCGGCATGATGGAGGAGCCTGGTTGCAGGGGTTGCAGGCTAATCTCACCGATCCCCGCCAGCGGGCCTGAATTCATCCAGCGCAGGTCGTTGCTGATCTTCATGATAGCCACCGCCAGCGTCTTCAACTGACCCGACAGGGCCACGGCGGTATCATGGCTCGCCATGCGGCTGAACAGGTTATCGGCCGGGCGAAACTGGGTGCGCGTCAGCGCCGAGAGTCTTTCACAAAATAGCCTTGAGAATTCCTCATGGGTATTGACCCCTGTACCCACCGCCGTGCCGCCTACCGGCAGCTGGGCCAGCTCACCACTGAGCGCCACTAGTCGTTGGCGGCACAGATCGATCTGACTCCCCCAGCCCCCCAAGACCTGATCGAAGCGAATAGGCATGGCATCCATCAGATGCGTCCTGCCCGTCTTGGTAACATCGCCGAGCTGCTGCGCCTTGGCCGTAATGGTCTGCGACAGGAGTGTTAGCGAAGGCAGCAGCGACTGCTCTACCGCCAACAGGGCACTGATATGAATGGCACTGGGAATGATGTCGTTACTGCTCTGCCCCAGGTTTATTGCATCGTTGGGATGCACACTCTGCCCCAGGCGCGACGAGACCAGACTCGCCAGCACCTCGTTGGCGTTCATGTTACTGCTGGTGCCCGAGCCGGTCTGAAACATGTCGATGGGGAAATGGCGCATCATCTGGGGATCCGCCAGCAGATCTTGTACCGCCTGAGCGACCGCCTGGGCTATGTTGGGCGCCAACAGCTTAAGGGCCACATTGGCCTCGGCGGCGGCAAGCTTGGCCAGCAACAGGGCGCGAATGAAGCTGCGTGGCATGGGGCGACCACTGACCGGAAAATTCTTGATCGCCCGCGCCGTCTGCGCCCCATACAGGGCATCGGCGGGTATATTGAGATCGCCCATGCTATCACTGACCGATTTGCTCTCCATCTCTTTCTCCTGCGCAATGCGACTACCTTGAGCTTAGGTCAATTCTTGGCGACTGGCGACCCGGCAACAAAGCACAAACCAACTCGAAACAGATGACAAACAAGCCGTTATCATTCAAGCTGTTATTGTAAGAACCACCTAGGTTTTGCTTGCAAATGTCACCCAAGCGGTTAGGCTGCCGCCACAAACTTATTACCCACTAGTTAACCTATTGATGCGAGTCACCATGAGACACAAAGGAACCTCTGGCTTTACCCTGATAGAGATGGTGGTGGTGATCATCATATTGGCCGTTCTCAGCGTAGCAGCTGCCAGCAGATGGCTGACGCTGACACGAGAGGCAAGAATCGCCCAGCTTACACGGCTCGAGGCCTCTGTGCAGGCGAGCAACCAACTGGTCTACGCCCGCTCGGCCATCTTAGGGGTGGAGACGCAGCCTACGGCAAGCTACTACCTCAACCCGAGTGACGACCGGAAAATTCAGGTGAGGTATGGCAGGCCAGAATGGAGCGGCGACACTGCACGGCAGCTACTGGAAATCAGCTTGCACGAGTGGTTCTACGGCGGGCGCTGGACCCAGGAAGATATCGAGCTGCGTATCGGCCTGCGCAGCCTGTTCAAGACCCCGGGGGAGCTGTTGGCAGACGACGCCCTCACCTGTTACCTCAGGGTTGAAACCAAGGCCGACAGCGTCACCACAAGCATACGTGATGACGACTGTTAACCGGGTCGGTTAGACGGCTAGGACAATCGCGTCCTCATGCATAGCGGCGCAACATCTGGTGTCATTGGCTAAGATCTTCAGCAGATCATCCCGCTTCAGACATAAAAAAACACCCCACCGGAAACCGAGTGGGGTGTTTAATCTTTCAGATACGAGACGCTAAAGCCTTACTCTTTGTACTTCAGCGTGCCGTTTTCTTTGATCTCGTCATACCAAAGGTTGTGATGCTGGGTCGCCCAGTTCTCATCACAGTAACCCGACACCATACACTCCATACCACCTTCTGACATCACGGTTGCCATGAAGATATGCACGATAGAGAAGGCGCAGATAACGATGGCACTGACAGAGTGAAGTACCAGCGCGATCAGGCTCAGGGTGCGGCTCGGCTCGAACAGGTTCGGGAACAGCAATAACATGCCTGAGGCCGAGATGATGAGGCCGAACAGGGCAAAGGCCCAGAACCACATCTTCTCACCGGCGTTGGCAAAGCCTGCATCCGGGTGCTTACCCTTGAATGGACCGAAGTTGATATAACCGCCCACAACCAGGAACCACTTAACGTCATACATCTTAGGCAGCTGATTCTTAGCCCAGAGGGTAGTCATCAACGCCCAACCTAGCATGAAGGGGATCGCCATGTAGTCGTGGATCTGCTTGGCACCATAGACTAGGCCGGCCCAGAAGCCTTCACCCAGATAGGGCTGGAAGAAGAAACGTCCCGCCAGCAGCGTCAGACCCGTGAGGATCAACAGCAGGCAAGGGATTGCCCCCAACCAGTGGATAGAGACATCAAATTTCGACCAGCGATACACCATCTTGCCCGAGAAGCCATGATGCAACTTGGAGATACCGTTCACCTTGATGAACAGCACGAAGATGATGATCATGCCAAACAACGCCGCCATCAAGGCGGGTGCCAGCCAGTCGCTGCGAAGCTCCAACACCCGTAGATCATAGCTGTTGATCGGCTGGTTATGGAACTGACCGTGAGAGGTCGTGTATCCGGTGGCGCCCGCCTGTAGCTCAGACCAGATCTGCCCCTCGGTGGCGGCATGGGTATGGTCGGTCGCATCGCCATGAGCGAACGACAGGGCACTGAATGTGGTACCTATCACTAGCGCTAAGATCACGCTAAATTGTTTGAACCATTTGTTCATATTACATCCTTATCGTCCACACCGGGCAGGCCCGGTGTGGATTGTTGTGGCCTTATACAAGCTGGGGATTAACCCCAAATCGCATTTTTCGAACCACGGTATGCAACACGCTCGCGGAAGATGTTTGAGATAACCTCAGCATCACCGGCAAGTAGCGACTTAGTCGCACACAACTCGGCACACATAGGCAGCTTGCCTTCGGCAATACGGTTAGAACCGTACTTCTGGCGCTCTGCGTCTGAATGGTTCTCTTCAGGACCACCGGCACAGAAGGTACACTTATCCATCTTGCCGCGGCTGCCAAACGCGCCCTTCTTAGGGAACTGAGGCGCGCCAAACGGACAGGCGTATAGGCAGTAGCCACAACCGATACAGGTATCTTTGTTGTGCAGCGTCAGACCATCTTCCGTCTTGTAGAAGCAGTTTGCCGGACAAACCGCCTGACAAGGGGCGTCGGTACAGTGCATACACGCCACAGAGATAGAGGACTCGCCAGGCTGACCGTCATTGATGGTCACCACGCGGCGACGTTGAATACCCCACTCGAGCGCAGAGTCGTTTTCGTTCTTACATGCCGTGACACAACCGTTACATTCAATGCAGCGCTTGGTATCACATAAAAATTTCATTGTAGCCATAATGGCAAATCTCCCGATACTTAAGCTTTAGTGATCTGACAAAGCGACGCTTTGGTCTCTTGCATCTGCGTGACAGGGTCATAACCATAGGTCAATGCCGTGTTTGCAGACTCACCAATCACATAAGGCACAGTACCTTCTGGATAGTTATTCTCTAGGCTCTCACCGTGCATCACACCGGCGAAGTGGTATGGCATCCAGGTCACGCCAGGCTTAACGCGAGGGGTCACCATGGCCTTGATCTTGATGCGGCCGCCTTCGGCGCCTTCCAGCCATACAGTGTCGCCGTTGCGGATACCGCGATCGGCTGCATCGCCTGGGTTGATCTCAACAAACATCTCTTGTTGCAGCTCGGCCAACCATGGGTTAGAACGAGACTCTTCACCACCACCCTCGTACTCAACCAGACGACCCGAGGTCAGACCCAGTGGGTACTTAGTTGCCGTGTCTTTCTCTTGAATAGACTTGTACAGCGTAGGCAGACGATGAACCTGCATGTCGTCGTATGTTGGGTACTTAGACACGAGATCGCGGCGCGGCGTGTACAGCGGCTCACGGTGTACAGGCACTTGATCCGGGAAGGTCCACACGATACAGCGGGCCTTAGCGTTACCAAATGGGATACAACCGTGCTTCATGGCCACACGCTGGATACCACCAGAAAGGTCGGTCTTCCAGTTCTTGCCTTCGGCTTCGGCTTTCTCTTCGGCGGTCAGATCGTCCCACCAGCCAAGTTGCTTAAGCAGCTTGTCGCTGAACTCAGGGTAACCATCCTGAATCTCGGCACCCTTAGAGAAGCTGCCTTCGGCCAGCAGGTTCTTGCCTTGGTACTCGACGCCATAACGGGCACGGAAGTTACCACCGCCTTCCAGCACGTGCTTGTGTGTGTTGTAGAGGATCTGGGTGCCAGGGTGTTTCTGCTCTGGTGTACCCCAACATGGCCATGGCAGACCATAGGTGTCGCCCTTGGCTGGGCCGCCTTCGGCCTCGAGCGTCTTGTTGCTGAAGGTGCCCCAGTTTTGGGTGTGCAGCTTCAGACGCTCTGGGCTCTGGCCAGACATACCAATGGTCCACATACCGCGGTTGATCTCGCGGGTGATGTCTTCGATCACTAGCATATCTTTGGCATCTTTCGCGATGCGCTTGGTGTATTCCTTGTCGAAGCCTAGCTTCTGCGACAGGCGATACATGATCTCGATATCTGTCTTAGATTCGAATAGTGGCTCGATCACCTTCTCACGCCACTGCTGGCTACGGCCAGAGTTAGATACCGAACCTTCGGTCTCGAACTGAGTCGCCGCAGGTAGTAGGTAGACACCATTCTTACGACGATGCATGACACCCGCCATTGTTGGGAATGGATCCACAACCACAACGGTATCCATCTTATCCAGGGCGTCACGCACCTCGCGCTGACGGGTTTCTGTGTTGACAGATTGTCCCCAGAAGAAGGCCATGCGTACGCGATCTTTCTGCGCCAGCTTCTCAGGCGTCTCTAATACGCCGTCGTGCCAACGAGAACACGGAATACCAGGAGTATTCATTGGGATGCGACCCAGGTATTCGTTCTGGTCGAAACGACCCTTAACCCAGTCGAAATCCAGATCCCAAACGTGTGACCAGTGCTTCCAAGAACCTGTCTTCAGGCCGTAGTATCCAGGCAGGGTATCGAACAGCAGACCCAGGTCGGTCGCGCCCTGTACGTTATCGTGACCACGGAAGATGTTAGTACCGCCGCCAGAAACGCCCATGTTGCCCAGTGCAAGCTGCAAGATACAGTAGGCACGGGTGTTAGCGTTACCTACGTGGTGCTGGGTACCACCCATACACCAAACCACAGTACCAGGACGGTTTTCGGCCATCAGCTTAGCCGCTTGGTAAACCTGCTCTTCGCTCACGCCAGTGATGTTGGCCACTTCTTGTGGTGGGAACTTCTTCACCTCTTCACGGATGGTGTCCATCTCGAACACGCGCTGCTGGATGAAGGTCTTATCTTCCCAGCCGTTTTCGAAGATGTGCCACAACATACCGTAAATGAAAGGAATATCGGTACCAGGACGCAGTGCACAGTGCAGATCAGAGTGAGCTGCGGTGCGAGAGAAACGTGGGTCGACCACGATGATCTTAGCGTTGTTCTTCTCTTTAGCGATCAAGATATGCTGCATGGCAACAGGGTGTGCCTCGGCAGGGTTTGAACCGATAAAGAAGATCGCGTTGGCGTTCTGGATATCGTTGAAAGAGTTGGTTTGCGCACCATAACCCCAGGTGTTAGCAACACCGGCTACAGTGGTAGAGTGACAGATACGTGCGGAGTGGTCGACGTTGTTGGTACCCCACATGGCCGCAAATTTACGGTACATGTAGCAGCCTTCGTTAGAGAACTTGGCACTACCCATGAAATAGAGTGAATCTGGACCAGACTCTTGACGAATGCTCTGCATCTTGTCTCCAACTTCGTTGAAGGCCTGCTCCCAAGAGAGCTTCTTCCACTTGCCGTCGACCAGCTTCATCGGGTACTTAAGACGCTTCTCGCCGTGACCGTGTTCACGCAGCGCAGCCCCTTTGGCACAGTGACCACCGGCGTTGAATGGGTGATCGAATGCAGGCTCCTGACCCGTCCAGACACCATTTTGTACTTCGGCGTACAGACCACAACCGACCGCACAGGCACTACATACTGTGCGCTTGATCTCGATAGGTGCATCGTGTGGAATATCTTTCGCTTCGGCGCGGCGCATCATGCCGGTACCGAGAAGAGAGGCTGCCGCGATACCACCGGTAGTGATACCCGCATGCTTCATAAATTGACGACGGCTGATGCCTAAGCTTGGCTTGGCCGCAGCGACTGCCTCATTTGTTTTGCGCGTTAACTTCATCGCTCAAATTCTCCTAATTAGCTACGCAAGCTATTGTAATAACTGCGGATATGTGCAGTTTCATGGTAGCCATCGGCATGTTTTTCTTGAGATTTACTTTCTGTTGCATTGGCAACACTCACACCGCTTGCGGCGATGGCCACACCGGCCGTACCACCTATG
This sequence comes from Shewanella sp. cp20, assembly GCF_000832025.1. Taxonomy (NCBI): domain Bacteria; kingdom Pseudomonadati; phylum Pseudomonadota; class Gammaproteobacteria; order Alteromonadales; family Shewanellaceae; genus Shewanella; species Shewanella sp. cp20. The sequence continues at coordinate 122,625 of NZ_JPII01000019.1, read as the reverse complement.
GTGAGTGCTTTCAGCAGAGATCTACGATTCAGATCGGGCTGTTGCTTCTTCATTCTTGCTCCTAGAGGAATAGGAAGTTTCGATTAGTAGGGATGATCTATTCAAACTCGCCACCGCAACACGAGTTAACCCAATGTTATTTACAGGTGGCTAATTGGTAAAAATGCTATATTTTTTAAAAACATCCGATTAATTGCCGTTGCAATATAAGGAAGAAATGAAGCTGAGATATTGATCTGAACAGGGGTAGGTACGCGGAAAAATTGAATAAATGACCAAAGTGTTAAGCCTGTCATACTTTACCAGTAGACGAATGATGACTATCGCCAAAAACGGGCAAAACCGAGAGGCATTAGATGTAATGAAGTTGTTGTTATTGCAAATAAAAGGTTAGTCTGATAGCTAGCAAGATCCACCATAAAAAACACCCCGCCAGGCAGCCAGGTGGGGTGTTTCGTTTATGCGCTTTCGTTCAAGCTAAAGCGGCTATTCTTTGAGAGCCTAGTCTCTGTATGTAAGAGTACCGTTCTCTTTGATCTCGTCATACCAAAGGTTGTGGTGCTGTACCGCCCAGTTCTCGTCACAGTAGCCCGACTTCATGCACTCCATACCACCTTCACTCAATACGGTCGCCATCCAGATGTGGACGATCGTAAAGGCGATGATGATGATGGCGCTGAGGCCGTGAACCAGCAGTGCCGCCATGGAGGCTTCACGTGGCAGTTCGAGCCCAGGCATTACCAGCATGATGCCGGAAACCCCGATGAAGAGACCGAACAGGGTCAGTGTCCAGAACCACATCTTCTCACCAGCGTTGGCGAAGCCGCTGTCTGGGTGCTTACCCTTGAAGGGACCGAAGTTGATGTAACCACCAACCACCAGGAACCACTTAAGGTCATACAGCTTAAATGTCTGCAACGGCATCCATTTAACCACACAGATGGCCCAAGCCACGATGAACAAGGGACCCGCATAATCGTGGATCGTCTTGCTGCCGTATATCAGCGACCCCCAAATACCTGTGCCCACATAGGGTTGCAGCACATGCTTACCCAACATGATGTTAAGACCGGTAAAGATCAACGCCAGGCAGGAAAGTGCCATCACCCAGTGAATCCAAAGATCGGCCTTGGTCCAGCGCAATACCATCTTGCCAGAGAAACCATGACTTAGCTTTGAAGGACCATTCACCAGATAGAAGATCAAGAAAGCACCGAACACACCACAAACGGCCAGTGCCATCACAGGGGTGAGATAGTCATTCTTAACGTTAGTGCCTTCGATGGCAGACACGTTAATCATGACCCCAGTCTCCACGCCCTTGGCTGTGGTGTATCCCTTGTCTCCTGACTTCACGGCTTTCCATAACTCAGCGTCGCTGGTATTGGCCATCTGTTGACTGGTCTGTTCGTCAACGGCGTAGGCTGACGTCGTCAGACCTAAGCCCATTGCCAAGACCAATGGCAATAACAACACAGTGAATAGGCTGCGCAGTGATTTTAATAACATAGTCACTCCTTTACAGACCGTAAGCCCGAGGGCTTACGGTACTATTCACTTTAAACGCCAGTCTTAGGGGTATAACCCCAGATCGCATTAGGGTTACCACGGGCCGCGATACGCTCACGGTAGATGTTGGAAACCACTTCCGCATCACCGGCGAGCAGCGCCTTGGTCGAACAAAGCTCGGCACACATAGGTAACTTACCCTCGGCCAGACGGTTAGCGCCGTACTTCTTACGCTCCGCATCGGAGAAGGTCTCTTCTGGGCCACCGGCACAGAAAGTACACTTATCCATCTTGCCGCGGCTGCCAAAGGTGCTCTTCTTAGGGAACTGAGGCGCACCGAATGGGCAGGCGTATAGGCAGTAACCACAACCGATACAGGTATCTTTGTTGTGTAGCGTTAGGCCATCTTCCGTCTTGTAGAAGCAGTTTGCTGGGCAAACGGCCTGACAAGGGGCGTCGGTACAGTGCATACAAGCCACAGAGATCGAGGCTTCACCGGGTTGACCATCGTTGATGGTCACGACGCGACGGCGTTGGATACCCCACTCGAGAGCGGAATCGTTTTCGTTCTTACATGCTGTGACGCAACCGTTACACTCGATGCAGCGTTTGGTGTCACATAGAAATTTCATGACTGCCATAATGGCTTATCTCCTCATCAAGTTGCGTTAGGCTTTGGTGATCTGACACAAGCTAGACTTAGTCTCTTGCATCTGAGTCACGACGTCATAGCCATAGGTCAATACTGTGTTGGCCGATTCACCAATGATGTAAGGCACTGTACCTTCTGGGTAGCTCTTCTCTAGGCTCTCGCCTTCGAACATACCCGCGAAGTGGTACGGCATGAAACACTCGCCTTCAATCACACGCGGTGTCACCATTGCCTGCACCTTGATCTTGGCGCCTTCTGGGCTGTGAACCCAAACGACATCGCCATCACGTAGACCACGATCCGCCGCATCGGCAGGGTTGATCTCGATGAACATCTCTTGCTGTAATTCAGCCAACCAAGGGTTAGAACGTGTCTCTTCACCACCGCCCTCGTACTCAACCAGACGACCAGAGGTCAAGGCGAGTGGGAATTCTTTGGCAAAGTCCTGATCCTGAATAGACTTGTACAGGGTAGGAAGACGCGCAACCATACGGTCATCGTAGGTTGGGTACTTAGACACCAGATCACGACGAGGCGTATACAGAGGCTCACGGTGAACCGGAATATCATCCGGGAAGTTCCACACGATACAACGGGCCTTGGCGTTACCAAATGGAATACAGCCGTGCTTAATGGCGACACGCTGGATACCACCAGAGATATCTGTCTTCCAGTTCTTACCTTCGGCAGCCGCTTTCTCTTCGGCAGTCAGGTCGTCCCACCAGCCAAGCTGCTTAAGCATCTTGTCGGTGAACTCTGGGTAACCATCCTTGATCTCGCTGCCCTTAGAGTAAGAGCCTTCGGCCAAGATGTTGTTGCCATTGTGCTCAACACCGTAACGGGCACGGAAGTTACCACCACCAAAGCGGACTTCACGGTCGGTACGGTAGAGGATCTGGGTACCTGGGTGCTTCATCTCAGGTGTGCCCCAACATGGCCAAGGCAGACCATAGGTTTCGCCCTTAGCTGGGCCACCCGGTGCTTCCAGGCTCTTGATGTCGAAGGTGCCCCAGTTTTCCTGGTGCATCTTCAGACGCTCTGGGCTCTGGCCTGTGTAACCAATGGTCCACATACCCTTGTTGTATTCGCGGACGATATCTTCGATCAACGGCTCATCGCCATTCACCTTGATATGCTTACACAGTTCTTTCTCTATGCCCCACTTCTTCGCCAGCTTGTACATGATGACGTGGTCAGGCTTAGACTCGAACAGCGGCTCGATAACCTGTGAACGCCACTGCAGTGAGCGGTTAGAGGCGGATACCGAACCATAGGTCTCAAATTGAGTCGCCGCCGGTAGCAGGTAGACACCGTCTTTACGGGTATGCATGACGCCCGCCATGGTAGGGAATGGATCCACTACCACCACAGTGTCCATCTTGTTCAGTGCTTCACGCACCTCACGGCCACGGGTCTCTGTGTTGACCGACTGACCCCAGAAGAAGGACATACGGATGTTGTCTTTCTGGGCGATCTTAGACTTGTCTTCCAGCACGCCGTCGTGCCAACGAGAACAAGGAATACCGGTAGAGGTCATAGGATCCTGACCCAGGCGTTGTTCCTGGTCGAAGCGAGCCTTGACCCACTCATAGTCCAGATCCCACACGTTACACCAGTGCTTCCAAGAACCTGTCTTGAGGCCATAGTAACCAGGCAGGGTATCGAACAGCAGACCGAAGTCGGTAGCACCCTGTACGTTATCGTGACCACGGAAGATGTTAGTACCGCCGCCCGATACGCCCATGTTGCCCAGCGCCAGCTGCAGGATACAGTAAGCACGGGTGTTGGCATTACCTATGTGGTGCTGAGTACCACCCATACACCAGACTATGGTGCCAGGCTTAGTCTCGGCCAGCGTCTTGGCCACACGGTACATCTGCTCTTTAGGCACACCAACTACGTTTTCAACTTCTTCAGGGGTCCATTTAGCGGCAGCTTCGCGAATGCGCTCCATGCCGTAGACACGCTGGTCGATGAAGGTCTGGTCTTCCCACTTGTTTTCGAAAATATGCCACAGCAGACCATAGATATAAGGAATATCGGTACCTGGGCGAATATGCACGTACTCGTCGGCCTTAGCCGCAGTACGGGTGAAACGAGGATCGACAACGATAATTTTCGCGCCGCGCTCTTTACCTTCCAGAATGTGTTGCATGGCAACCGGGTGGGCTTCAGAAGGGTTAGAACCGATAAACATCATCGCCTTGGCGTTGCGGATATCGTTGAACGAGTTGGTTTGCGCACCATAGCCCCAGGTGTTAGCAACACCGGCTACAGTGGTAGAGTGACAAATACGTGCCGAGTGGTCGACGTTGTTGGTGCCCCACATGGCAGCGAATTTACGGTAGAGATACGCCTGCTCGTTAGAGAACTTAGCACTACCCATGAAGAAGATTGAATCCGGGCCAGACTCCTTACGGATATCCAGTGCCTTCTGACCGACTTCCTCGATAGCCTGATCCCAAGAGATACGCTTCCACTTACCGCCTTCGAGCTTCATGGGGTACTTGAGGCGCTTCTCGCCATGGCCGTGCTCACGCAGAGACGCACCCTTGGCACAGTGACCGCCGGCATTGAATGGATGATCGAAAGCAGGTTCCTGACCTGTCCACACGCCATTTTGCACTTCGGCATAAATACCACAGCCCACTGAACAGTGAGAACAGATGGTACGCTTCACTTCGGTTGGCGCATCATGTGGCACTTCTTTCGCTTCGGCTTTGCGCATCATTCCAGCGCCAAGCATAGAGGCCGCGGCAATACCACCAGTAGCAAGACCTGCAGACTGAAGGAACTGACGACGACTTAGACCTAGGGCAGGCTTTTTAGCGACTTCTGCCTGGTCTGTTTTGCGGGTTAATCGCATCACACACTCTCCTAATGTTATTGAATTACTGCGTAATTACTCGTCCAAGGCTTACTTGGTACGTAAAGACGCGTAATAACTACGAATATGATCTGTCTCGTGGTAACCATCGCCGTGCGCTGCATCTTTTTGAGGTGCAGGCGTTGCTGCCGCAGCCTGGCCGCTCACGGTTGCCACGGCACCCGCTGCACTGCCCAGGGCTAATGCTTTTAGCAATTGACGACGACCCATATCGGAAGCTTGCTTCTTCATAGTGTCTCCTTGATGTTGACTCAATTTGGGCCCTAGTCTCATCATCTCGGTCAACCCAGCTTTCAGCCGGTTAACACTAAGACCAGAACCCGACGCTTGGTGAGGGTTGCCCCTCGGTTTCAGTATGTCGGCGCGCTGGCGCCGACATCAAAGCTAAACCACAGCCTAGGACGCGAGTTCGCTGGCTGTTGGTTCAATCTTCTCCGCCTCGCTGCCGGGGCAGTTCACCGGAATATCTAACTTAAGTTGTTCAAACTCATTGGCTTCGATAACGAAAAACGCCTTGGCCAGCTGCGCCACAGTGGCGTAGAAGGCCGCGCTTGGCGCCCGTCCAAGATGGTCGCAGAAGCGATCGATCCAGCTGCCGATATGGCGCTGATAAAAGGCCAATTGGCGGAAGCCCGGCGCCTCCAGGATCAAGGTGCCCATCACCTCACACAGGGCGGCCACGTGATCTTCCGGCTCCTTCACCTCTTCGCTGCGCTCGAAACCCAGCTGCGCCAGATCCTGTCTGAGCAGGGCCAGCGGCTTGTCCATCAGCGAGCCCGTCATAAACCAGCTGCCATAGGGCAAGATCTCACCGCTACCGACGCCGAGGAAGATGTTGAAATACTCATCTTCCAGCTGCTCGGGGGTAAACTGACCCGCCGCCAATTTCAGCGCTAACCAGGCCTTGGTCATATCGCTGTCATCGTCGGCATCTATCTCCAGGGTGGAAAGGAACTGCAACAGTTCAGCACTTGGCTGCTTGCGTAAAAGTGCCGCCAAAAGCTGGTAGATATCGGCTCTTAACTGATCGTTTTCTGATACTTCTCTTACTAATTCGGTCATGGCTAAACTCTTATCGCAGTTGCTTTTCAGGATCTTGAAGTATGTCTTCAAACATGTCTTTTACCCGGCAGTCGCTACACATCTTCAGACGCTCGGTATTCGCGCTAAAGGCACTGTGTCCGCCGACTACATCCAGCATCCGTTGCACCATGGATTGGGTGGCGAATGGGGTACCACAACGAATACATTCGAACGGGGCCTCCTCATTCAGGGTTTGACGGCTCTGACGGGCCGCCGCATCGAAATTAATCTGTGGTGTCAGGCTGATCACCTTCTCCGGACAGGCCGACTCACACAGGCCGCACTGCACACAGGCCTGCTCGACAAAATAGAGCGCCGGCTTGTCGCCGCCGTCGGTCAGCGCCTGGGTAGGACAGGTCGACACACAGGAGAGACACAAGGTGCAGTTATCTGTGTTAACACTCACCTTGCCGTAAGGAATATTGCTCTTGCTCAGGCAGGCATCGGTAGAGGCCGCCTGGCTGTTGAGGTGATCGATAGCCGCATAGAGGGTTTCACGCTTAGTGGTGGCAGCGAATTCACCCGGCACTATCACAGGCCAGCTGGCGCTCGGCTCGATCAACGCGGCTAGCTCGGCAATCTGCTTGGCCTCAATCACACTCACTCGCTGGGGTTGCCCCATCTCGTCGAGGATCTCGTTGGCCAGCTTAAGCTCACCGTTGAGCATCTGAGTCAGGGTCGGCGCGGTGGCCTCAGTGTTGAGCACTAAGATCTGACGTGCGCCCCAGGCCAAAGCCGCCATCCAGTGATCCATGCTGGCGACGGTGATCTCCTCGAGTTCTACCGGCAAGATGGCACCTGGCAGCTCGTCGCTAATCAGTGAGGCACCCAGGCTGGCATCGTGGAACAAAATCACGGGGGCGGTCTGCGCCGCACTGCGAAAACGTGTCACCAGCTTGTTCAGGTAGGAGTGCAGCGCCTGTGGCGTCGGCAGGTCGTAGCTGATGGCTCCCGTTGGACAGGCATTGGTACAGCTACCCGCACCATGGCAGAGGTAAGGGTCGATCTCTATCTTGTGATCTACGCTGGCAATGGCATCGGCCGGACAGAAGTTGAGGCAACGGTTGCAGCCATCTATGCCGTTTCTGTGGTGAGCACAGATATCGCTGTTCACCTTGACGTAGCGAGGCTTGTCGAACTCGCCGATCAACTCGGGCAGCTGGGCGATGGCATCCATCAACTTGGCCTCATCCTGCCCCACGTAGAAATAACCCGGTGGCAGCATCTCGAGGTTGATGCAGGGAGACTGGCTCAGGTCGAGGATAAGATCGAAATGGGCCTTACGAATGGCCACCAGGCTGAGATCGGCAGTGCCATCATCATGCTCCACCTTCACCTGGAACTGGCCAAGGAAGCCTTTGATCTCGATGAGCTTGTTGTAATAGCTCTCGACATCTTCGGCGGCGTTCATCACCTTCTCCAGGTGTTCTTCATCCTGGCTGGTGATCGATTCGTTGGCCAGAATGGCGCGCTGACCCATGTTGGTCAGCTTGTCGGCCGCCAGACGTGCCAGATCTTCGGGGCCAATGACCAACACATTGCCCTCTGTGGTGTAACTCACTGTGGGAGGGATCAGGTTCTGCAGAATTTGTGTCTGCCCCAACACTTGCTGGCGCACCTGTTTCAGGTGGGCCAAATTGTCGCTCGTCTCTAAATGCATGCTCACATTGCGTTCCTAAGCAGTATTTGGCTGCTGTATCAGCCGGGTGGCTGTTGTGCTCTAACGGCATGCGCTTGTTGCGCCAGCTTCACCCTGAATTCAACGATTATCTAACTCGTTGTTAATTGCGGTTAATACAGCAATTCACGTACCAAATTTATGGATTTAAAAGCACTCTAAACTTACCTTAAACAACAGGTGGCTTGGTTGATGCCTGTAATTCTGGTTCATTTTGGGGCACCTCCTCGGATGCCCTGTCCAAATTGTCCTCGGCCTGTGGCGCACCGTTTTCCTGCTGCGCCAGCTGTGTTTCAGCCGCGTCGGCACCAGCCTCCGCCGCCTCTTCATCCTTAGTCAGATGCCTGAAGACCTTCTTGGCTAATTCGGCCGAGACCTCGGCGGTCAACTTGGGCTGATCCGTATAGTCCAGGGCGTATTCCAGCAGGCCATCGATCTCGTTATAGTGAGGCTGTTTCCACAGGGCTCTCAGGGCCGCCGTCTTGGCCTCTGGGTCGACATTGTCGGCCATGAAACTGGCGAAACTGCCACCCACCTCTATCTTCTCGGGATCCGGTAGATCCTCGGCGGTCAGTATCTTCTTCTCTTCGCCAGGGGCTTGGTCGCTCGGCTCGTTAACCTCTGCTACTTCGGCCTCAACCGAAGGCTCGATAGTTGGCTCCTGCTCCTGTTCGGCCAGGCGCGCCGCCTCTTCCTCGGCCTGCACCTGCTGACGACGCTGGGTCCAGCGTGCGAAGAGTCCGCTTGGTTTATCACTCATCAGGACACCAGCCCCCTATCCGGATTGGTACTCGGCCCCTCGTTCTTACGACGATTAACATGCTTGCGCCTATGGGCGCAGATCTCCACCTCGCCGTGACGGGTGATGAAGGCCTCGATCCAACAGGCGATCGCCTTAGGCATAGGGAAGTTCAGCACAGGCGTGTCCCCTTCCAGGCAACCGGCTGCGACATTTTGGTCTGCCGAGATATAGGCGGGTACCCAGGTACCATCTTCCAACTCGTCGCACACCACGTAGAGCATGGCATTATCCATATCCAGGTTGATGCGGTAGCTACCGCGCTCATCTTTGTAGAGCTCCAGCATGACGATGTGGGCCCCGGCAGGCGCGGGCTGAGTGGCTGGGACTATCTGATCTAACTCCCAACTTTCAGCGGTCCAGCGCCCCACCTGTTTCTCCACCTTCTTCAGTGAGACATACATGGGCCATTGACTTTCGGTATGTTGCATTGCGTCTCCGTTTTGCCTAGCAGGCCGGCGTATTGCTGATTCGCCGGGCATTGGGTTAGCGATAGACCTACCAAAGCAATTTACATGCCATCGCCAGAAGGGGAATAGTTTGAACTGGATCATCAAATCCCTAACAAGCGTAGGACAATTTGTCCTAAAAGCCATTTTGGCCGGGACAGAAAAGGGCGACATCTCACAAAGTCGGCGCCTGGATCACGCATTTACACTCGAAATCATTGCATGGGAACGATACTTGCTATGCTCAGTGCGCCCCCAATGCAACAAGACGAGAGCAATGACAAGTTATAAACACCCCACACTGGTCAAGACCCAGGCCGATGCCCCCCTCACCATGGCCGTGAAGGCCATCAACGAGCAGGGCGAAGTGGTCGACAAGTATATCGCCTGTGAACGTCCCCTCACCCTCTACCTGAACTGGCGTCCCATAGTGACCCTGATGACACTCGGTGCCCGTCCCGAGGCGTTGGCACTGGGCTACCTGAAGAATCAGGGCTTCATCAGCGATGTCGAACAGCTAGAGTCTGTGATCGTGGATTGGGGGGTTAACTCGGCGGCGGTGCTCACCAAGGAGTCGACCGCACACCTGGAAGAGAAGCTGGCGGAGAAGACGGTGACCACAGGTTGCGGCCAGGGCACAGTCTATGGCGGCTTCATGGATGGCGTCGAAGATATTCGCCTGCCGACCCCAAGGCTGAAACAGAGCATGCTCTATAGCCTGCTCAATAACATCAGCACCTACAACGAGACCTATAAGAATGCCGGCGCCGTGCATGGTTGTGGCCTGTGTGAGGGCGATCAGATCATCGGCTTCGTCGAAGATGTCGGCCGCCATAACGCGGTAGATACACTGGCCGGCGAGATGTGGCTCAAGCAGCAAGGTGGCGGCAACAAGCTGTTCTACACAACTGGGCGTCTCACCTCTGAGATGGTGATCAAGGTGGCCAAGATGGGGATCCCTGTCCTGCTGTCGCGCAGCGGTGCCACCCAGATGGGACTGGAGCTGGCCCAGAAGCTGGGGATCACCATGATCGCCCGCGCCAAGGGGCGCCACTTCCTCATCTACCATGGTGCGGAAAATATCGAATTTGATGCCACGCCGCCGAAACGCAACCTAGGTTAACGGCAAAGGTTTAAAGGACTATCCATGACTGAACCCAGCGAACTCGTCTACATGAGCGCCAAACAGGTCGCCGAGTATCTCGACCTGAATGAGAAGAAGGTCTACTCCATGGCCAACGACCGCATATTGCCCGCCACCAAGGTGACGGGTAAGTGGCTGTTTCCCAAGATACTGATAGATCGTTGGGTCATGGACTCCTGCCACAGTGGCATGTTGTCGGATCGCATGCATATCACGGGCAGCGACGATCCCCTGCTCTCCATGTTGGTGGCCCGTCTCATGTCCAAGATAGGCAAGAGTGACCTGATCAGCTACAGCTCCACAGGCTCTCGCATGGGGCTAGACCTCTTGTCTCGCGGCTATGCCGACGTCTGCACCCTGCATTGGGGCAATGTGGAAGAGCGTAACATTCGCCACCCGGCCCTGTTAAAGGGCTACCCTAACCACCAGCAGTGGGTGATGGTACACGGCTATACCCGTCAGCAGGGGCTGATGATGCGCAGCGAGATGCACCACAGATGCCAGGAGGAGGAGAAGGTGATAGGTCTGCCCTGGCGCTGGGTGGGACGCCAGGCAGGTGCCGGTAGCCAGCAGCATCTGGAACACTGGCTGATCAAACAAGGTGCCAGCATAGAGCAGCTCAATCCCCAAATCACCGCCTACAGCGAGCGTGAGCTGGCAGGCTTCATCGCCCGCAACGAGGCCGACATAGGCTTCGGCTGCCAGTCTGTGGCGCTGGAGAGCGGTCTGAGCTTCGTGCCTCTGGTGACCGAGTCTTTCGACTTCGTGATGCCACAGGGGATCTACTTCAGACGTCAGCTTCAGGCGCTGTTCGAGATACTGGGCAGCACCCAGACCCGACAGCTCGCCGCGCAACTCGGCGGCTATGATCTCAGCCAGTGTGGTCAGATGCTGTGGACGGCCCATTAGCCCGAAATCTTTTGGCTTCATCGCCTTACAAAGCCTGTGCTATGGGGTAGTATGTAGGGTAATAGCAAAACATCTACAGGCAAGCCGATGGAAGCAGAGTTAAACGAGATCCAAAACTTCTTAGTCCAGTATCCCCCGTTTAACGCCCTGCCCGAAGAGGTGGTCAGCATGGTCAGTCGCCATGTGGAGATCGCCTACTATCGCCAAGACACCCCCATCATCCACTTCGGCGATCATATCCATGACCTCTACATGGTGCGCAGCGGCGTGGTGGAGGTCTATCGACGCAAGGGCGAGCTCTATAACCGCCTGGACAGCGGCGATCTCTTCGGCCAGATGGGCCTGCTGACCAACAACAAGGTGCGTTTCCCCGTCAAGGCGATAGAGGATACCCTGGTCTATTGCATTCCCGAGGCGATCTTCCAGGAACTCTATGAGCAGCACGATACCTTTGCCGACTTCGTCGAGGTGGAAGACAGCGCACGCCTGCGCCAGACGGTATCTAACTCCAGCGACCAAAATGACCTGACCACCTCCAAGGTGAAGACCCTGCTGACCCGAGATGCCCCGGTGATCCATAAAGATGAGAGCATACAGCAGGCGGCCATCCGAATGGCCCAGGAGAATGTCTCCTCGCTGCTGGTGATCGATCCGGACGTCTTGGACGATGAGGAATCCGATGTATCGCCCCTGCTGGGGATCATCACCGACAGGGATCTCTGCACCCGGGTCGTCGCCGAAGGCATCGACCCGGCCACCGAACTGGCCAGCGTGGTGAGTGCAGAGGTGATCACCCTAGATCACAACGCCTATGTCTACGAGGCCATGCTCACCATGCTGCGCTACAACGTGCACCATCTGCCGGTATGCAAGGGACGCAAGCCCATAGGCATCATAGAAGCCACGGATATCGTCAGATACGAGTCACAGAATTCACTGCTGCTGGTCAGCAGCATCTTTCAGCAGCAGAGCCTAGAAGATCTGGCGACGCTTTCTGCCCAGGTCAAAGACAGCTTCGTGCGTCTGGTCAACGAGGATGCCAACTCCCACATGGTGGGCAGCGCCATGTCGGTGATCGGCCGTAGCTTCAAGCAGCGCATACTCGAAATGGCCGAAGAGAAACTCGGACCGCCGCCCATCCCCTACTGCTTTCTGGCTCTCGGCTCCATGGGCCGCGACGAGCAGCTGATCGTCACCGATCAGGACAATGCCATCATACTCGATGACAGCTTCGACAAGGCCAAACACGACGACTACTTCAGCCAGCTGGCCCAGTTTGTCTGCGACGCCCTGGATCGCTGCGGCTACAGCTACTGCACCGGCGATATCATGGCCACCAACCCTATGTGGCGCATGACCCGCAAGGAGTGGGAAGCCTGTTTCGCCGACTGGATTGACGACCCCAATCCCAAGGCCCTGCTTAACGCCTCCATCTTCTTCGATCTCGACGGCGTCTATGGCCGCCTCAAGTGGGCCGAGCAGCTCAACGGTTTCATCGTACGCCGGGCACGCAAGAACAACCGCTTCCTGGCCTGCCTGGCCCGCAACGCCCTCAACCGCACTCCACCACTGGGCTTCTTCAAAGACTTCGTGATGGAGAAAGATGGCCGCCATAACAACTCCATCAACCTCAAGCGACGCGGCACGGCGCCGCTGGCGGATCTGATCCGGGTACACGCCCTGGCGGTGGGCTCACGCTCTCGCAACTCCTTCGAGCGCCTAGACGACATCATAGACGCCAATATTCTTCCCAAGGGCCGTGCCCAGGATCTGCGCGATGCCATGGAGTTCATCTCCATGGTGCGTATCCGTCATCAGGCTTTTGATGTGGAGCAAGGCATAGATCCCGACAACAACATTGAACCGGAAAATCTGTCCGACTTCGAGCGGCGTAACCTAAAGGATGCGTTTCAGATCTTGAGTAACGCCCAGAACTTCCTCAAGTTCCGCTACAACGCCAGCAATCAGTTTAAGTGAGGCCAAGATGCTGAAGAAGCTACTCTCACCGCCTAGCATCGACTGGCCCGGTAAGTTTGAGCAGAGACTCAAGACCACTGAGCATGAAGGCTTGCGCCAGTACTACATGGGTGGCCTGCCCGATCCCGACACCCCGCTGGCGGAGATAGAGTTTCTGGCCATGGATTTCGAGACCACGGGCCTGAATGTCGACAAGGATGACATCGTCAGCATAGGCACAGTGCCCTTCAATCTACGGCGCATCTTTCTCAACCGCGCCAAGCACTGGACGGTAAGACCCAGGGAACAGCTGGCCGAGGAGTCGGTGATCATCCACGGCATCACCCACAACGACATACTGGACGCACCGGATTTTTCCGCCATCTTCGAACAGGTACTGCAGCAGATGACGGGTAAGATCATGGTGGTGCACTATCAAGAGATAGAGCGACGCTTCCTGGAACGGGCACTGATCAACCGTATTCGGCAGGGGATAGAATTTCCCGTGATAGACACCATGGCACTGGAAACCGACATACAGAATCGCCAGCATGGAGGCCTGCTCAATCGTCTCAAAGGCGAGAAGCCGGGCTCGGTAAGGCTGGGACAAAGCCGCTCGAGATACGGCCTGCCCAGCTATCCACCGCACAACGCCCTGACCGATGCCATCGCCACCGCCGAGCTGCTGCAGGCACAGGTCGCTCATCACTTCGACCCCAGCCGTCCAATCAAGGATTTTTGGCAATAAAAAAGGCGGCCAGGCCGCCTCTTTTGTTTGCTTTAACCGACTCGGCTTTAGAAGCGCTCGGTACGCATCCCCTTGAGCAGGCTGACACACATCAGCAACAGAATCACGGTAAAGGGTAGCGCGGTAGAGATAGCTCCGGCCTGCAAGGCCTGAATCGCCCCAGTGCCGCCAATCCACAGCAGTGCCATGGCAATCGCACCTTCCAACAGCGCCCAGAACACACGTTGCGGTACGGGCGCGTCTATCTTGCCGCCGGCGGTAATGCTGTCGATCACCAGAGAGCCGGAATCCGACGAGGTGATGAAGAACACCAATACCAGCACTACGGCGATGATGGATAGCAGAGTGCCGAAGGGTAATACATCGAACATCTGGAACATGGCCAGCGGCACATCGGTCAGGCCTTTCTCACCCAGCTCGCCCACCTTATTGACCACTTGATCGATTGCCATACCGCCAAATACCGACATCCAAATAAGGGTCACAGCCGTGGGTACCAGCAGCACTGCGGTAATAAACTCACGCACTGTTCGGCCCTTAGAGACCCTGGCGATAAACATGCCCACAAAAGGCGACCAGGAGATCCACCAGGCCCAATAGAATACCGTCCAGCCCTGGAACCAGGCCTCATCGGTACGGCCGTGAGGATTACTCAGGGGAATGATGTTCTCCACATAGGCCATCAGGGTGGTGGGAATGGTGCCCAGACTCACGGCGTAGCCGATCATGGCCACTAAGATAAGCAGCAGGAAGGCGACAATCATATTGATATTACTGATCACCTTAACGCCACCGTCGATGCCGCGCACCACAGAGACTACGGCGAGCAGGGTCACGCCGACAATCACTATCATCTGCAGCCCAAGACCGGCATCCAAACCAAACACGTGGTGGATACCACTGGCGGCCTGCTGCGCCCCGAGTCCTAGCGAAGTTGCCAGGCCAAACAGGGTCGCCAACACGGCGAGGATATCGACGATGTGACCCGCCCAGCCCCAGGCTCTGTCACCCAGCAGGGGATAGAAGATGGAGCGGATAGAGAGAGGCATACCCTTGTTGTAGGCGAAAAAAGCCAGCGAAAGGGCGACCACACCATAGATGGCCCAGGGGTGCAGACCCCAGTGGAACATGGTGGCACCCAAGGCCAACTTGGCCGCCTCGGGTGTGTTCGGCTCAACGCCGAGCGGCGTCTCATACCAGCCGGTGAAGTAGGCCACCGGCTCGGCCACACTCCAAAACATCAGACCTATCCCCATGCCTGCCGCAAATAGCATGGACAACCAGGAGAGGAAGGAGTAGTCCGCCGTGGCCTCGTTGCCACCCAGGCGGATCTTGCCATACGGCGACAGGATCAGACCCAGGCAGAAGATCACAAAAATATTGCCCGACCAGATAAACAACCAGTCGAACGCGCCAATAATCTTCCACTTGATACCGTCGAGCACAGACTTAGCCGTCTCGGGATCGGTCAGTAGGGTCGCCAGCAAGAAGGCAGCGATCAACCCGGCACTCACCCCAAATACGGGGTTGTGTACATCAAACCCCCACTTCTGCACATTGTCCTGACCAACCGTATAGTCGGTGCTTTCAATGCTGTATTTATCAATACCTTTCGTCATCGATTCTCTCCGTTAAAACCTCAAAGAATCGCCACCAGGCCATCATTTAGATTTGATTAAAATGATTTGAACTCATAGCAATATAATAAAAATATTCGCCCCCATTGTAACAGCCATACCGGTGTTATTCCAAATTGAAGCCAAATTTTGGCCATATATATCTATTTTTCCGGATAAAAACTGTCTAGAGCGGCATATCGACAACCGGCAATATAATTCGAACACAAACAATAAAAGATTTATTAGAGGAGAATAAACTTTTAACCATCCAGATGAAAAAGACCCAAGACAAGGGCGGTTGGCCCGAAAGCACTTGAACCCGGCGAGTCGCCGCGGCTACTATCGATGCCAACATCGGCAATTCCAAAGAGCATCAGGATGCAAAAAACCATACTCATCACAGGCGTAGGCAAACGCATCGGCCTCTATCTGGCCAAGGCCTTTCTTGCCCGCGGACACAGGGTGATCGGCACCTTTCGGACTCACTACCCCAGCATAGACGCCCTCGCCGAATTGGGCGCCGACCTCTATCAATGTGACTTTACCGATCAGGCACAGCTCGACGAACTGATCCTGACACTAAAGCAGCGCTACCAAGGCCTGGATGCACTGATCCACAACGCCTCGCTCTGGCTGAGTGATGACGATTCTGTGGGTGTCGACCAGGTCATCAGCCAGATGATGCAGGTACATGTCTATGCTCCCTATCAACTCAACCTCGCCCTGGCGCCGTTACTGCAAAACCGAGAGGCCATGACAGACATCATCCATCTCACCGACTATGTGGCGCAGAAGGGCAGCAAGAAGCATATCGCCTACGCCGCCAGCAAGGCCGCGCTGGAAAATATGGCCCTCTCCTTCGCCGCCAAGCTGGCGCCACAGGTCAAGGTCAATGCCATCGCCCCGGCGCTGATCTGTTTCAATGAAGATGACGATAAAGACTATCGCGACAAGGCCAGGGCCAAGTCAGTGTTGGCAAGAGAGGGTGGCGAAGCCGAGGTGCTACAGGCGATCGACTACCTGATGCAGAGCCAATATGTGACGGGGCGATCCCTGGCGCTGGATGGCGGCAGACACCTGAAGTAATACCATTCGTAATAAACAATTGATCATTCTAGCTTGTTAAAACGCTCGATAACTGTATTAGTATTTTTAATTGTAGAATAACTACTTATCTAAAAATCATGCTTTGTTCTCAAGCGTTTTTCCTGCGCTATTTCTGATCACATGTTTACTGTGATTGGTATAATACTCAGATAACGGCAAAATCGACCGGACATAAAAAAAGCGAGGCTAGGCCTCGCTTCTCACTTAAACATTAGTAAACACTTACACACTACATACAGGGCAACCTGCCTGCTTAGGGAGTTTCATCTCGCGAAACTCCATGGTCATGGCATCTATCATCAGAATGCGGCCACTGAGGGCCTTACCCATCTTGGCCAGCACCTTAATTGCCTCAACCGCCTGCAGGCAACCTATCATACCCACCACGGGCGCCAGAATGCCCGACTCGACACAGGTCAACTGTTGATCGCCAAACAGCTTGCTATAGCAGTGATAACATGGGCTCTGCTCGCCATAGTCGAACACTGTGACCGTCCCCTCCATACGTATGGCGGCGGCTGATACCAGTGGCACCTTGTGCCGGAAACAGGCCTGATTAAGCTGTTCACGCACCACTATGTTGTCGGTGCAGTCCATCACCAGCTGATGCTCGGCCACCAGCGCCAGGATCTGCTCGTCATCGAGCACGGCGTTGATCGTCTCCACCTTTAGGTGCGGATTAAGCTGCAGCAGCGATGCCTTAGCCGACTCCACCTTGGGCTGGCCTATATTGGCATCATGATGCAGCACCTGACGCTGCAGGTTCGACAGCTCCACGGTATCGAAATCCACCAGCGTCAGCTGACCCACACCCGCGACGGCAAGATACTGGGTGGCGGCGCAGCCTAAACCACCGGCACCTATCACCAACACCTTGGCCTGCTTGAGTCTCTCCTGGCCGTCGAAATCCATCGCCTTGATGGAGATATGGCGGCTATAGCGCAGAATCTCAGCGTCAGAGAGGATCTCCTCTTGCATATTCGGCTCCATCTGCCCAGCCCCTAGAGTGCCAGCACTGAGTTGAAGGGCTCCACGGTCACCAGGCTACCGTCCGGCGTATCGCCCTGCTCCTGAGACAGGATGATGAAGCAGTTGGCCAGACTCATGGAGGTCAGCATGCCAGAGCCCTGACCACCGGTGACACTCACCTCGGCCTCACCCAGGGCGTTTTGACTCAGCACACCACGTTGATATTCGACGCGGCCGGGGAACTTACGCAGGTTGCCCTTGAGCTTAGCTTGCAACAAGAGCGGCTTGACCTGTGGCAGCCCCTGCATCTTATTTAGCAGCGGCCACACCAGCTTGTAGAAGGTCACCATTGAGGAGACAGGATTACCCGGCAGACCACAGAAGACCGCCTCGCCGATGCGGCCGAAGGCGAACGGCTTACCCGGCTTGATGGCCAGCTTCCAGAAGGTGATCTCACCCTCCTCATCGAGGATCTGCTTGGTAAAGTCGGCATCACCCACGGAGACACCGCCCGAGGTGAGCACCATGTCGGCACTGGCCGCGGCATTACGGAACGCGGCGCGGATCGCCTCCGGATCATCCTCAATCACCCCGAGGTCTATCCATTCCACGTTGGCGCGGCTCAATAGCCCCTGAATGCTATAGCGGTTAGAGTCATAGATCTGACCCGGTGCCAGCTCACTGCCCACGGGGCGGAGCTCGTCACCCGTAGAGAAGAAGGCGACCTTCACCATACGGGTCACTCGCACCTGGCTGGCGCCTATGGTGGCCAGCACTCCCATCTCTGCAGCACCAATCTGAGTCCCTGCCGACAACACCTTACCGCCAGTTTTCACCTCTTCGCCGCGACGACGCACGTTGGCACCAAGGGCCTTGGGTGCCTCGATCACTATGCTATCGCCGTCTGCCTCGACCTTCTCCTGCATCTGCACAGTGTCATAACCCGGCGGTACAGGCGCGCCCGTCATGATACGCACACAGGTATTGGCGCTGGCCTCGCCCTCGAAGGGATGACCGGCAAAGGATTGACCGATAAGAGTAAAACGATTTCCCTGGGCCAGATCCTCGAAACGGAAGGCATAGCCATCCATCGCCGAGTTATCGAATGGCGGCAGGTCTATGCTAGACGCCAAATCTTCCGCCAGTACACGCCCCAGCGCATGGGGAAGCTGCACCATTTCCGATTCTTCCAGTGGACGAACTTGTTCCAAAAGCTTGATGATGGCTTCATCGGGATGCATTAGGCTGGGTTTTGCACAGGGATCGGCTTGCATAGACATAGAGTACCTTAGCGTTAACTGTAGGATATGAGTAAAAGCGAATATTGCCGCTCATTATGCCATGCTGAGATCAGAAGACTATGATCTCAACGGCAGTTTTTGGCCGCAATCTGCCGAGATTCAACCAAAAAGCCGACACAGGTAGGACTATGTCGGCTCTACTATCTCCAAAGATATAGATTAACCGGCGCTCAGCGCCGGGTCGTCCCCCTGCACTTTTACCTGTTGGCCATCTTGCAGGGTCTCGGCGCCGCGGATCACCACCTGATCCCTGTCGCTTAGCTCGCCTTTGACGGCTATCCACTCCCCTTCACCGTCTCCTAGCTCCACGGCCACCCTTACCGCCTTATTGTCAGTATCTATCTTAAACACGAAGGCACCGGCGGAGCGCAGCACCACGGCATCGCGGGGCACTAAGGTGGTCAGTTGCTTAGGGGCGATCGGCAGGGCAAGAGACACCAGCTCACCGACGTTGAGCATATCCTGGCGCTCCAGCGGCAGGTCGATACGCGCCTCGAAGGTCTGCGAGCGCACGTCGGAAACCGGGATCAGGCTGCGGATCTTAGCGGAGAACTCTCCCAGGCCATGGTAGACCCTGAGCTCATCCCCCACCTTCACCCGGCGGCTGTGCTTTAGCGGCGCATGCAGGCGGATCTCCAGGTTGTCCGGGTCGGTAATGGCGACGATAGACTCGGCGCGGCTGATATCCTCGCCCGCCTGACGCTGACGCGCCGTGATGATCCCGGCAAAGGGCGCCTTGACCTGGGTACGGGCGATATCGTCGAGGATCATCTTGAGCTTGATCTGCGCCAGCTTGAGGTTGGCCGCCGCCAGATCACGGTCCGAGCGCGCCTTGTCTAACTCGGTTTCCGAGGCATTCTTGTTAACGATCAGCTGCTGTAGCCGCTTCAGTTCACGGTTAAGCCGCGATAGCCCCACAGTTTCATACTCTATCTGGGCCTCCTGCTGAGCCTTCTGCAATTCGAGACGCGTCTTCTCGATGCGGGCCACGACCTCGCCCGCCTTCACCTGAGCACCCGCCTCGATCACCCACTCGAGCTTGCCCTCGATACCCGAGGTCAGCTCGGCATAGCTACGGGAATGGACTGAGCCTATCACCATGATCTTGGGCGACAGGGCGCGGTTCTCAACCTGAACCACCTGCACCAGACGCTCGGGCGCCTCGCCCTGAGCCCAGCTCATGGGGCCGAAAAGAGAGAGCGCCAGCACGCCGGCAATTAAGGATCTCATGACTTCACTCCTGTGGTGGATGCGAGGGCTGGCTCATCGGCCACCCGATCAGTAACTGGAATCAACCTATGGGTCAGACGCAACAGGCTGGGCATTAAAATAAGGGTAAACAAGGCACTAAAGGTCATCCCGCCGACGATAACCGCCGCCAGGCCACGATAGATCTCGCTACCGACACCCGGCACCAACATCAACGGCAGCATGCCGAAAATCGAGGTCAAGGTACTCATGTACACGGGGCGGGCACGGGTCGCCACGGCTTGGGCGATGGCCAGGTCGATATCCGGGGTGTCCCGATAACTCTGGCGAGTCTGATCCACCAGCAAGATGGCATTGTTGACCACCAGCCCCAGCAAGATGATGAAACCTATCATGGTCAGCAGATCCAGACTCTGGAAGCTAAACAGGTTAAGCAGGCGCAGGCTCACCACGCCACCGCAGATAGCCAATGGCATGGAGAGCAAGACCAGCAGGCTATCCTTGGCCGACTTAAACATGGCCGCCATCAGCAGAAAGAGGATCACCACGGCCAGGGCAAAGTTGGCTCCCATGTCTTTGATGGTGCTGTCGAGCTTGTCGGCGCTACCACGATACATGAGGGAGCTGTTTTCCGGCAGGCTGGCTCTCAGGGTCGGCACCGCCGATTCGTTGAGTTTCTCCAGCGCCTCATCCAAGGACATATCCGCCGGCGGGAAGATCAACAGGCTGACGCTACGCTTGCCGTTAACCCGCTGCAGCTGAGTCGGTCCAACTGTGCGCTTGAGGGTCGCCAGCTCGCCTATGGTCTGTATGCCCGCCGCCTGGGTATAGACGGGGGTCGCCGACAGCTGTTCGGGCACCTGCCACTTGGGCCCCTTGAGTAGCACATCCATACGCTCGTTGCCGTCGAAATACTCGCCCACAAACAATCCAGAGGTATAGGCACGAATGGCATTGGCTATCTGTATCCTGTCGACACCGGCCTGGGCCAGGCGGCGCTCGTTAGGGATCAGCTGCAGCTCGGGTTGTGCCATGGAGAGCCCTGGGATCGGCCTGACAACCGCGCCAGGCAGCGCCTCCTGGATGAGCCCCATTCCCTTGCCTGCCGTCTCCATCAGGGCCTCCATGTCGGCACCCTGAAGGTCGATATTAATCGCTCGGCCGCCATTAAAGCCGAACTGCAGCAGGGAGCCACGGTTGGTGAAGGCCTGGGTATCGGGCAGGCCCACCAAGATCTCCTTGTTGAGCAGATCTATCATGGTATCGGCCTGAGACGGGTCTTCGGGATAGATGAAGAGCACGTTGAAGGCGCTGTACATGGAGAAGTTATAACCCTTGATATAAGGCTGCTTCTCCTTGTCATAGTAAGGCTTGAGGCGCTCGATGATCACGTCGCCCACCTCCTTCTCCAGCGTCTTCACATTGGCGCCCGGCGGCAATGCAAAGAAGGCAAATATGCCATCGGAGCGCGCCTGGGGCAGAAAGTCGGGCCTCGGCATCAGGGCAAACGTCAACAAGGCGGCCCCTATGATCAGGGTGACACACCAGAAGCTGGCGCGTTTCAAGTCGCCGGTGAGGCGCTGGACCGTGGTTGATATCCACTGCCACAGGCGACCTTTTTGCTGCCCATCTTCCTGCGAGGAGAGTTTGAGCCACAACAGGCTAAATACTGGGATCAGTGTGATGGCACTGATAAAAGAGGAGACCACGGCCACCGACAGGGTAAGCGCCAGGTCTGAAAACAGCTGCCCCTCCACCCCAGGCATAAACAGGATCGGCAAGAAGATGGCCACTGTCGTCGCGGTCGAGGCCAGCAGGGCGCCCTTCACCTGATCTGTGCCCCTGGCGATGGCCTCGCGAACAGGTGCCCCCTGCTGCAAGATACGCACTATATTTTCCTGCACTATGATAGCCGCATCCAACACCAGCCCCACGGCAAAGGCAAGGCCCGCCAGAGAGATCACGTTCAGGGTACGCCCCATCATCTCGAGGAAGAAGAAGGCGATCAACAGCGCGACGGGAATGGTCGAGGCGATCATCAGGGTCGCCCGGAAGCTGCGCAGGAAGGCATAGAGGATCACTAGGGCGAGCACCACACCTATGGCCAGGTTACCCTTCACCAGCCAGATGGCCCGCTTGATATGCACAGAGGCATCGAAGGAGAGATCCAGCACCAGCCCCGCCTCATTGAGTGGGCCCTGGTTGAGCTCGGCAATCGCCTCGTTGACGCCGTCCAGCACCTTCACCGTATTGGCATCGAAGGTGCCTTCTATCGTCATATAGTAGGCAGGATAACCATTACGCTTGGTAAAACCCTGCACTTCTGCGGTAGAAACCGCCACATCCGCCAGCTCGTTGAGGTAGATGGGGCGCCCCTCGTTATAGGTGACGATGAGATTGCCCAGGTTTTCCGGCGTGTACTGACCAATGAAACGCACCGTATATTGGCGACGCCCCACATTGGCGGTACCGCCCGAGATATCCGCCGCCCGTGAGAGGGTGCTGCGCAGTTGATCTAGGGTTATCCCCAACGCCGCGGCGCGGTAGGGGTCGAACTCTATATGCAGCTCTTTCGGCAGGCGGCTTTGCAGTCGCACCGAACCGACACCGGAGATCAGCCTCAGCCTGGGCTCCACCACGTCGTCGATCAGCTTTTGGTATTGGGCAAAGTCGGTGGCCGGATTGTCCGGCGCCATACGGATCAGCAGGGAGGCCAGATTCGGCGCACCGTTACCCCCGCCGACATTGATGAAGGGCTCGTTGGCGTCCAGCGGCCGCGGCGGCGTCTGGTTGAGGGCGTTGATCACATTGATCATCCCCGCCTGCATGTCGCTGCCCACCTCAAAGGTGAGTGTGATGCCGCCAAAGCCCTGAGAGATGTTGGAGGTCATCTCCACCACTCCCGGCACCTGGCGTAACACATTCTCCTGAGGCTCTATGATGTTGGATTCCATCTCCTGTGGCGCCGCCGAGCGCCAGTTGTTGAAGACAGAGATCTGCGGCCGCTGAATGTCGGGCAGCAGCTGAATCGGCAACTTGCCTATGGCTAACACGCCGAATATCGCGATCAGCAGCAGCGCCACTAAGGTGCCGGCAGGATTACTCGTGCTTAATTTGGTGAGGTTCATCGGTTGTCCCACCCCTGGCGCTAAGACTCGGCCGGGGTCATGAGATTAAATTCTTGACCCTAAAGCCTAGAGACAAAGTGTTAATAAATCCGCATGATTTGGTTAGCAAATGTAACAATTGAGCGAAGACTCCCTTAACCAAGCCATTAACGATAATTATTTGCATTTAAAAACATTGAGTTAAGTAAAGATGGTTGCAATTCGCCGGGGGGTTAAACACAATAAAAAGGGCCTGTACTTTCCTGTTTGTTTTTGCCGCAGTTTGAAGATGATCGATACGAGGCAGAGCCTGAATCCTGTCGTTATTCTGCACAAACTGGCGATAACGCAGCAGCAATGGCCTACAAACGCTGCCCAAAGGGTTCATCTAAACCCGTTTAGATCGCACAAAAAGTAAACCTGAAAGATAAACAGGCCCTAAGCAATTAGAAATAGCCCAATTAAGGAAGTAACTATGCTGGCACAAACGATGATAGATCAGTTGAACGCGCAAATTAATGTGGAGTTCTTCTCCTCTAACCTCTACCTACAGATGAGCGCCTGGTGTGAAGACAAGGGCTTTGAGGGTGCCGCAAAATTTATGCGTGCTCACGCCGACGAGGAGATGCAGCACATGCATCGTCTATTCACCTATGTCAGCGAAACCGGTGGCATGCCGCTGCTGGGGGCGATCGAGGCGCCTCAGTCACAGTTCGAATCGCTGCTTGCCCTGTTTGAATACACCTATGAGCATGAGCAGATGATCACAAGCAAGATCAACGCCCTGGCTCACACCGCCTTTACCAATCAGGACTACTCGACCTTCAACTTCCTGCAATGGTATGTGTCTGAGCAGCACGAAGAGGAGAAGCTGTTCAAGTCTATCGTCGATAAGATCCGTCTGGTAGGCGAAGATGGCAAGGCGCTATTCTTCGTCGATAAAGATCTGGCACAGATGGCTCAGCAGGAGTCTGCCAGCGTAATGACAGTCGGCGAATAAGCCTGATGCGGGGCATAGCGCCCCGCCTTCAACTCCCCCACAGGACTCACCCCACAGAGCTGAACCAATAGACCTCACCCCAAAGGCGCTCGCCTAATTTGGTTAAGATGACGCTTACCAGTAACCACTGGTAAATAGCTGCCGATCACAAACCTAAATGATTACTGCACAGAGGTCGGTCTCACCCTGACAATGCGTTGCAGCAAGGGCTCGAGCTCGTTCCAGGCATAGGCTTGGCAACAAGATAGCCCTGCACGAAATCACAGCCTAATCCCTGTAGGAAGCTACGTTGAGGCTCACTCTCCACCCCTTCGGCCACCAGGCGCATATCCAGACTCTGTCCCATGGTGATGATCGCCTTGATCAGGTTGGCATCGGCCCTGTCTTCCAGCATGTTGTCGACGAAGCTCTTGTCTATCTTGATCACTGAGATGGGGAACTGCTTTAAATAGCTCAATGAAGAGTAGCCGGTGCCGAAATCATCCAGATAGATCTCGACCCCCAGATGGCGAATCGCCGTCAGCGCCGCGAGGGATAGCTCGGTATCGGCCATCAGCATCGACTCGGTGATCTCTATATGGATATATTGAGGCGCCACATCATACTTCTGCAGCAGGCCGTTGAGCATACAAGCGAAATGGCTTGGGTCGCCATGGGCGAGCTGGCGGCCAGAGACATTGATCGCCATGTTGATCATAATTCCCTGGTTATGCCATTGGCGCAGGTCCCGCAGCGCCTGCTGGATCACCCACTCTCCGATAGGCTCGATCAGCCCAGTCTCCTCGGCGATGGGAATAAATTCATCGGGGGGAACCAAGCCCCGCTGTGGATGCCGCCAACGCAGCAGGGCCTCGAGGGCGATACCTTCACCACTGCTGGTATCGACAATCGGCTGATAATGCAGGCAAAACTCATGTTGCAACACGGCGCTGCGCAGCGACTGCTCCAGGGTAATACGTGCCAACATGTTGTTGTTCATATCGGGCGAGAAGTAACCGAAGCAGTTGCGGCCATCTTGTTTTGCCTGATACATGGCGGTCTCGGCATTGCGGGTCAGCACCTCGACGCTAGTGCCGTTGCTGGGGTAGCAGCTGATACCGACGCTGGCGGAGATCAGCAACTCGTTGCGATTGATGCCGAAGGGCGATGACAGGTGCTGCAATATCTGCTGCGCCCGCTGCTCTATCTCGCCCTGATGTTTGGTGTGCCCCATGACCACCACAAACTCATCGCCGCTGAGCCGCGCCACGAAATCGTGCTGTTCCAGCAGGGCTTCCAGCCTGGCCGCCGCCACCTGCAACAGCTCGTCACCCACAGCATGGCCATAAATATCATTAATGTACTTAAATCTGTCCAGATCGATGAAGAGCACGGCCACAGCGCAGCAACGCTGCTCCGCCAGCTGCAGCATCTGCGACAGGCGCGAGGTATAGAGCTGACGATTAGGCAGGTTGGTCAGGGCATCATAGTTGGACTTGTACCAGATATCCTGTTCGTACTTCTTACGATTGCTGATATCCAGGAAGAGGCCGATATGCTGTACCACCCGACCCTTGTCATCCTTCACTACGGTAATGGCCAAGTATTCGGGATAGATCTGGCCATTCTTCCGCTTGTTCCAGATCTCCCCCTGCCATTTGCCATACTGCTTGAGCGACTGCCACATCTGCTCGTAGAAGTGGTGAGGCTGCTGATGAGAATTAAGGATCGCCGGGCTGCGCCCCTTGACCTCCGCCAGGGTATAGCCTGTGATCTGGGTAAAGGCGGGGTTCACCGCCTCGATCAGGTTGTCCTTATCGGTGACCACTATGCCTTCGGCGCAATATTCATACACGGCCGAGGCCAGAGATAGCTCTCGATTGGCCTTCTGACGCTCGCTCAACATGGCATTGAGCGCCATCGCCATCTTGGCCACCTCGTCTCGCCCATCGACAGGCACAGACAACTCAAGCTGTGTATTCTGCGCCATGCGTTGCATCAAGGAGGCTATGGTGCCGATACGGGTCACCAGGTTGTTGACAATGAGGCGTCCCAAGACGATCAAGAACAGAAAGTTACACATGGCTGCCATGATACCAAGCACCAAATAACCCAGCGCCTCACGCCCCTGGCGCTCCACCAACAAGGCAATATTGCCACTCAAGATCAGGCTGGCCTGATTCATCTGGCTCAAGGACTCGCTGGCCAAGGCCCACCAGGCTTCGCTGGTCACCGCAGGGGGTTGATGCTGTAACAGCGACAGCGCCTCCAGCATAGGCTGCTCTTCCCTGACTAGCGGCAAGGGCCCGGTATTACCCGACAACTTATGCTGGCGCTGAGCGTATATCGCCTCACGATATTGCGACACGGCGTTGGCAATTTGCTCTAACGCCTTACGCTGTAGCGATGTCACATAGGGTAACCCCTGTGCCTGACGCAGCGATTCCTGTATCGCCTGACGATCCTCTTCGAACAGCGTAATATTGGACGCCTCGCCTCCGAGCAGGTAATCCTGGAAGTGATCGATCAGGCCACCATACCCCAGCCTTTCCCGGATTCGATTGGCGAGCAGGATCAGGTTCACCTGCCCCCTCACCCGCTCCTTCATCAGGGCCAACTCCTGGGTCGCTTCATTGTCCAGGGTCTCCTGGATAAGCACGAGATCCGCCATGGAGGTCGTGGACAACAACTCATGAAAGGCATCGTTAAGCTCATTTTCCATCGAATAACCAGCAAGATAGGACTGATAATCCAGGCTATCGGCCGACAGCAGCCGGTTCAGCAAGTCTCTATCCTTGCCCGCCAGCTCCTGTAATTTAAGCATATGGATGAGATCGTTATAGGCCTTGGCGAGCAGGGTATTTTGCACCTGAGACTGGATCTGGGAGATGAGCACTAGGAGGTGCTGGGTGAACTCGCTGTAGAAGCTGAAACTGCCACTCTCCTTGAGCCTATCGACATCCTGACGCACCTCCTCTAGCCTCGCCGCGAGACTATGAATGGTATCGACACTCTGTTGTAGGTTGACGCTGGGTCTGTCTATGTCGCTCAGGGAGAGATGCAAGTTGGCAATATTGGGAGCATCGAGCAGCTCCTGAAACGCCTTTTCTGTCTGACGCCGCTGGGTCTGCAGCCGGCGCTCAAATCGCTCCCCCTTGCTGGCAATAAAACCGGCCGACAGGCCGCGTTCGTTCTGCAGGGCATAGATGAGCTTCTGGGTCTGCTCTGTGATCATCACCCCAAGGGCATTACGCTGAGCCGTCTGCTGCCGCTCGATCAGATCGAACATGCGCAAGCTGCCGAAGATCAGCAGCAACAACATGGGGATAGTCGCCAGCAAGATTAATTTCTGGCTCAGACTATACCGGTTCAGCATAGATGACATCTAAAGCGCTCCTTGCTCGACAATCACAAAAGCAGACACGAGGGAATTAGGGTCTGAGAGTAGTAACATAGCCTAAGGCCCGGCGTCACACCTATTTAACCAAAGTCTAATCTAGGTCACGAAATTGACGGATCTATGGCTAAATATTCAATAAGCCTTTATTTTTTATTAACATTTAAATTGGTATGAAGATTTGGCGAGAACGACTTTTGGCTCCAGGTACCTAGGCTGGCACAGGTTTTGACACACAAGAAGACGATTAACAGGGAGCTTTTTGTGCTCTTTAAATAAACAAAGAGCCAATATATGGCTCTTTGTTCATCATAGATACTCAATAGAGTCCACAAATGTGAACCGACGAGCGTCTAATTAGCTCGCCTGTTCGAGTAGCGACTTACGATAGCAGACGATATCTTCGATGGTCAGCACAGGCATCTTATGCTGCTCGCCGAAGGCAATGATCTCAGGCAGACGGGCCATGGTGCCATCGACATTGGTCACTTCACACAGCACACCGGCCGGCTTGAGCCCGGCCAGTTTCATCAGATCGATCGTACCCTCGGTGTGGCCGCGACGAGTCAATACGCCACCGGGCTGCGCCCGTAGCGGGTAGACATGGCCAGGACGCGCCAGATCGCTCGGCTTGGCATCATCGGCAATGGCGGCCTTGATGGTCGTCACGCGATCGGCCGCCGACACCCCTGTGGTTACCCCTACCTTGGCCTCGATGCTCACGGTAAAGGCGGTGCCATACTGGCTGGAGTTGTCTGCCACCATGGGCGGGAGATCCAGCTGTTTCACGCGCTCGTCGGTGAGACAGAGACAGACGATGCCGCTGCATTCACGGATCAACAGTGCCATCTGTGCCTGGGTCAGGTGTTCTGCACTATAGATAAGGTCCCCTTCGTTTTCACGATCTTCATCGTCGACCACCAGCACGCCTTGACCGGCTCTTAGCGCGGCTAAGGCAGCTTCGACACGAGTGATGGCATCACCAAAGGGAGAAAGTAGAGACTGATTCATGGTTAAATCCTTAGTAAGACTAATAAAATGGTTTTTCCAGAATCAGGGCATACAGAAAATGGCGCGCCTTGAGATAAAATTATCTCGGCTCGCCGAATAAGAGGTGTGCAGGCACGAGAAAAGCAGAGGCTTGGCCTCATCTTCTCGCGGTCACGCTATCTTATATTCTCTTTCATCCGGACTTAGTGCACTAGGTGCTCATTACCGTCGGCTCTGGAATAGATGGCTTGGCGCGCACTTCACCAGATCTGCTGACCCTAGTTGCAAACTAATACCTAGATGCAAATAGGCGCTCGCGGGCTGACAACCCGAATGGATTGATCACCGCCGGTGGGGAGTCTCACCCCGCCCTGAGAATGTACTCTCCGTCGATGGAAAGCGTGGCTATGGTGCGCCTAAATCCATCAAAGTACAAGCGTCAGGGGTGACAAATATAAGCCAGATCACCTAAGCTCTTGCTCCAGCACCCGCTCACTTTCGACTCAGAATAAGGTCAGTCCTATGTCAGGGATAATTCCTCCTATCGCCCGCAAACAGCCTCATGTACTCAAGCACCATGGCGATGAGCGTATCGATGACTACTATTGGCTTAGGGACGATGACCGTCAGTCCCCCGAGGTGCTGGCGCACCTAGCGGCGGAAAACCGCTACCATAAGGCCAGCTTCGCCCCCTTCGAGTCGTTGCAACAGACACTGTTTCAGGAGCTGGTTGGCCGTGTGGACAAGGATGAATCCAGCGTCCCCTATCGCTGGCATGGGCATTGGTACTATAAGCGCTACCGTGGAGACGACGAGTACCCCCTGTTTGGCCGTAAGCACGCGTTAGAGGGCGAAGAGCAGCTGCTGTTAGATGCCAACGAGCGCGCCGAGGGTAAGGAGTTTTATAGCCTGGGCGGCTTGAGCGTCAGCCCAGACGAAACCTTGCTGGCGATCAGTGAAGACACCCTGAGTCGCCGCATCTATACCATCCGCATCAAACGACTCGACCAAGAGAGCTGGCTCGAGGACAGTCTAACCGACACAGACGGCGAAATCGTCTGGGCCAACGACAACAAACACCTCTTCTATATCGCCAAGGATCCGCAAACCCTGCTGGGCAACCGTGTCTATTGCCACCGTTTGGGCGATCCCCAGGCTAATGACCGTCTGGTTTATCAGGAAACAGACGACAGCTTCTATCTGTCGATCGGCAAGAGCCTGGATGAGTCGCGCATCCTGCTCACTCACGAGAGCACGCTCACCAGCGAGGTCTCTGTGTTGGATGCCCATCAGGCCGAGGGGCACTTTAAGCCGCTGCTGCCGCGGGAGACGGGCCACGAATATTCGGTGGCCAAGCGGGGCGATGAGTATTACATACTGACCAATTGGCAGGCGGTAAATTTCCGGCTGATGAAGGCGCTCGAATCGAGCTTCGCCGACAAGCACAGCTGGCAGGAGATACTCCCGGCAGACGAGTCACGGCGCCTGGAAGATCTCCTGGTACTGAAAGACTATCTGGTGGTGCAGTATCGCCAGCAGGGACTGAGCCAGATCCTTATACAGCCCAACGACGCCCCGGCCTATGAACTCAGCTTCGACGATGCCGCCTACGTGGTAGGCCTGGACGTTAATCCGACTCAGGACAGCCATTATCTGCGTATCTACTATGCCAGCCCGTCGACGCCGGAATCCATCTACCAGGTGGATCTCACCCAGGCGACGGCGAGGCAACTGCTGAAACAGCAACGGGTACTCGGCAACTTCGATAGCCAGCACTACCAGACCGAGCGACTGTTTATCGACGCCCGAGATGGCGCCAAGGTGCCCGTAACCCTGGTCTATCGTAAGGACAGATTCCGCCAGGACGGCAGCAACCCCTTGTATCAGTATGGCTATGGCGCCTACGGCTACACCATAGAGCCCGACTTCGACAGTGCCATCCTTAGCCTGCTGGATCGCGGCATCGTCTATGCCGTCGCCCATATTCGCGGCGGCGAGATGCTGGGCCGCCCCTGGTACGACGCCGGTCGCCTGATGCAGAAACAGAACAGTTTCAATGACTTTGTCGATGTCACCCAGGCCCTGGTGAAGCTGGGTTACTGCGCCCGGGATAAGGTGGTCGCCAGTGGCGGCAGTGCCGGAGGCCTGCTGATGGGTGCGGTGATCAATCAGGCGCCGCAACATTATCTCGCCGTGGCGGCGCACGTTCCCTTCATCGATGTGGTCACCACCATGCTGGACGAGTCCCTGCCCCTCACCACCAACGAATATGACGAGTGGGGTAACCCGAATCAGGCCGAGGCCTACCGCTACATGTTGAGCTACTCCCCCTACGACAACATCTGCCGCCAGGCCTACCCACACCTGCTGGTCACCACTGGTCTACATGACTCTCAGGTACAGTATTTCGAGCCCGCCAAGTGGGTGGCTAAACTAAGAGAGTTCAAACAAGATGACCATCTATTACTGTTTCATATCGACATGGAGGCAGGTCACGGCGGTAAGAGCGGCCGTTATCGCCACTATGAAGATACCGCCGAAGAGTATGCCTTCTTCCTCGGCCTGTTAGGGCTGGCCTAAGATGACACAAGAAGCGATGAGCACAGGGCCTTGGAGCCTCTACATGATCCGCTGCGCCAACGGCCACATCTACACGGGGATCACCACAGATATCGATCGCCGCTTCAAGGAGCATAGTGACAATGGCCCCAAGACCGCCAAGTATCTCAGGGGCAAGGGGCCGCTAACCCTGGTCTATCGAGAGCGGGTCGGCAGTCGCTCGGCAGCCCTGAAGCGGGAGATCGCCGTGAAAAGGCTCACAAAAGCGCAAAAAGTTGCCCTAATACACTTTGATTCAAATGATGAAAACCCTTAGAAAATGCAAGGGAAAGCAGCTGTAAATCATAGGCTAAAGCCAGAACAAACCAGAGCGCCTCGGCCCAACAAGATGTAAACCCAGGTTTTACATTGGGTTAAACGCCTTTACTTACCCATAACAAACCACTATCGTAGGCGGGCGCGTTTATGTGGAAAGACTATGAATTTACAACTACAAGCAAAGGCGATGGGAATGCCTGCGCAAGACAAGTACCAGGGACGCGGCTTTATTGGGTTACTCTTGTTTCTACTTTGTCTACACCTCTTAGTGTTAGACACCTCGAACAATCTATCCCTATTTAGATTCTTTAACGGCATTGCGGCCTACGCTCCCGCCGATCTCCTCCTGCTGATCACAGATCTCGGCAATGGCGTCACCCTAGGGGTGATCACCCTCTGCTGCCTGGTGAAACGTCCGGAGCTCCTGCTCAGGGTCGTCATCGCCAGCGTGCTGTCGCTGATCATAGTGCCCCTGCTGAAGCAGACCTTCGACGCTCCTCGTCCGGCCGTGTTGCTGGAGACGCTCAATATTGTCGGCGAGATCCGCCTGAAACACAGTTTCCCTTCAGGCCATACCGCCACCGCCTTCCTGTTTGCCGGCACCCTCTTCTTCGCCTTTAGGCAGACGCAGATCAAATGCCTGGCAATCGGCTTCGCCAGCCTGGTGGGGCTATCGCGTATCGTTGTCGGTGCGCACTGGCCACAGGATGTGATCATGGGCGCCTTCGTCGGCCTCTTCTGCGCCTACGCAGCGGCCCATTGCCCTCTGGTCAAGCTAAGCCAGTTACACAAGGCGCTGATCATGGCCTTCCTCTGGTTGGTACTCGTGATATGCGAACTGGATAAGAGTTTCGATAAAGATCTTATCTGGCCGATACTCATGCTCAGGTGGGGCCTGATCGCCACTGCCGCTATGTTGATCTGGCGCGAATATGGTGCCATGTATCGCACCAAGGCGTTGGCAGGCATTGCAAGGTTAACCACCCAAAAGGCGTAAGACTTTCACCAAGATTCACGCTTTCTTCACACTTAGGAGCCTACACTGGGGACTCCTAAGATGAAGAGGTGTGCCATGTTCAGACTGACCCAGGCTCAGAACACCAGGGAAACCTCCCTGACGATGACCACAGATCGCAGCCGCTATGGCGCCCTGCTACTGCTGGTCAGCATGCTGCTGCTCCTCTGCCTGAATCAGGTTCTCAACCTTAACCTCTTTCATGCCATCAACGGCCTCTCGCCCAGGGTGCCACAGTGGCTACAGCTCGCAATTACAGATCTCGGCCACGGCAGCACACTGGGCACTATCGTACTCATCTGCCTGCTGCGTCGCCCCGAGCTGATGCCGCGAGTGCTAACCGCCAGCCTGCTGTCGATGATCTTAATCCCCCTGCTGAAACAATATTTCGATGCCCCCAGACCGGCGGCGACCCTGGACTTTCTCTATATCGTCGGCGAGACACGCCTGCACCACAGCTTTCCCTCGGGCCACAGCACCAGCGCCTTCCTGTTTGCCGGCACCTTACTCATGGTCATGCAAGACAAGAAGAGCAAGTGGGCGTTGCTGATGGGGGCTGGCATGGTGGCACTGTCGCGCATCTTGGTGGGTGCCCACTGGCCGGTAGACGTGCTGGCTGGCGCCTTATTGGGACTGAGCTGCGCCTACGTCGCCTCCTATATACCCTTGGTGCGGATGTCGCCTAAGCGTTGGGGAATAATGGCAGGCGTATTGCTGATCACCCTGCTGGCATGCCAATACAAGGAAACCTCTCAACAGATGGCCTGGCAGATCATCGGCCTGCGATGGGGACTCCTGCTGCTGGCCAGCATCTTGGTGATCCGCCAATATCTGCAAGCTCGCCAGCCTTTGGCGCCGCGTAAGCTAGCCAGAGCCTGACCCCAGGTTTCAGCTTGAAAAGGGTGGGCATCGGCTAATCCACAGGTTCACCAAGGAGCCCGAGATTAGCCTCTGCGCCGGGAAGTCCTGGCCCTAGTCTATGCTGACCTGACCCTGAATCTTGTCGAAGCTGAGGCTGCCTGAACCTGCGTCTATGATGTGAAGCCCCTGGGTGTCCACCACACTAATGCCGCCCGAGCCATCGTCTATGGTGACCTTACCTTTGATCCCTCTAACCTCTATGGCACCCGAGCCGTCATCGATCTCCACATCCCCCTGTACCGATGCGATAGTCAGGCTGCCTGAGCCATCCTTAACCTGAATATCACCGGCCACATTGGTGAGCGTGATGCTGCCCGAGCCGTCGTCTATGGTGAGCTTGTTGCCGCCATCTATCTCTATGGCGCCGGAGCCATCTTCAATCTGCATGTCAGCCTGCACGCCGCGGATCACTATGCTGCCCGAACCATCGTGAATATCCAGCATCATATCGGCTGGCACCTTCACCATAAGATCTATGTAGGGCGACTGACCATTTGAGAAGCTCATGCGATGAAAGCTGTCGAAGTTGGCCACCAGCTTGGCCTTGCTGCCACTACGGGTGAGTGTCAACTCGGGCTCGGCGCCATCATAACCATAGATGTCGGCGTCTAGGGTGATCTGCTCAACCGAGGCATCGCCCACTATCTTCAGGCTACCTGCGCCCGTATCGGCGACCAGGGTATCTAGCGATTCGGCCTCCAGGGTCAGCTGTGTCTGCTTGTGATAATCGAAGTTGTCCCTACCCGCACTGTTCACATTCACAATGCATCCTGTGAGTCCGAGTACCAGAGCCGTCACCATAGTTATTGCGCGAGCCAACATAAAAACCTTCCTTATTCTTTATTAGAGTCATTCGTCACGCCTCGAAGCGGCGTCTTAGATAGCCCAACTAAGCAGATAGCATGCCAATAAGTTATCTTATTGTTTTTAATGTGTTATTGTTATGTTTGCACGATTTAAGGATGGTGACATCACCACCTGGTTCGTGGGATTAGTTACTATTTAGTGAAATACTTCATCAACTTATGAGGCGCCCAGTGGATTACTTAACCCTAAATCGAACGGCCTGGAATCACAGAACCTTAGAGCACCTAGCATCCAGCTTTTACGATGTAGAAGGCTTTCTCTCCGGCAAAAGCTCCTTGCAGGAGATAGAACTGGCAGCGCTTGAGGTGGAAGGGAAAAGCCTGCTGCATCTGCAGTGTCATTTCGGCCTGGACACCCTCTCCCTGGCACGCCTGGGCGCCGAGGTGACCGGCGTCGATCTGTCCGATACCGCCATTCATCACGCCCAGCAGCTGGCTAAGGCCTGCGGACTGGAGGCCAATTTCATCTGTAGCGATGTTTATCAGGCTGGTGCTCAACTGCAACGGCAATTCGATATGGTCTACACCTCCTATGGCGCGCTCTGCTGGCTACCTGATCTACGGCGTTGGGCCGAGCTGGTCCATCAGTCACTGTTACCGGGAGGCCAGTTTTATATGGTGGAGTTTCATCCCGTGCAGGCGATGATGGAGGGTTACAGCTACTTCGCCCAGCAGGCACCAGATGTTGAGGAGGAAGGCACCTACACGGAAAATGCCAGCGACACGAAACACACCATGGTGACCTGGCCTCACTCGTTGGCCGACGTGATAGGGGCGCTCATCCAAGCCGGGCTCAGGATAGACGGGATTGAGGAGTTTCCTTTCAGTCCCTACGACGCCTTCGACAATCTGGTGACAGGCGAGAGCCTGGGGCTGACCAGCGACAGACCCAGGTATTATCAACTGCATCAGGGCAAGCCGATCCCTATGGTCTACAGCCTGTCGGCCAGCAAGCCAAAGGCACCGGAGTAACGCCTCGTTAGTCAGACCCAAACATACAGGCCCGAATAAACAGGCATAAAAAAGCAGGCTAGGCCTGCTTTTTGGTTTAATCCCTTAGCACGGGATAGACACCGTACTGCTTGTCGTAATAGGGACTGCGCTCATAGAACCAGCGCAGTCTCGCCTCGGCATCCTTGGCAAACTCAGGATCCCTAAGCGCCGCCTCAAACTCGGCCGCCAGGGCGGGATCTTCTTCGAGCATCTTGGTCGCCAGCGGCTCTACCGCATAGTGCTCGATATATTCGGTGCGGGTAAAGATGGGATTGAAGAAGCCCCACTGCAGCAGCGAATCGGGCGACTGCGGCTCCAGCAGGAGAATCGCCAGATCGCCGAGCGGCTGATGAGTGCTGATCTTCACAGTGCCCACCGGTAGCGCCACCTTAGTCTTATGGCTGGACACAGGGGCGGAGACCCGCTGACGCCCCTCGTAATCCTTGGCATCAAAGGCCGGCTCACCGAATCGATATTGGGTCAGGGTGAGTGTCTTGGGCTGCTCCAGGCGCGTCATGCGGATACCGTGAATACTCAGGCGCTCGATCACTGCCTGCCACTGGGGCGGAATATAGTATGCCTTGGGGCGATTCACCTTGATGTCGGCACGGGTCTTACCCTTCACGGGCAGGTTCTCGTACAGCTTGGGCTCGCCGGTCCAGCGCACCACTGTCTCGCCGCTGATGGGGCTCTGCTCCAGGCGGTAGTCTATCCCTTTAAAGTCCCAGCCCTTTGGCTGAGTCTCCGATTGCCAGGTGAGTGTGATGCGGTCGCTATAGCGATAGCTGTCCTGCTTGATGGCGCTCCGCAGCGCCGTGCCCTGCTCGCCCAGCACCTCTAGGGTCGAGGCCAGCATCACATAGGTGCCCAGAACCCGCTGCTTAAAAGGCTTGAGGCTGTGATTCTCGATCAATATGGTCGGCAGATGGCGGGCGTCACCATAGCCGTTCGAGTAGCGTGGACTGGCGTTCCACAAAGATAAGCCCTGGCTCAAATCACGATTGTCGAGGGCGAAGACTAGGGGGCCGGGGACATGCCCCTGGGCGCTAAGCGCCTGTTCCACGCGAGGACGATACTTATCATTAAGCCAGCGATAACTGGCGGGGCTCAGGCCCTGGGCCAAGTTATAGCCGAAGGTGATGTCATACTGATAATCGATACCGTCGGTGACATGCACATCGATATAGAGGTCCGGCTGCCAACGATTAATCGCCGCCAACATATGTTGCATCTCTAGGGTATCTGCCTTGGCGTAGTCACGATTGAGGTTAAGGTTGTTGGACGTGGTGCGCCAGCCCATATCCACCGGGCCAAGCTGGTTGACCCGGTTATACTGGCCGCTGCGCTCGTGGGCATCGACGCTGAAGATAGGCACAAAGAGTAGGTTCGCGCCGCTTAAAAGCGCCTGCTTATCACCCATGACCATGTCACGCAGCAGCATCATGCCCGCGTCCTTGCCATCTATCTCACCCGAGTGGATCCCCGCCTGCACCAGCAGGGTCGGCTTGCCGTTGGCTTGTAACTCTGCGGGCGTCGCACCGCCCTCCTCGCTCGCCACTATCATCCAGATATCCCGCCCCTGGGGGCTCTTGCCCAGGGAGACCTTGTGCAGCTTGTCGCTGGTAGCCAGCAGCTTATCGAGCCAGACGAAGGTATCTTCATAGCTGGGACTGGTTTTCAGGCCTCCCAGCTCGAAGGGCGTCGCCCAAGGGTCATCAGGCATGCGTAGCAAGGCCTCGCTGGCCCCCTGCCAGGTCATGCTCGGCGGCAAGATGGCATCGTTAACATAGGTCTTATTTAGCGAGATTTGGGCCGGTTGAGGGCCGTCGGTTTCGGCCATGGCGGAGCTGCCAAGGGCGGCGAGACAGAGGAGCGTAGCGCGAGAATATAGGGACATCTTAGGTTACCTAACGGCTTATTATTAGCCGATTATCTTTCAATAAATAACCAGTAAGGTCAACAGCCCCTAAGGCAATAAAAAGCCCGGCTTAAACCGGGCTTTTTGAGCAAATGGCGCTTGCCTACTCTTGAGGCGTCGACTCGACGGCCTGAGACGCCGTACCTTTCTTCTCGCGCTTGCTAAAGATGCGCTCCACAATCACGAAGAAGATAGGGATAAAGAAGATCCCCAGGAAGGTCGAACTCATCATACCGCCCAATACGCCGGTACCGATTGCGTTCTGGCTGCCCGAACCTACGCCCGAGCTGATGGCCAGCGGCACGACCCCCAGGCCGAAGGCCAGCGAGGTCATCAGGATTGGACGCAGACGCACACGCACCGCGTGCAGTGTCGCCTCAACCAGACCGGCGCCCTTCTCGTAGAACTCTTTCGCGAATTCGACAATCAGGATGGCATTCTTAGTCGCCAGGCCGACCGTGGTCAACAGACCCACCTGGAAGAACACGTCGTTCGGCAGGCCGCGACCATTCATCGCCAGCAAGGCACCTATGATCCCCAGTGGCACCACCAGAATCACAGCAAACGGCACAGACCAGCTCTCATACAGGGCCGCCAGTACCAGGAAGACCACCATGATAGACAGGGCGTATAGCGCCGGTGCCTGGTTGCCCGAGAGGCGTTCCTCATAGGAGAGGCCGTTCCACTCCACGCCAAACCCTGGCGGCAGCTTAGCCACCATGGCCTCGATGTCGGCCATGGCCGCACCCGTACTATAGCCTTGGGCGGTACCACCCTGGATGTTCATCGCCGGCAGACCGTTGAAACGCTCTAGACGCGGCGAACCATATTCCCAGGTACCCGTGGCGAAGGCCGAGAATGGCACCATCTCACCCTGGCTGTTACGCACATACCAGGTATCGAGATCTTCTGGCTGCATACGATACTGGGCATCACCCTGTACATAGACCTTCTTCACACGACCACGGTCGATAAAGTCGTTAACATAGCTACCACCCCAGGCGGTACCCAGCACGCTGTTTACCGCGTCGATGTCGATACTCAGGGCGCGAAGCTTAGCGTGATCGATTTTGATGCGATACATAGGCGCATCTTCCTGACCGTTTGGACGCACGCCCACCAGGTTAGGGTTCTGCGCCGCCATGCCCAGCAGCATGTTACGCGCCTCGAGCAGCTTCTCATGGCCTTGACCATTTCTGTCTTGCAGATAGAAGTCGA
The DNA here is from genome assembly GCF_000832025.1 of Shewanella sp. cp20. NCBI lineage: Bacteria > Pseudomonadati > Pseudomonadota > Gammaproteobacteria > Alteromonadales > Shewanellaceae > Shewanella > Shewanella sp. cp20. The sequence goes on along the minus strand of NZ_JPII01000019.1, from coordinate 84,325 downwards.
AACCGTTTGCCGTACCCAGCTCAATCACCGCGGGGGGCACGAAGGCGAACACGAAGGCTTCCTTCATCTGCATGAACATGCCCATGGCACGTCCGGCAACCGACTTCACATCCTGGCCCGGGCCGGTACGCTCAGACCAGTCTTTCAGACCTACGAAGGCCAGACCCATGTTTTGACCACTACCGGCGAAACTGAAACCTGACACGCTAAATACCGACTTCACGCTGTCACCCGTCTCGTTGAGATAGAAGTCGGAGATCTTGCTCATCACCTTCTTGGTGCTCTCTTGAGTCGAGTTGGTCGGCAGAATAGCCTGGGTAAACAAGATACCCTGGTCTTCGTCCGGCAAGAAGGCGGTTGGCATACGCATGAAGATCCAGCCTACGGCTACGGTTAGCGCCAGGTAGATCAACATGACGCGTCCGGCGCGCTTGATCATCGCCGCCACGCTGGCCTCATAACGCGAGGTCATCTTGTCGAAGCTGCGGTTAAACCAACCGAAGAAGCCAGTTTCCACACCATGGTGCCCCTTGGCGATCGGCTTCAACATGGTGGCACACAGGGCCGGCGTCAGGATGATCGCCACCAGCACAGAGAGTGCCATGGCCGATACAATAGTTACTGAGAACTGACGATAGATAACCCCGGTCGAGCCCGACATAAACGCCATAGGCACGAATACCGCCGACAGCGTCAGACCGATACCCACCAAGGCGCCGGTGATCTGATCCATCGACTTCTTAGTCGCCTCTATCGGGCTCAGCCCCTCTTCCGACATCACACGTTCGACGTTCTCCACCACCACGATGGCGTCGTCCACTAGCAAACCGATGGCCAGTACCATAGCGAACATGGTCAGGGTGTTGATAGAGAAACCGGTCGCCGACAGGATGGCGAAGGTACCCAGCAAGACCACAGGCACCGCAATGGTCGGGATCAGGGTCGCACGGAAGTTCTGCAAGAAGAGATACATGATGACAAACACCAGTACCACGGCTTCCAGCAGGGTATGCACTACGCCCTCGATCGACTTCTCGACGAAGGGGGTGGTGTCATAGGGATAAACCACTTCCAAGCCTTGCGGGAAGAAGGGCTGCATCTCGTCGACCTTCTCGCGCACACGCTCGGCGGTTGCCAGAGCGTTGGCGCCGGTGGCCAGCTTGATCGCCAGACCGGCAGCCGGACGGCCGTTATAGAAGGATTCTACCGAATAGCTTTCAGAGCCCAGCTCGACGCGGGCCACATCTTCCAGGTAAACCTTGGCCCCCGAAGGATCTGACTTGATGATGATCTTTCTGAACTCTTCCGCCGTCTGCAGGCGACTCTGCGCTGTTACCGTGGCGTTAAGTTCCTGACCCGCGATAGATGGTGCACCACCCAACTGACCCGCAGACACCTGTGCGTTCTGCTCACGAATCGAGGCCATGATGTCCAGGCTGGTGAGGTTGTACTGCGTTAGCTTGAGGGGATCTAGCCATATACGCATGGCATATTGAGCACCGAACAGCTGGATCTCACCCACACCGGGCACACGACTCATGGGGTCTAAGATGTTAGAACCCACATAGTCGGAGATATCATTCTTACCGAGCGAACCATCCTGGGACACGAAGCCCAATACCATCAAGAAACCCGAGCTGGATTTATTGACCTTAACCCCTTGTGCCTGCACCTCTTGCGGTAGCAGAGGCATCGCCAGCTGCAGCTTGTTCTGCACCTGAACCTGGGCGATGTCGGGATCGGCCTCGGCATTAAACGTCAGGGTGATCTGCGCGTTACCAAAGCTGTCACTGGTGGACGAGATGTAACGCAGATGGTCAATACCCGTCATGCGCTGCTCGATCACCTGGGTAACCGTATCTTCCATGGTCTTGGCAGACGCGCCAGGATAGATGGCGCTAATCACCACGGTTGGCGGCGCAATACTCGGGTACTGCGACACGGGAAGCTTCATGATAGAAAGCACCCCGGCCAACATAACAATAATTGCAATCACCCAGGCAAAGATAGGGCGATCGATGAAAAAACGAGCCATAACTTTACCTTACTTCTGTGGTTGCTTGTCTGATTGCATCTCGCTGAGCGGCTTACCCACTACAGGGGCGCCTGGACGTATCTTCTGTAAACCCTCGACGATCAGCTGATCGCCGGCCTTCAGGCCACTAGTGATGCGCCACTGGTGATCGATCACCTCGGCTGTGGTCACCACTCGCGACTCGACCTTGCCCTCGCCGCCAATCACCATGGCTACGGCCTGGCCCTTGGTATTACGGGTGACCGCCTTCTGTGGCACCAGAATCGCCTTAGGATCTGTACCTGCGTTCAACACGGCGCGCACATACATGCCAGGCAGCAAGACGCCATCCGGGTTAGGGAATTCGGCCCTTAGGGTTACTGAGCCGGTGTTTTCATCCACGCTCACCTCGGCGAACCTTAGAGACCCCATATGCTCATACTCTGTGCCATCTTCCAGGATCAGACGCACATCGGCATTGTCGGCCGCCTGAAGTTGTCCCTGCTTAAGCTTGGCCTTGAGGCGCAGTAGCTGGGCGCTAGACTGGGCGATATCGACATTGATGGGATCCAGCTGTTGAATCGTCGCCAAGGCATCGCTCTGATTGGCGGTGACCAGGGCACCGGCAGTCACAGACGACTTACCGATACGGCCCGAGATAGGCGCCTTCACCTGGGTGTATTCCAGGTTAATCTTAGCGGTATTGATCGCCGCCTTAGCCACGGTCACGTTAGCCAGCGCCTCTTTATAGAGGGCGTCGGCCTCGTCGAAATCTTGTTGGCTGATGGCATCTGTCTTGATTAGGGCCTTATATCTGGCCGCCTTGGCCTTGGCCGAGACGAGACTGGCATTGGCACGGGCCAGATCTGCCTCGGCACTGACCAGCGCCGCCTTATAGGTCGACGAATCTATCTGATAGAGAGATTGACCCTCGGTCACCTCACCACCCTCGACAAAACCGCGCTCTGTGATGATTCCTGTAACCTGAGGACGCACCTCGGCTTCAAGGTATGCCTTGCTGCGACCCGGTAGCTCAACCTGAATAGCCTGGGACTGTTCGACAACCTGAACCACCCCAACCTCCATGCTTTGTGGAGCCGCCGCCGAATGACCTGGGTTCTCGTCCTGGCCACAACCTGTTATCCATAACGCCACACTAACTAACGAGGCAATTTTTACTATTTGCCGCATGAGAACTCCTGATCAAAGCCGCAACAAAAAACCCCCATGCACGATCGAGGCGCTATGGGATATTTAATGTGAGCAAAATTAAAAAAAGATTTAGAAACTATTTATCTCACACCTAGCTTAGTGCAACAAGAACAAGTAAGCGGAGATATTGTAAGTTAATGCAAATTTTTATTTTTAATCATGTTTTCTTGTTAAGAAACAGTTAAAGATTGCAACTTTTGGCTCAGTTTTAGCGTTTTTTGTGTCTAAATAGTGATCTTCGTCATTCGATCATGATGAAAACTAACACCATATGAAACATGAGGTTAAATCAAAGTTGTTCATAATTGTTCACATCTTTATTTGATCAGTTCATCTGTGCCAACAAGGCCATTCACAACTTGGACTTATAGTCGCCTCATCAGCCAAACAACAGCTAGATGAGATGAAGATGATGAAGACCTTAACTCAGTTAAAATGTTCGATACTCCTTGGCAGCCTGTTAGCCGCTGGCGGCGTCATGGCCGAGTCGCAAAGCACACAAGTGTTAGGTGGCAATATCACAGGTAAGCTGACCTTTGCTTCCGATTATGTCTTTCGTGGTGAGTCAGAGACCATGGATGGCGATGTCCCTGTTGTGCAAGGCACGCTGGGATGGGGAAATGATCAAGGTTGGTACGGCGGTGTTTACGCTTCAAACATCAAGTTTGCCGATCCTAATCTGGAAATCGTCACGGCACCCTACATAGGTAAGGCTGGCACCTTCGGCGATTCAGGCATTACCTATGATGTCATGCTCTTCTCCTATCTCTATCCTGGCGCCTCATACTCTAACTACACAGAGTTATGGCTCAAGGTAGGCAAACAGTTTGGCCAGGCCAACCTGCAACTAGAGGTTACACCCACAGTCGATGACTGGTTTGGCGTGGACGGCTGGCAAGGCGTCAACTATGCCATCCATCCAAGCTATCAGTTTGAAAATGGTATTAGCCTCTCGGGCAGCTTAGGTTATCAGGATCTCGATGGTAATGGCGCCGAGGGCTGGGGCCATTGGAACCTGGGGGTAAGCAAGACTTTCGCGGGCCTCAGTTTTGATCTCAGATACCACGGCAGCACAGTGGATGAGAGCCATAAGGTATACGGCACACAGACCAAGATTTTTGATGACCGAGTCGTTATCGGCGTCAGCAAGAGTTTCTAAGCACTCGCAGTTTCCAATCTCTGCACGTTTTGCCAGCCCTCGGGCTGGCTTTTTTGTATAGGGATATACTTATCCCCGGTGCTCAGGGATGAGCATGGAGGGGATTTGTACATGGCCAAAAATATTCCTGACATTTTTTGGCATTTCCCCCATCCATGGGGGTCAGAATACTTATCCCCGATGCTCAAGGACGAGCATAGAGGGGATTTTTATAGGGGCATACTTATCCCCTAAGCACAGGGGTGAGCACTTAGTTATATCCTGTTGTCGCCCACGCCACAGGCGAGAATACGGCTGATCTCTGCCAGGGAGCGACCCGATTGAGCCTGCCAATCGTTGAAGGTTTCCTGCACCTGAGCCAGACCCCGCTTCGAGGTAAAGCCGGCGTCGACCAGCTTATGGGCCTGAAAATACCCCTTGATATCCTCAGTCAGCAGAAAGGTATCTTTGCCTATGGTACGCAGAAAGTAGGGCCCAGTGTTGCCGCCTAGACGGCATCCCAGGCGTTTCAACTCGGCCCAGAGTCCGACGATATTCTCGCTGGGCCAGTCGGCTATAAACTTGGCAAAGCTGCCGTGGGCGAGCTTAATATCATGCACCATCAGGGCGTTGTCATAGATCGCCATAGTCTTTTTCAGGTGACGTATTAGCTCAGGGTCACTGGCACGCTGCTGAATCTGCTCCGGCGACAACATCAAGATCTTATGGGGCTCGAAATTGAAGAAGGCCGCCTCATAGGCGGGCCACTTGTTGTCGACGATGCGCCAAACAAACCCTGATTGAAACACCTTCTTACTCAGCTCGGACAGCAGCTCGGCATCCGAGTATTGAGCGATCTTCGCCTGCGGTAACACATCTGGCAGACGGGCGGCCAGGCCCTCTTCTCCACCTTTGCGCTCACAGGCGCGCTGATAAATACTGTCGAATGATTCTAATCGTGCCATACTGTTGGCCGCTCCTTAAATACTTTTTGACCCCTGATTACGTGTCTCACCTTGCCATAGATCACCCACCAGCAGACTCGCCATCACGCATCAGACTTTGACTTATTGGTTATCATCAACAATAAATAACCCATATATGGGTTTATTTTTACAACATTAGTAAACAATAACCAGAGATGATTGCTATCGGCTTGCCCTAAAGCTGGTGAGGTTAATTATGGACGCATCACAACTCTACCGCATGTTGGTCTTTGCCAGCGTGGTCGAACAGGGCTCGCTAACCCGCGCCGCAGAATCGCTAAACATTAGCCGCTCTATGGTGAGTCAGCACCTGAAGAAGCTGGAACACAGGTGTCAGTCGCGCCTGTTAAACAGAACCACCCGCAGCCTGTCTCTGACCCAGGAGGGTCAATCCTTTTACCGCTACTGCGCCGAGCTGCTCAAACTCGCCAAGCAGGCGGAGACCTCCCTAAAACCCAGCGATGCCGAGCTGCAAGGCAGCATCACGCTTGCCGTTCCTCAAGCCCTAGGCTATGAGGTCATCGCCCCCATCATCAAGGAGTTTCATCGAGATTACCCTAAGGTGCATCTCTCCTTGCTGATACAGGACAGACAACTGGATCTGGGCGAACACCAGATCGATGTGGCAATTCAGATAGGCGCCGCCAGTCAGCCCGGTGTTAACGAGACCAAGCTGGGCCGCTTCGATGAGTTACTGGTCGCCAGCCCGGAATACCTGGCCCACCATGGTGCGCCATTGCACCCAGATAATCTCAACCATCATCATTGGATCGGTTTAGCCGGCGACAGGCTCCCCAGGCACTGGCAGTTTGAAAACAGCGAGGGTGAGCGCGTCCGCCTGCAGCTCACCCCTTTCTTCAACTGCAACAACCTACAGGGTACCCTGAGCCTGGTGCGCCAGGGGCTGGGGGTGGCCCTACTGCCCGCCCCCTTGATAGACCATCACCTTGCCAGTGGGCAGCTGGTGCATCTGCTACCCGACTATCACCTGGGACGTGGCGCCCTCTACTTGGTGCATCCCTACCTTGAGGTGATCCCACCCAGAGTCAGGGCGCTGATCGAGTTGCTGACCGCCCGCCTGACGCCGCACACGACGGCATAAGGCAAGGTAAAAAGCAGGCCAGATGCAGGATTTCGGGCTAAGATTAGCTTATCGGTTCTGGGCAAGTGGGAGGTGCATTTGATGGAACTGTTTTACCATCCCCTGTCACGATATTCCCAGAAAGTCTTGATCGCCCTATACGAGAAACAAGCCAACTTCTATCCCAGGGTGATAGAGCTGAGCGATCCCTTTTCCCGTAACGAATTTAAACAGCAATATCCCCTGGGAAAATTACCCCTGCTCAAGACACGTACCGGTGAGCTCTTGCCAGAGTCCAGCATCATCATCGACTACATAGACCATGAGTTTTCCACCGGCACCCGGCTGCTGCCACAGGATTACCCACAGCGCCTACAGGTACGCCTGTACGACCGTCTCATCGATAACGACCTGAATAATCCCCTCTACCTGCTGGAGCAGATGGATGCACGAGAAGAAGAGAATCCGCTCAAGGCGAGACAATTAGAGAAGGAGATCATGCTGCTTCTAAGCGAGCTGAACGACAAGTTAAGAGAGAATCACTGGCTCTGTGGCGATGCCTTTACCCTGGCAGATTGCGCGCTGATCCCTTGCCTGAATCACGCCAGAAACCGCTTCAAGCTGTACCAGTTAGATCCCATCGACAGATACCTGAACCAGGCTAACACTCGGGGTGCCTGGATCCAGGTACAGGAAGAGATAGAGTTAACCAGCGCCGCGGTGCAGGCGGGTTTTCGCCCCATCCCTTAATTGGCAGTTAAATTACGCTCTTTCTTCAGCGTGAGGAAGGCTTTCCACTTCTCGACCTCCGGCGGCAGGCTCGGCGCTGGGCCGTCGAAGCCCGCTTCTTTCAGCATATCCGGAATCGGCACCTGTTTACGGTTGTTCACGAATACGCCGCGCACATGCACGATACAGTGGAGCGTGTCGTCGCTGACGAAGCGCTGCTCGATATAGAAATATTTTTCGTCCCACCCCACCAGGCGGCTCTCGATATCGAAACGACACAGCGGTTTGATGTCGCGGATATAGGTAAACTCGGCGGCGTTGACTATAGGTAGCCACTTGAGCTTCAAGAAACGTTTCAGCAGCCCCATCTCGGCCAGCATATAGGTGCGAGCCAAGTCCATCAGGGCGGGATAACGTGAGTTGGTCAGATGCAGGTTGATGTCACAGTCCATCGGCAAGGCGCGATAACTGATCTTACTCGTACCCAGAAAATCGATACTCCGGCAATGGCGCACCCGCCAAAACATCAACCAAAACAAACGAAAATAGAGGTTCATCTCACCTGACTCCCTTAAATGAAGGGCAAAGGCTACCAGAGGTCTGACCAGGTGACAAGCAAGATTGCGCCGAGGCAAGGTTAGAGCCTGGCGCGATAGGCGGACGATTAAGGCTAGTCCTTGAGAGTCAGCAGGTGCTCGCTGTAAAGCTTAACGTCTTCCCAATCGGTGTAATCAATCACCGCCTTGGGATCGGTTGGGCCGTCGGTGATCTTCATGATCAGCTGGATCATCCACCTGTCATACCAACGCCAGGAGGGGTAATCCACCTTACCGGCGATCACCTTGACATCATCAGGCTTCCAGGGAGAGAGCTCGATAAACTTCTGTAGATACTTGTTGTTTTCCGGAATTCGCTTCTCCGGGTTACGGGCCACCACGTTGACACTAAAGAAGCTGTTAGGCTTGGCCGCCAACTCGGCTTGATAGCGGGTCACAAATTCGAACACTGACTTGTGGTAGCTGCCATAGAGCACACAGGCACCTACGACGACGTAGTCGTATTTCTCCCAATCTATGCGCTCAAACTCGCCAATTCGCAGGGCATCACAGCTATGTCCCAAGGTGTTCAGGTGCGCCGCCATCGCCTGGGCTATCTTGGCCGTATGACCGCCGCGAGAGTAATAAACAATTAGTACTGAGGCCATAAACGACTCATCTGTATTGGAAAAGAGAGTCACATTGTTGCAGCAAAGCGCGGGAGAAACCTCAAATTGGATCACAATTTAGTTAAGGTTTTTGTGAAATACACCACCAATTGGATATTTAACTCGGGGTAAAATAACTACAAAATTATGAGCAATCCTAAAAGGACACAGGTCGGCTCTCGTTGAGTTACCCAGGCTGGCTGAGTATCATTGCTTTCACTTCCCCATTCAATTAGAATAATCTAATTAATAGAGTACAAGAGAGTTGCCGTATGCAAAAAGATATTGATGTAGATGCAATGGTCACCAATGCCCAGAGCGCAGCCAAGTGGCTAAAGGCAATAGCAAATCCCTATAGACTGATGATCTTGTGCCAGCTACTCGACAACGAACTGAGTGTGACACAGCTGAATGAAAACGTGCCCCTGAGCCAGTCGGCGCTGTCACAACACCTGGCGGTATTGCGCGCCGAAGACTTGGTGGCGACCCGTAAGAGCTCACAGATCGTCTACTACACACTGAAGAACGAGCAGGTCACCGAGGTGATCTCCATCCTCTACAAACGTTACTGCGCATAAGCCCTGGGAAGATGAAAGCCTTTAACGTTCGCTAAAGGCTTTCGCAAACTCCTGCACCTTATCCCAATCGGTAAATTCAAACGTGCCCGAGGTATCTGTTGGGCCCTTGGTGATCCACATAATGAAACGGATCATGAACTTATCGAAGAATCGATACTTTGGATAATCTATCTTACCGGCAAACACCCCCAGCTGCTGAGGCTGCCACAGCGACAGCTGCAGGAACTTCTTCATGTAGGGATTGGTTTCCGGCGTGTTCTTCTCCGGCTTTCTCGCCACCACGTTTACGGTAAAGAAGGCGTTCTTCTTGCTGTTTAACACGGCTCTGTGACGATTCACGTACTGAAATAGCTCGGGTCTGTGTTTACCGTAACGAATGCTCGCCCCTATGAGGACCTTGTCAAAATAGGACAGGTTGACCGACTGTGCCTCTTCCAGGCTAACCATGGTCACCAGCTGATTGTCCGATTTGCACTGCTCGGCAATCTGATCACAGATGGCTTTCGTCTGACCGTCTACGGTCGAATAGATAATTAGGGTACGACTCATTAATTCTTCCAAAATGTCGGTGTAAACAACACCAATAAGGTAAACACTTCCAATCGGCCGAATAGCATGGCCACCACCAACACCCACTTCTCGCCATCGCCTATGCTGGCATAGTTACTGGCGACCTCACCCAGCCCGGGCCCCAGGTTATTCAGACAGGCCGCGGTGGCGCTGAAGGCGGTGATATTATCCATGCCCAGCGCCATCAGGATCAACATGCAAACCACAAAAACGAGGGCGTAAGCAGAGAAGAAACCCCACACAGCATCTATGATGCGGTCCGGTAGCGCCTTGCCATTGATGCGGATGGAGAACATGCCCCTTGGGTGCACCAGGCGTTTGAGTTCTCGGGAGCCCTGCAGCAACAGCAAGATCATCCGCATCACCTTGATGCCACCCGCGGTTGAGCCACCGCAGCCACCGATAAAGCTGGAGAAGATCAGCAGCATAGGCAAAAACAGCGGCCACATGTGGAAGCTTTCGGTACCAAAACCGGCCGTGGTAGAGATAGACACCGCCTGGAACAGGGCGAAGTCGAAGGTCTCTTCGGCACTGTCATAGATCCCCGTATGGTACAGGGTCGCGAAACAGATCAGCGTCAGCGCCAGCTGGATCACGATGAGCGCCTTAAACTCGGCGTCTCTCAGGTAGACCTTAAGGTTGATGCCGCGGCGGGTAAAGGCCGCAAAGTGCAGGCTGAAGTTCAGCGCCGCTATCAATAGGAAGACCACACACACCATGTTAATCGCGGTGCTGTCGAAATAACCCATGCTGGCATCATGGGTCGAGAAGCCGCCGATGGCGATGGTCGAGAAGGAGTGACAGATGGCATCGAACACATCCATGCCGGCGATCCAATAGGCGATGGCACAGGCGATGGTGAGCGCCAGATAGATATACCAGAGCGCCTTGGCGGTCTCCGCGATTCGCGGCGTCATCTTACTGTCTTTCACCGGTCCGGGGATCTCCGCCCGGTAGAGCTGCATGCCCCCGATCCCCAACACGGGCAAGATGGCCACCGCCAACACGATGATCCCCATGCCCCCCAGCCATTGCAACAGGTGGCGGTAGAAGAGGATCGCCTTCGGCAGGCTGTCCAGCCCCACCAGCACGGTCGCCCCCGTGGTGGTGAGCGCCGAGAAAGACTCGAAGAAACTGTCGGTGAGCGAGAGATCGGGCTGACTGGAGAAGATAAAAGGCACGGCACCTATGGAGCCCAGCACGCCCCAGAACAGCACCACCAGCATGAAGCCTTCACGGGTACGCAGATCCTTCCTGTGGCGTCGGTTGGGATACCAGAGCACGAAGCCGAGCAACAAGCTGAGAAAGAAGGCCTGCAGAAAGGCGGTGCCTCCGCCATCTTTGTAGATCACGGCAACTAGCGCTGGCGGCAGAAGCGACAAAGAAAACAGCCCCATGAGCAGGCCTGTAATTCTTATTATGGTTCTATATTGCATTAGGGCGTTTTTATTATTCCGTTTGCGAAGACGCACTGGCGCATTCTCGCATAGTTTATCCCGGCAGTTGTATAAAATTTATTGGCACTTTGTGACCCGAGGCAAAAAGCCCTTTGCGAACATGTTAGCCCGCTCCCGAATTAGTCGGAAAACTCCGCCTTCAGGCGTCCCTGGCTTAACGTCGCCAACTCCTGATTGAAACGATTCTGGGTCGCCCTGGGCATCTCGAAACTCAGGCTCACCCTGTCGGTAAATACCTTGTCGCAGATCTGGCCGTCGCAAAGCTCGAGAAAGTGCTCCACATCTTTGAGCTGATGATAGTCACACGCCAGCCTTCCAGGATATCGGATCTGTTTAACCTCTGTCTCCAGCTGTGCCAACCCCTGTTTAACGCCAGAGCTGTAGGCACGCACTAAGCCGCCGACCCCAAGCTTGGTGCCGCCAAAATAGCGCACCACAACCGCACCTATCTCACCTATCCCGGCACCTTGCAAGCTCGCCAACATAGGGCGACCGGCGCTGCCAGAGGGCTCACCATCATCGCTACTGCCCATGGCCACATTATTGTCGGGCGCACCGGCGATAAAGGCATAGCAATAGTGATTCGCCCCCGGATACTCCAGCTTAATGTTGGTAAGTGCACACTTCAGCGATTCTTCAGACGGGCAGTGAAAGAGAAAAGAGATAAAGCGGCTATGCTTTATCTCTTCTTCTATGGTGATCGGCTGAGCCGGAATGGGATAACTCTCGCTCAAAAACGCCTTACCTGTTAACCATGCAGACCCAGGTCACGGGTCATATTCTCGTTACGGTCGCTATGGACAATCACGTTGTCTTCGATACGAATGCCACCGAAAGGACGCACCTGATCCACCATAGCCCAGTTAATCGACTCGGCGCGGCCGTCCTGCTTAAACTCGTTAAGCAGGGTATCTATGATGTACAGTCCAGGCTCTATGGTCAGCACTTGGTTGGCCGCCAATGTACGGGTGCAACGTAGAAACGGATGCGCATCAGGCGGCGCAATATGCGTGCCGCGCTCGTCGTGGAGGAAGCCCCCCATGTCATGCACCTGTAAGCCCAACATATGCCCCAGGCCGTGAGGGAAGAAGGCGCTGGTGATCCCCTGCTCTATCAACCCCTGCACATCGCCTTGCACCAGCTTGAAGTTCAGCAGCAGCTGCGCCAGCTTCTCGTGGGTCGCCAGATGCAGATCCACATATTTCACGCCGGGACGCATCATGTCGATGATATCCAACTGTAGCTTATCCATGGCGGCGATTAGGTCACCGAACAGGTTCTTCTCAAAGGCATAGGTACGGGTGATATCCGAGGCATAACCATGGAAACTGCCGCCGGCATCGATAAGGAAAGAGAGTCGCTGCTTGGGCGACACATGCTCAAGCGCCGTATAGTGCAGTATGGCCGCATTTTGGTTCAGCGCTATGATGTTGCCATAGGGCACATCGTTCTCACCCATATCGGTCGCGGCCAGATAGGCCTGCTGGATCTCAAACTCGCTGGCCCCCGCATAAAAGGCGCTCTTGGCCGCCACATGACCACGCACACCTATCTCACTCGCCTTGCGCATGCAGGCCAGCTCATATTCAGTCTTGCTGGCTCTGTGATAATGTAGGTAGCTCATTACCGCTTCAGGGTTACGACTGCCAAAGCTGAGTACATCGGCGACATCCAGGTGCTCACCAATATAGGCCCACTCTTGCAAGTTAGTCGGCAGAAGATCCGCCACCTTATCCGCCTTGGTCAACACCTTAATCTCTATCTCTGCAGTCCAGAAATCATCGGGCAGATCCGCGACCTTATGCCAGAAATCCACCGGACGATAGAAGATGAGCAGCGGCTTGTCCCGACCATTTACTATCAGCCAGCAGTGGGGATTATCGATAACCGGAAGCCAGGCCTTGAAGTGGGGATTAACCTTAAAAGGGTAATCCAGATCATCGAGAAACTGACGATGGGGCTGACCCGAATGAATCACTAAGCCGGCCAACTGCTCTCTTGCGGTGATCTCGGCGACACGCCGGTTGAGTTCGGCAATATGGGCGGGATAAAGGGTGGCTAAGTTTTCCATAATAGGCTTCCTGTTATTCTTTTTCGGCCCCTTCTTTCACCCCCCCCCTTTAGCTGAAAAGGTGTAATGAAAAGGCGCTATTTTTAGTACAGCGACTATGATCTAGTGAGTCTAACATAAGGGCAAAAATCCCCCTAATCGAACTAAATTAAACAAGTGTTTAAATTGGGTGTTGAAATTTATCTGATTTAGACGCACACTGAGCAGCAACTGGTCAAATGATGGCCTGCTGTAAGATAGAGATTTTTACCTACGCTATAAGATTCTAATAGTGGGTGGCGCTCTTTAAGCAATAAGGAAGCAAGCAATGATCTACCAAAGTCCTACGATTCAAGTGGAATTACTTGAAGACAATATCGCTCGGCTCTGTTTTAACGCCGAGGGCTCAGTCAATAAGTTTGATCGAGAGACCCTCAATTCTCTTAACGACGCACTCGATGCCCTGACACAAACCCAAGGGGTCAAGGGTCTGATGCTCACCTCGGGCAAAGATGCCTTTATCGTAGGCGCCGACATCACAGAATTCCTGGGACTTTTTGCACAAGAACATAGCGTGCTACAGGGCTGGTTAGAAGACGCCAACAAGGTGTTCAATAAGCTCGAAGATCTGCCATTTCCCACCCTGTCGGCCATCAAGGGTTTCGCCCTGGGCGGTGGTTGTGAAACCATCTTAGCCACGGACCTGCGTATCGCCGACACCACGGCGCGCATCGGCCTTCCCGAGACCAAGCTAGGCATCATCCCAGGCTTCGGCGGTACCGTTCGTCTGCCTCGCGTGATTGGTGCAGACAACGCGCTGGAGTGGATCACCACAGGTAAAGATCAACGTCCGGAAGCCGCCCTCAAAGTTGGCGCCATCGACGCGGTTGTCGCCCCAGAAATGCTAGAAGCGGCTGCGCGCCAGATGCTACAAGATGCCATCGCCGAGAAAATAGATTGGCAGGCCCGTCGTCAGCGTAAGTTGTCGCCCCTCACCCTGCCTAAGCTGGAAGCCATGATGTCTTTCGCCACCGCCAAGGGCATGGTATTCAAGGTTGCCGGTAAACATTATCCGGCACCTATGGCCGCCGTCGAGGTTATCGAGCAGGCCGCAAAGAGTGAACGTGCCGAGGCACTTCAGGTAGAACATCAGGCCTTCATCAAGCTGGCCAAGACAGACGTGGCCAAGGCGCTTATCGGCATCTTCCTCAACGATCAGTTAGTAAAAGGCAAGGCCAAGAAGGCATCCAAGCAGGCAAGTTCGGTTGACTCGGCCGCCGTGTTGGGTGCGGGTATCATGGGTGGCGGTATCGCCTACCAGAGTGCCAGCAAGGGCACGCCTATCGTAATGAAAGATATCAATCAGGCGGCATTGGATCTTGGGCTAAATGAGGCGGCTAAGCTGCTCACCGCACAGATCAATCGCGGCCGCTCTACACCGGCCAAGATGGCGGGTGTACTCAACAACATCCACGCCACCCTGGACTATGACGCGCTCAAGCAAGCCGACGTGGTGGTGGAAGCCGTTGTCGAACATCCTAAGGTCAAGTCGACCGTACTGGCCGAGGTAGAGCAAGTCGTTGCCGACGATGCCATCATCACCTCTAACACCTCGACCATCTCCATCAACCTACTGGCCAAAAGCCTACAGAAGCCAGAGCGTTTCTGTGGCATGCACTTCTTCAACCCGGTACACAAGATGCCGCTGGTTGAGGTTATCCGCGGCGAGCACAGCTCTGAAGAGACCATCGCCTCTGTCGTGGCTTACGCCGCCAAGATGGGCAAGACGCCTATCGTGGTCAACGACTGCCCAGGCTTCTTCGTGAACCGCGTACTCTTCCCCTACTTCGCCGGCTTCAGTGGCCTGCTGGAAGATGGCGCCGACTTTGCAGCCATCGATAAGGTGATGGAGAAGCAATTTGGCTGGCCTATGGGCCCCGCATACCTGCTCGACGTAGTCGGTCTGGACACGGGTCATCACGCCCAGGCGGTAATGGCCGAAGGTTTCCCAGACAGAATGGCGAAACAAGGCAAAGACGCCATAGATGTCATGTTCGAGGCCGAGCGTTTCGGTCAGAAGAACGGCAAAGGCTTCTATCAATATTCGGTGGATCGCCGCGGTAAGCCTAAGAAAGAGGTCGACCCGCTCAGCTATGAACTCCTCGGTAACGCCTTCGGCGAGCAGAAGGAATTCAGCAGCGACGAGATCATCGCCCGCACCATGATCCCTATGATTATCGAGACGGTACGTTGTCTGGAAGAAGGCATCATCGCCACGCCGGCCGAAGCCGATATGGGACTCGTTTATGGACTCGGTTTCCCTCCATTCAGAGGAGGTGTGTTCCGCTACCTGGACACCTTAGGTGTCGCTAACTTCGTCGCCCTCGCCGATCAGTACGCCCATCTGGGTGGCCTGTATCAGGTAACCGACAAGATGCGCGAACTGGCCGCCGCCAACGGCAGCTACTACCCAGCCTAATCACCCGGAAGGAATAGAATAATGAAACAAGCAGTTATTGTAGATTGCATCCGTACTCCCATGGGCCGCTCTAAGGCTGGAGTATTTAGAAATGTACGCGCCGAGACGCTCTCTGCCGAGCTGATGAAGGCGCTGTTGGTGCGCAATCCTCAACTAGACCCTAACACCATAGAAGACGTCATCTGGGGTTGTGTACAGCAGACGCTGGAACAGGGCTTCAACATTGCACGTAACTCGGCGCTACTGGCCGGTATCCCGAAACAAGCCGGCGCCGTCACGGTAAACCGTCTGTGTGGCTCGTCGATGGAAGCCATCCACCAGGCCGCGCGCGCCATCATGACAGGCATGGGTGATACCTTTATCGTCGGCGGTGTCGAGCATATGGGCCATGTGCCGATGAACCACGGCGTCGACTTCCACCCCGGCCTGGCCAACAATGTCGCCAAGGCCTCAGGCATGATGGGTCTGACTGCCGAGATGCTGGGTAAGATGCACGGCATCACGCGTCAGCAGCAGGATGAGTTTGCGGTACGTTCACACCAACGTGCCCACGCGGCCACCATAGAGGGACGCTTTGCCAACGAGATCCATGCCATCGAAGGTCATGACGCCAACGGCGCACTGGTCAAGGTGATGCATGACGAGGTGATTCGTCCAGAGACCTCACTGGAATCATTGGCGACACTGCGTCCGGTATTCGACCCAGCTAACGGCACTGTCACCGCGGGTACCTCTTCGGCACTGTCTGACGGCGCCTCGGCCATGTTGGTGATGGAAGAAGAGAAAGCCAAGGCACTGGGTCTGCCGATTCGTGCTCGCATCCGCTCAATGGCGGTAGCCGGCTGTGACGCGGCCATCATGGGCTATGGTCCTGTACCGGCCACTCAGAAAGCCTTGCAGCGTGCCGGTCTTACCATGAATGACATAGACCTTATCGAACTCAACGAGGCCTTTGCCGCGCAGTCGCTGCCTTGTGTGAAGGATCTGGGCTTGATGGATCTGGTCGATGAGAAGGTTAACCTCAACGGTGGCGCCATCGCCCTGGGTCACCCGCTGGGCTGCTCGGGTGCACGTATCTCGACTACGCTAATCAACCTGATGGAAAGCAAAGATGCGACCTTAGGTCTGGCAACTATGTGCATCGGCCTGGGCCAAGGCATAGCAACCATATTCGAACGCGCATAACCCGTCCGCCCGAATATTAGCCTGACAGAAGGAGCGACCGAGTCGCTCCTTTTTTGTTTCACGTGAAACCTGATGATCTAGGGTTAGCACTCTCAAGACTTTCACTTCATCGCCACTCCTGTAATATCTTACTGGAAACCTTAACGGAGATGAATGCAGATGGAGATAGTCCGGCTGATCGACAAGCCCGAGGCCATAGCGCAGGTCGCTGCCTGGTATCACGAGGAGTGGGGACACTTAGGTGCCAATCGCACTCAGGCTGAGTTGACTCATACGCTAAGCCAATATCTGCAACTCTCGGGGATCCCGCAACTCTGGCTCGCCTTAGAGGACGGCCTTCCCGTCGGCGCGATTCAACTCAGATATCAGGAACACCCTGAGTATCCAGTCGATAGCGTGTGGCTAGGCGGCATCTATGTAATACCCGCTAATAGAGGACAAGGCATTGCCAAGAGACTGATAGCCACCGCAGAGCATTACGCATTAGCCTCAGGCGCCGACAGCCTCTATCTGCAAACGGAAGCTAAAAACCTCGCCCTCTATCACAGCCTCAACTGGCGGGTTATCGCTACACTTCCCTACTCAGACCTTTTGGTCAAAGTTATGCGTAAATCCCCAATAAGAGAGAATCATGACACCCGCAACTAAGATGCTCGATAAGGCCAAGATCCCCTATCGTCTCCATGAATATCAACACGACGCCAATGCTGGCGCCTATGGCATGGAGGCCGCCGAGAAGCTGAATCTTGCTACCGAGTTAGTCTTCAAGACGTTAGTGGCCGAACTGGACAGTGGCAATCTTGTGGTCGCCATCATCCCGGTAGATAAGAAGTTGAACCTTAAACAACTGGCCAAGGCGGCAAAGGCTAAGAAGGCGGCCATGGCTGCACCGGACAAGGTTCAACGCAGTACAGGCTATGTCCTGGGTGGAGTTAGTCCGATAGGACAGAAGAAACGTCTTGCCACCTTTATCGATGTAAGTGCCGAGCACTTGCCCGAGATCTATGTCAGTGGCGGGCGCCGTGGCCTGGATATCGAGCTCACTCCCACAGATCTTCAAGGGGTG
Source organism: Shewanella sp. cp20 (assembly GCF_000832025.1). NCBI lineage: Bacteria > Pseudomonadati > Pseudomonadota > Gammaproteobacteria > Alteromonadales > Shewanellaceae > Shewanella > Shewanella sp. cp20. The sequence continues at coordinate 66,576 of NZ_JPII01000019.1, read as the reverse complement.
ACTCAGGCACGTTTCGTCGCCTTGGTATGATCAGGCCTGTTTCACGTGAAACGTCCTTAGAAGGATCACAAATCCAGGGGGCATGACTTGGCTTAACCGCCCGGCTAGCGTAATATTAGCCCCCTCTATTTCATCCGGTCTCACTTCAATTAAGGTTTACGATATGAGCGACCCTTTTGCACAAGCACAACACCAACTCGATGCCCTAGGGCTACGTTGTCCCGAGCCTGTGATGATGGTGCGAAAGTCGGTGCGTAAGATGAGTGACGGAGAGACGCTGCTGATCATTGCCGACGACCCAGCGACCACACGTGATATTCCCAGCTTCTGCGAATTTATGGATCACACCTTAATCGCCAGCCAGACAGAGTCTACCCCTTATCAGTACCTGATCAAGAAGGGGCTCTAAGCCAGCACTTGCCCTAGCGTTCAAGGCTGTAATGCATTCGGCGCAGCCTTATCTGCAATCCTTTTCCCTCGCCCCCTAGCCTCGCTCGGCACTGTGCCGAATCCCCTTGCCAGCGGCTCGAGTCACGGTTTACACTGAGATTCGGCATTCAAAAGGATTTTAAATAAAATGGCAAGTTTACAAGGCATTAGCTACAAGGTGGTCAAAGGTGGACCCATGCTGGAAACCTCGGCGGCCCTCGTCACCACCAGCACTGGAGTCGCACAAGATGTATTTGGAAAGCCAGGTAAACGTCAGGTCACCCTACTGTCGGCGCAGCAATGGCAAGATGCCTGTCAGACACTCGATACCGAACTCCCCTGGACAACACGCAGAGCCAACTTACTCATAGACGGCATCAGCTTCAGCAAGCAAGACCTAGGCAAAATCATTCGAATCGGTTCGCTCGAACTGGAGATAACCGGCGAAACCGATCCCTGCAAGAAAATGGAAATGGCTTATGCGGGACTCGAGGCAGCCCTGCGTCCCGACTGGCGCGGCGGCGTCACCTGCAGGGTGCTTAACGATGCCGAGATCAGTATCGGCGATAGCGTAGAGCTAGCCGAATAGCTCGGATTAAGCATCCCCCTCTGGCAGCCACCCTGGCTGCAAACTATCCGCCCTCCCGGGTTAGCTTAAGCTTCAACATAGGCTTCGTCCCTGGCCAAGACTCCCCTGTCGTATCAACATTCACTATGCCTCTCGAGCCCGCCAAACTTAAACCGGATTTAAGCCCAACTTAAGCCACCCAGGCTATGCTCACCTTTCACCAAATGTCACAGAAATTAGGTTTTACTGTTATCGAATTTATGCGATAACTAGGGCTGATTGTATACAACACCCTCTATGTAGCCACTCTAAGGCGCCCAACCAAGGATAATAATGAAACTGGGAACTCCTATGCTAAAACAAAAATTAACGCCCCTCTGCGCGGCGATCGCCCTCAGCCTTTCCCTGCCCAGCTGGGCGGCGGACAAAGATGCCGACTCAGCCTGGCAGGTGAATGCTCCGACCAAGGCCCCACTGGAACAGGTTAAGATAAACGTCACCGAAGGCACCTGGATGAACGTCAGTGTCAGCCCAGACGGCAAACATATCGTATTTGACCTGCTGGGTGACATCTATCAGATGCCTATCGAAGGCGGCGAAGCCAAGCCACTGGCTCAAGGCATCGCCTGGCAGATGCAACCCGTCTATAGTCCGGATGGTAAGCATATCGCCTTCACCTCGGATGAAGATGGCGGCGACAATATTTGGGTAATGAATGCCGATGGTACAGATCCTCGCCCGGTCACCAAGGAAACCTTTCGCCTGCTCAACAGTCCAGCATGGAGCCCGGATTCTCAATACCTCATCGGCCGTAAACACTTTACCGGTAGTCGCAGCCTGGGTGCCGGCGAAGTCTGGCTCTATCACGTTGCCGGCGGTACAGGGGTTAAGTTAACCGAACGCCCGAACGAACAGAAAGACCTGGGCGAGCCAGCTTATTCACCGGATGGTCGCTATGTCTATTTCAGTCAGGATGCCACCCCGGGTAAGACCTTCCACTACTCCAAGGATTCGGTCAAAGGCATCTACAAGATCAAGCGCTATGACACCCAGACTGGCGACATAGAGGTACTGATCGAAGGTACCGGCGGCGCGATTCGCCCAACCCCTAGCCCTGACGGCACTAAACTCGCCTACATCAAGCGCGATGGTTTCCAGTCGACGCTTTATTTGTTGGATCTTAAGTCGGGCAAACAGACCAGGCTCTATGACAAGCTCGACCGCGACATGCAGGAAACCTGGGCCATCCACGGCGTCTATCCAAGCATGAGCTGGACGGCAGATAATCAGGAGCTGGTCTTCTGGGCAGGCGGTAAGATCAATCGCCTAGACGTTGAGAGCAAGTCGGTTAAAGAGATCCCCTTCAAGGTGAAAACTGAGCTCGCGGTGCAACCCTCGGTGCGCTTCAAGCAGAATATCGATCAAGACAGCTTCGACGTGAAGATGCTGCGCATGGCGCAAGTATCACCGGACGGTGATAAGGTGGTTTACGAGGCACTAGGTAAGCTGTGGATCAAACGTCTTCCTGAAGGCAAGGTCAGCCGCCTGACCAATTTAGACGATGAGGTAAGAGAGCTCTATCCTCGATGGTCTCGTGACGGTAAGAAGATAGTCTTCACCACTTGGGACGACGACAAGCAAGGCAGCGTCCGCATCATCAATGCTCGTGGCGGTCGCAGCAAGACACTGACCCAAGAGCCTGGCAAGTATGTTGAACCCACCTTCTCTCCCGATGGCGATCTCGTGGTTTACCGTAAGATTAAGGGCGGTTATATCACACCGCGCACCTGGTCACAGGAACCCGGCCTCTATGTTGTCAACATCAAGGGCAAAGAGAGCCGCAAGATCACACCCGATGGCTTTCAACCCCAGTTTGGTGCCGACAGTGATCGCGTCTTCTTCATGGATCATGGCGAGACGCCTCAGCTAGCCTCGATCAACCTACATGGTTTCCAAAAGCGAGTGCACTACACCAGCAAGCATGCCACCGAATTCAGGGTCTCTCCAGACGGCGAGCAGCTAGCCTTTGCCGAGCGTTTCAAGGTATGGGTCACCCCATTTGCCAAGCATGGCGAGACCATAGAGATAGGTCCTAAGGCCGATAACCTACCTGTCACTCAGCTCAGCGTTCGCGCCGGTGAAAGCATCAGTTGGAACGGCGACAGCTCGCAACTCTACTGGACACTTGGCCCGGAGTTGTACCAGATGGATGTCGACGCCGACTATCAGGCCGACGAGAAAGCACCGGCGATCGAACCCAAGATCACTCAGATTGGCTTCGAGAAGAAGGCCGATGTTCCACGTGGAACCATAGCCTTCGTCGGTGGACGCGTGATCACCATGGAGGATGACAAGGTGATCGAAAACGGCGTGGTGATCGTCGAGAACAACAGGATCATCACCGTCGGCGACGCCAACACTCAGGTGCCTAATGGCGCCCAGGTTATCGACATCAAAGGCAAGAGCATTATGCCCGGCCTGTTCGATGCCCACGCCCATGGCGCTCAAGGAGAGAATGAGATCATTCCTCAGCAGAACTGGGAGCTGTATGCCAACCTTGCACTGGGTGTGACCAGCATTCACGACCCATCTAACGACACTACTGAGATCTTCGCCGCCTCTGAGCAGCAGAAGTCGGGTAATATCGTCGGGCCAAGAATCTTCTCAACGGGTACCATTCTCTATGGGGCGAACTTACCCGGCTATACCTCTCACATCGACTCGGTAGACGACGCCAAGTTCCATCTGGAGCGCCTCAAGAAGGTTGGCGCCTTCAGCGTGAAGAGCTATAACCAGCCAAGGCGCAATCAGCGTCAGCAGGTGATCGCGGCGGCGAGAGAACTTGAGATGATGGTGGTACCAGAAGGCGGCAGCCTGCTGCAGCATAACCTCACCATGATCGCCGACGGCCATACCACGGTAGAGCATTCTCTGCCCGCGGCCGCCATCTACAGCGATATCAAACAGTTCTGGAGCCAGACAGAGGTTCACTATACGCCAACCCTAGTGGTGGCCTATGGTGGTATCTCGGGTGAAAACTATTGGTACGATAAGACAGATGTCTGGTCTCACCCTCGTCTGTCTAAGTATGTGCCGAGCGATCTGCTAGAGGCGCGCTCCATGCGTCGCCCTACCGCACCGGACGGTCACTATAACCACTTCAATGTCGCCAGAGTCGCAAACGAACTCAACGACCTTGGTGTGAAGCCAAACATAGGTGCCCATGGCCAGCGTGAAGGTTTAGCCGCACACTGGGAGATGTGGATGTTTGCCCAAGGCGGCATGGATAACATGGAGGTGTTAAAGACGGCCACCATCAATCCGGCGGAAACCTTCGGCATGGATCATCAACTCGGTTCAATCAAGACGGGCAAGCTGGCCGACCTGATCGTTATCGATGGCAATCCGCTGGAAGATATCCGAGTCACAGACAAGGTGAGTTACACCATGGTCAACGGTAAACTGTTCGACGCCGAGTCGATGAATCAACTCAATGGTGACAAGAGCAAACGTAAGCCATTTTTCTTCGAAAATTAAACGTTTTGAATTTTAAAATCTGGCCAATATTAGCCACGAATTTTAATTTCAGAAAAATTTAAAAACAGATCAAAAATGACCTAAAAGGCAGAAAGGGTGTTTCACGTGGAACACCCTTTTTTATATCTTGTATTTACACCCGGAAGTAAATTAGCCTAAGCTAATTGATCACTTCTCAATCAGGAAGAGCGCAACCCAAAAGGACACTGGAAATGAAATCCGTAAAACTCCCCCTACTCATACTATTATCCGTCTCGGCCATCGGCTACTTGATGCTAGAGGCAGACCGAACTCAATCAAGAAATGAAACAAAGATTGCCACCGCCCAGGCTAACCAAGACAAGAGTGCTCAAAATCAGTCTCCGGACCAGACTCAAACAAGCAACAAGGTAGAAACAGCAGGCCTTATTAGTGAAAACACCGACAGCGGAAATAAAGTCGATACAGATGCAAATGAATCGAATGAAGTAAAGGACGGCAATCTGACCTCAGCCAAGCAACTGGTGGCGCAAATCATTGATGCACAGGGGATCATTGATGGTGAGCAGATAAAACAGCTACTCAATAAAGATCTGCAAGCCTATGTCGAGCTCATAGAGTCCCTCGACAACTATGATACCACCAGCCTACAGCGCCAGACGGCACTGGCCGACAGACTCGCTCATTTGCCAGAGGCCATATATAGTGAAAAATATGCCTGCGGAGACAGAATCTGCGCCCTAAGCCTTACAACAGACACTATAAGCCAACAAAGCATTGATAAATTAAGTGAATTTGATAAGAACTACGCATTTATCAAGCAGACCCGACTCGACACGGGGGAGACACAGTTTCAGGCCATCTATCTGCAGACAGATGACCCTTCCACCATGCGCTTTAAGGGTTATTAATGCGCTTAACTGGACTTGTCTTGGTAGCAAAAACAGTCGGCGGTATGGTCGTTGACCATGCCAACCGCCTGCATGAAGGCATAGCAGATGGTCGGGCCGACAAAATTAAACCCAAGCTTTTTTAATGCCTTCGACATGGCTTCCGACTCAGGGGTCTGCGCGGGTAGCTGATCCAGCCGCTGAAAGTGATTCAACTTGGGCTGCCCGCCGACAAAACTCCAGAGAAATTCGGAGAAATCGTTGCCCTGCTCCACGAAGGCAATGTAGCCCCTGGCATTCTTGATGATGGAGTTCACCTTGAGGCGGTTACGAATAATGCCGGGATTTTGTAGTAATTCCTCTACCTTTTGCTCATCGAACTTAGCAATAACGTAAGGGTCAAAATCCGCAAAGGCAGCCTCATAATTTTGCTGCTTCTTGAGTATGGTGATCCAGGATAGTCCAGCCTGCTGCCCGTCCAGACAGAGCTTGGCAAACAGTTCCTTAGCGTCATACACGGGACGCCCCCAAACCTCGTCATGATACGCCTGATATAGCGGATCTTCGCCGACCCAGCCACAACGCTTAACATCCATGGTGTTTTTTCCTATTTTTCCGCCGTTAAGGTAAAAAATAACCTACATAAGCCTTTTTCAACAAGGTATAATCGAAACCATTTTCTATCACAAGCCGACAGTAGTAGACATGACGACGAAACATGACGTAAAAACATTCCAGGGTTTCATCTTAACCCTGCAGGAATACTGGGCGCAGCAAGGTTGCGCCATCGTTCAACCGCTGGACATGGAAGTAGGTGCGGGCACTTTCCACCCTATGACCTTCTTGCGTTCTCTAGGCCCTGAGCCGATGAGCAGCGCCTATGTTCAGCCTTGTCGTCGTCCTACCGATGGTCGTTACGGTGAAAACCCTAACCGTCTGCAGCACTACTACCAGTTCCAGGTGGTACTTAAGCCGTCGCCAAGCAATATTCAGGAACTCTACCTGGGTTCTCTCGAGGCCTTAGGCGTCGACATGAATATCCATGATGTTCGCTTCGTGGAAGACAACTGGGAATCTCCTACCCTGGGCGCCTGGGGTCTGGGCTGGGAAGTCTGGCTCAACGGTATGGAAGTATCTCAGTTTACCTACTTCCAACAGGTAGGTGGCCTAGAGTGTAGTCCGGTTACCGGTGAGATCACCTATGGTCTAGAGCGTCTGGCCATGTATATCCAGGAAGTCGACAGCGTCTATGATCTGGTATGGACCGACGGCCCTATGGGTAAGATCATGTATGGCGATGTGTTCCATCAAAACGAGGTCGAGCAATCGACCTACAACTTCGAACACGCCAACGTCGAAGTACTGTTCAAGCAGTTTGACGATTGCGAGAAGGCCTGTAACGAGCTGTTAGCATTAGAAACGCCACTGCCATTGCCTGCCTATGAGCAGGTAATGAAAGCGTCTCACGCCTTCAACCTACTCGATGCCCGTCATGCCATCTCGGTCACCGAGCGTCAGCGCTATATCCTGCGCGTGCGCACCATGGCCAAGTCAGTGGCTGAGTCCTATTACCAAGCCCGTGAAGCACTTGGCTTCCCAATGTGTAAGTAGAGGTATATTAGAATGAATGTTGAAAACTTACTCATTGAAGTAGGCACTGAAGAGTTACCGCCAAAATCCCTGCGCACCTTAGCCGAGTCTTTCCTGGCTAACTTCGAAGAAGAGCTGCAAAAGGCCGAACTAAGCTATGAATCGGCTACCTGGTACGCGGCGCCACGTCGTCTGGCCCTAAAGGTCAACGCCCTGGTTACGGCCCAGGCCGACAAGGTGGTTGAAAAGCGTGGCCCTGCCATCGCCCAGGCATTCGACGCCGAGGGTAACCCAACGAAAGCCGCCATGGGCTGGGCCCGTGGTAACGGCATCACAGTCGACCAGGCCGAGCGCCTCACCACAGATAAGGGCGAGTGGCTGCTACACAAAGCCAAGGTTGTCGGTGTCGAGACTAAGTCACTGGTTGCCGAGATGGCTCAGCGCGCCCTGGACAAGCTGCCTATTCCTAAGCCTATGCGTTGGGGCAGCAACAAGACACAATTTATCCGTCCGGTACACACAGTAACCATGCTGATGGGCGATGAGCTGATCCCGGGTGAACTACTGGGTATCGAATCGGCACGCACCATACGCGGCCATCGTTTCATGGGTGTCGATACCCTGGAGCTGGATCATGCAGACAACTATCTCACCGCACTGGAAACCCAGGGCAAGGTGATGGCCGACTATCAGGCGCGTATGGCCGTGATCAAGGCCGATGCTCAGGCCGCTGCCGATACCATTGGTGGCACTGCCGAGATAGATGAAGATCTACTGGAAGAAGTGACCTCTCTGGTCGAATGGCCAGTCGTGCTTACCGCAAACTTCGAAGAGAAGTTCCTCGATGTACCGGCAGAAGCCCTGGTCTATACCATGAAAGGCGATCAGAAGTACTTCCCGGTATTCGACAAGTCGGGCACCCTGCTACCGCACTTCATCTTCGTGGCCAACATCGAATCTAAGGATCCGGCGCAGATCATCGCGGGTAACGAAAAAGTGGTTCGCCCACGTCTTGCCGACGCTGAATTCTTCTTCAATACCGACAAGAAGCATAGCCTGGAATCTCGTCTTGCCAGTCTGGAAACCGTGGTATTCCAGCAACAGCTTGGCACCATCAAAGACAGAGTCGAGCGCATCTCTGCCCTCGCCGCCTTCATCGCTCAAGGCATTGGCGCCGACAGCGAGCAGGCAGGCCGTGCCGGCCTACTTTCTAAGTCAGATCTTATGACCAACATGGTGATGGAGTTTACCGATCTGCAAGGCACCATGGGCATGCACTACGCTCGCCTAGACGGTGAAACCGAGGCGGTTGCCCTAGCCCTGGAAGAACAGTACAAGCCTAAGTTCTCTGGCGACACAGTGCCGACTCAAGCTATCTCAATCTCGGTCGCACTGGCTGAGAAACTCGATACCTTAGTGGGTATCTTCGGTATAGGTCAGGCGCCAAAAGGCGCAGCGGATCCTTTCGCCCTGCGCCGCGCGGCAATCGGTATCCTGCGTATCTGTGTCGAAAACAACTTGCCGCTGGATCTGGTTGACCTGATTGCCAAGTCACAGGCACTCCATGGTGCCAACCTGAGCAATGCCGACACCGCCGAGCAGGTGCTAGAGTTTCTCATGGGTCGCTTCCGCGCCTGGTACCAAGATCAAGGCATCAGCGTCGATGTGATCCTGGCGGTATTGGCACGTCGTCCAACCTCACCTGCCGATTTTGACAGTCGCATCAAGGCCGTTACCCACTTCAGAAGCCTGGAACAGGCCTCTGCACTGGCCGCGGCTAACAAGCGCGTGTCTAACATCCTGGCCAAGGTCGAAGGTGAGATCGCCAGCGAAGTTAACGCGACTCTGCTCCAGGAAAGCGCCGAACAGGCACTGGCCAGCAAGCTCAACGAGCTGCAGCCACAGCTGGAGCCACTGTTTGCCAACGCCGACTACCAACAGGCACTGGCTTTGTTAGCCAGCCTGCGTGAGAGCGTAGACACCTTCTTCGAAGATGTGATGGTGATGGCCGACGACGAAGCCCTCAAGCAGAACCGTCTGGCGCTGCTGGCTAAGCTTAGAGCCCAATTCCTGCACGCGGCAGATATCTCGCTGCTGCAGTAAGTCGCTGCTAGTTAAACAAAAAACGCATCCCTAGTGGTGCGTTTTTTTATGTCCGGACATGGGATTAATGGCTATTGGGCCTCAAGCTGGGTAGACTCAGATGATTAGTGTCAGTCACAGGTTAATGCCCGTTTTGCAGACAAGTATCTACCCCCTGGGCGAACGCGCCCTGGTTCTCGATCCCGCCCCCCAAGCCGCACTCTCTTGGGCGCTGCAATCCAAGCTCTGCTGGATAGCCGAACAATTGCGCCATTTACCGAGCGTCGAAGAGGCAATTCCCGGCATGAACAACCTGACGATAGTCGTCAGGGAGAGCAGACACTTAAAAGCCCTGCAGGCGAAACTCGACGACCTTTGGCACAGCGCGCCAACTGAGGAGCTCGACAGCCGCACCATAGAGATCCCTGTGAGCTATGGTGGTGAGGCTGGGCCGGATCTGCATGCCGTCGCCAAATACCATAGCCTCAGCCCGGAAGAGGTGGTCAAGCTTCACAGCCAGGTCTGTTACCGGGTGTTTTTCATCGGCTTTCAGCCTGGGTTTGCCTACCTCGACGGCCTACCCGAGACGCTACACACACCCAGGCTGGCAACCCCAAGACTAGAGGTTCCCGCAGGCTCTGTGGGGATAGGCGGTGAGCAGACGGGGATCTACCCCCTGGCAAGCCCTGGTGGATGGCAGATCATAGGTCAAACAAAGGAAATGCTGTTCGACCCCAAGAGTGAGCATCCCAACCTGCTCAAGCCTGGTGACAGAGTAAGATTTACACCCGTGGAGATCTGCCTATGATACGGCTAGATAGCGTAAACGGCCTGGCCAGCATTCAAGATCTCGGCAGGCAGGGACAGGGACATCTCGGCGTGCCGAGCGGTGGCGCCATGGATAGATTCTCGCTAATCCTCGCCAACCGCCTACTGGGCAACGAGGACAATACCCCCGCCATCGAACTCGCCAGCGGCAGCTATGAATTGACCTTCGAGGCCCCAAGCTGGGTCGCCCTTTGTGGCGCCACCTTCGAGGCCAAGATAGATGATCGTCCCCTGTGGCATGGCTGGCGTGGACGGATTAATCCAGGGGAATGCCTGACGCTGAAGGGACCGAGACAAGGCGTGTGGGGTTACCTGGCCATCTTAGGCGGCGTGGTCGTGCCCGAGCTACTTGGCGGCTGCGGCACCTTCCTGGCCGGACGGTTCGGTGGCCATAGAGGAGGCCGGCTGGCATCCGGTGACACCCTCAGTATCAAGCTTGAGGCCAAGGCGAGTTTTAGCCGCCCCGTCGGAGCGGTACACAGAGCCAACGACGGTATCTTGCGGGCCCTGACCGGCCCGGAGATGAGTCAGTTTAGCGACCAGGACCGTAAGGCCTTCTGGCACTATGCCTGGACTGTCTCGCCCCAAAATGATCGCATGGGCGCCAGGCTAACCGGTGAGTCACTCGACTCGGCCAAACAGCTGAGTCTCCGCTCCCACGCCGTGCTGCCGGGTGTTGTCCAGGTGCCGCCCGGCGGTCAACCTATCGTCTTGCAGGCCGATGCGCAGACCAGCGGTGGCTACCCGAGAATGGCGGTGGTTATCGAGGCCGACAGATGGAAACTGGCCCAGGCCAGAACGGGTCAGGCGATCCGCTTTCAGCATGTGAGCCCCAACCAGGTGGAAGATGCTAACCTTGAATGGCAACACTATTTCTACCGCTTAGCGAGGGCAATGGATGGAAGTTAAGCCACTAAAAATTGACCTCAACGCCGACCTCGGCGAGGGAGGCGCCCAAGATGAGGCGCTGTTAGCCCTAGTCACCTCGGCCAATGTCGCCTGCGGCGGACACGCCGGCGATCACCAGAGCATGCTGGCGACCGTTAAACGTGCCAAGGCATATCATGTGAATGTTGGCGCTCACCCCAGCTACCCCGACAGGGCCAACTTCGGGCGGCAGTCTATCGACATGGATGCCGAACAGCTTTTTAACTCACTAATACAACAGATTAACGCCTTAGGCGCCATATGCGAGGAGCTGGGCGTCGAACTTCACCACGTTAAGCCTCACGGTGCCCTATACAACGACGCGGCCCAAGATCCCGTCCTGGGCGGTATTCTCATTCGAGCCATCAAGGCGATCGATCCTGATTTGAAGCTGATGATACTGGCCGACAGCCCCTTGGTCGGTCAGGCAAGGCTGGCGGGACTTGAGGTGATAGAAGAGGCCTTTGCCGATCGCGGCTACCTGGCCGATGGCACACTGGCCCCCCGCGCACAGCCCGGTGCCCTCATCAAAGACACACAAGGGGTGCTTGCCCAGGTCACATCTATAGTAAAGCAGCAACGAGTGAAGGCCATCAGCGGTGAAGTCGTTAGCTGCCGAGCCACCAGCCTCTGCCTTCATGGCGACAATCCGGAGGCACTAGAGTTTGCCAGGGCGATTAGGGCAAGCCTGGAACGATAACCAAAAGCCTGTGGCAAGTGTGAAGCACTAAGATAGCTTTGCTTTGCGTCGTACACATACAAAAAAGCCCCGGAAGACCGGGGCTTTTCACATTCACAAACCTGTTATACGTCCAGGTTGGCCACGTTGAGGGCGTTAGACTCGATGAAGTCACGACGCGGCTCAACCTGATCACCCATCAAGCAGGTAAACAGTTGATCGGCGGCGATGGCATCTTCGATGGTCACCTTCAGCATACGACGCGACTCAGGATCCATGGTGGTTTCCCACAGCTGCTCAGGGTTCATCTCGCCCAATCCCTTGTAGCGCTGGATGTAGAGGCCACGCTTAGAGTCGTTCATCAGCCAATCCAGGGCTTCGACAAACGAAGAAACCTCTTTCACTCGCTCGCCACGCTTCACATAACCGCCCTCTTCGATCAGACCTTCCAGGGCTTCGGCCAGTGCCGTCATGCGCTGGTAATCGCTCGACTGCAGGAAGTCGTATGAGAACAGGTAGTGGGTATCGATACCATGCTTACGTACCGTCACCTTAGGCAGATAGACCTGACGCTCGGGGTCGAGGAAAGGCTCGGCGCTAAAGATAAAGCCACCGGATTCCGCCTCGGTCAGGGCCGCCACATAGTTGTCACACCACAGCTTCACCTTAGCTTCGTCGGCCAAGGTATCGCTGGTCAAGCCAGGCTGATACAGCATGCGCTCGGTCAACATGATAGGGAAACGCTGCTCTAGGCGATCGAAAATCGCTTCCACTTCACGGTATTGATAAACCAACTTCTCGAGTGGCGCGCCAGACATGGCCGGTGCGTCTTGCGACGGATGGATCTCACCGCCGTCCAGTGCCAAGTTGGTCAGGTATTCAGTCAGTGCCGGATCATCTTTCAGGTACTGTTCCTGCTTACCCTTCTTCACCTTGTACAGTGGTGGCTGAGCGATAAACACATAGCCACGCTCAATAAGCTCAGGCATTTGACGGAAGAAGAAGGTCAACAGCAAGGTACGAATGTGCGAGCCGTCGACGTCAGCATCGGTCATGATGACGATGTTGTGATAACGCGTCTTATCAGGGTCATATTCGTCACGGCCAATACCGCAACCTAACGCCGTGATTAGGGTTGCCACTTCCTGTGAAGAGAGCATCTTGTCGAAACGGGCCTTCTCCACGTTAAGGATCTTACCCTTAAGCGGCAGAATCGCCTGGTTCTTACGGTTACGACCCTGCTTGGCACTACCACCCGCAGAGTCACCCTCCACTATGTAAATTTCAGAAAGCGCTGGGTCTTTCTCTTGGCAATCCGCTAGCTTACCTGGCAGACCACCTAAATCTAATGCGCCCTTACGACGAGTCATCTCACGGGCCTTACGCGCCGCTTCACGGGCACGGGCCGCATCGATGATCTTACCGACGATCAGCTTAGCCTCGTTCGGGTTCTCCAGCAGGTAGTCACCCAACTTCTCACCCATGGTCTGCTCAACGGCCGACTTCACTTCGCTCGATACCAGCTTGTCTTTGGTCTGAGAGCTGAACTTAGGATCCGGTACCTTAACCGAGATCACCGCAGTCAGACCTTCACGGGCATCATCACCTGTGGCAGATGTCTTGCCTTTCTTGTTAAAGCCTTCCTTGTCCATGTAACTGTTGAGGTTACGGGTTAAGGCTGCACGGAAACCGGCAAGGTGAGTACCACCATCACGCTGAGGAATGTTGTTGGTGAAACAGAAGATGTTTTCCTGGAAGCCGTCGTTCCACTGCATCGCCACTTCAACTGTGATGCCGTCTTCACGCTCCTGTACGAAGTGGAAGATCTCTTTGTTAACCGGTGTCTTGTTCAGGTTGAGGTAATCGACGAAGGCACTGATACCGCCCTCATACTTGAAGAACTCATCCTTGTTGTCGCGCTCATCGATCAGGCGAATACCTACGCCCGAGTTTAGAAATGACAGCTCGCGAACACGCTTAGCCAGGATATCGAAGTGGAAAAGAGTGTCCGAGAAGGTCTCTGGGCTTGGCCAGAAACGGATCTCTGTACCTGTGTTGGTAGCCTCGCCTATCTCGGCGATTGGCGCATCGGGCTCACCCATGGTGTAGAACTGTTCATACAGTTTTCCGTCACGGCGAATGGTCAGCTTAAGCTTCTCAGACAGGGCGTTAACCACGGAAACACCCACGCCGTGCAGACCACCAGATACTTTATAAGAGTTATCGTCGAACTTACCGCCGGCGTGCAGTACCGTCATAATAACCTGAGCCGCCGAAACCCCCTCTTCAGGGTGGATAGCAACCGGAATACCACGTCCGTCATCCTTTACCGATACCGAACCGTCGGCATGGATAGTAATGATCACGTCATTACAGTGGCCCGCTAACGCCTCATCGATAGAGTTATCGACCACTTCGAACACCATGTGATGCAGACCCGTACCGTCGTCGGTGTCACCAATATACATCCCAGGTCTCTTCCGTACCGCATCAAGGCCTTTTAGTACCTTAATACTCGAAGAATCGTAACTATTCTCTGACATATTATTCTCTCGTCGGTTATTCAATTACCGTTACACGCCCTTGTTCCACATGGAACACCTTAACGGGTGGCGTGTTTAACGAATCCATTATTGCCGCAGGCTCGATGGCGGTGACAAAGACTTGTGCGCCCGTATCGCTTAGCTGCTGCAGCAAGAGTTGCCTGTGCCTAGCATCCAATTCCGATGGCAGATCATCCACCAGATAAATACTGTTTTTATCTATTTGTTGTTTGAGCAACTTTCCCTGTGCAATACGCAGTGCGCATACGAGCAACTTCAATTGCCCTCGGGATAGGGCATCCTGTACCGGCAAAGTCCCGACCCTTAATCTGAGGTCGGCCTTATGAGGACCACTGGCCGTGTGTCCCGCCGCTACATCTCTGGGATATTGTGCCTGCAACAGGGTCTGATAATCAGTTTTACTATCCCAGCCTCGGGTAAAGGAAACCTTAACATCAACCTGAGGTAAAAACTCTTCGATTATACCCTTAAGTCGTTCATTTAACGAGCCTACATATCGCTTTCGTATCTCAGTCACTATTTCGGCGTAGCGCACCAATTCCTTATCCCAAAACTGAATTTGTTGATAAGGAGTTTCGCTTTTAAGCATCTGATTTCTATGCTTTAAAATTCGTCTTACATTCGCCCATGCGGTGTAGAAGCCTTTGTCGGTATGAAAGGCCCCCCAGTCGATAAACTGACGACGGGATTTTGGCCCCTCAAAAAGCAGCGAAAAACTCTCGGGAGTGATCACCTGAATGGGCAAAGTTTCGGCTAAGGTGGACAGACGTTTCACCTTCTCGCCGTTCATCTTGACCTCGGTTTCCCCGGAGCGATAACGCCTTAGCCCTATCTTGGTCTCCTGCTCGCCCTGTTCCAGATGGGCAAACAGGGTCAGCTTGTCCTGATCGTTCTGAATCACCCGCTGAGACAGGTGACTGCGAAAGGAGCGCCCCATCCCCAGAAAGAAGATAGCCTCGAGAATACTCGTCTTGCCGCTGCCGTTCTGGCCATAGATTAGATTCAGGCCGTCACCGAGCTGCAACTGGGCACTGGCGATATTACGAAAGGAATCGATATGAAGGCGAGATAAACTCATCTAATACTCATGACAATGGCGCAGGGGCCATCTAAGAAGAGGCACGCCCTTGTGGGCGCGCACAGCTTAAGACTAGAGTCGCATCGGCATCACGACGTACATGGAATCTTCTTCGACGTGATTTTCGATCAGGGCACTGGAGTTACCATCGATCAGCGTGATACGCACGTCATCCGACGGCAGGTTATTGAGCACATCCAGCAGATAGCTGACGTTAAAGCCGATCTCCAGAGGGGCGTTGTCATATTCGATATCGAGAATCTCTTCCGCTTCTTCCTGCTCTGGGTTATTGGCGGTGATCTTAATCAGATTCTGTTCTAACTGAACGCGCACGCCACGAAACTTCTCGTTGGAGAGGATCGAGGCTCTCAGCAGCGCCTGCTTGAGCTGATTACGGCTGGCGATAACTATCTTGTCACCGCCCTTAGGCAGCACGCGGCGATAATCCGGGAAGCGACCATCCACCAGCTTACTGGTAAACACGGCGCTCTGAGTCGTCGCACGAATGGCATTCTCACCGATAGCCAGGGTGACATCGAGATCTTCACCCTCGAACAGGCGCTGGAGTTCCAACACGCCTTTACGCGGCACGATCACCTGCTTCTCGGGCAGGGAATCTTCTACCATGCGATGACTCAGGGCCAGACGATGACCGTCTGTCGCGATGGCGCGCAGCACATTGCCTTCGGTTTCAAGCAGCAAACCATTCAGGTAGTAACGTACATCCTGGTTAGCCATGGAAAACTGAGTGGCATCGATGAGTGACTTGAGGGTACCCTGCTTGAGGGTAAATTCGATATCGGCCTGGAAGGCATCCACATTGGGATACTCTTCTGCCGGTAGGGTCGCCAGGGTAAAGCGGCTGCGACCCGAGCGTAGCAAGAGGCGGTTGTCCTGCTGCTCAATTTTTAATTCGACTTGCTCGGGAAGTGACTTGACGATATCGAGAAATTTCTTCGCCGGTACTGTGGTACGGCCCTCTTGGACCTCGCCTTGCAGCTGCGCCTGGCCGACTAATTCGACCTCTAAATCGGTACCGGTCAACTTAAGTGAGTGACCACTTACTTCAACTAAAAGGTTTGCCAGAATCGGTAAATTATGTCGTCTCTCCACCGCCCCACTCACGAGTTGAAGCGGCTTTAATAGGGCATCCCTATCAATTGAAAATTTCATCAGTTTCAATTTCCCAGAGTTTATGAAGATAGCGTACGGATTAAGTTAGCATAATCTTCTTTAATGTCATGACTTTCTTCACGTAGCTGGGCAATTTTGCGACAGGCATGTAGCACTGTCGTATGATCTCGGCCACCAAAGGCATCGCCAATCTCGGGCAGACTCTGGTTAGTTAATTCTTTCGACAATGCCATCGCCATCTGTCTCGGTCTGGCGACGCTGCGTGAGCGACGCTTCGACAGCATGTCGGCCATCTTGATCTTATAGTATTCAGCTACGGTTTTCTGAATGTTATCTATAGTGACCAATTTTTCCTGCAGAGCCAAGAGATCTCTTAGGGCTTCACGCACAAAATCGATAGTGATCGGACGACCGGTAAAGTTAGCGTTGGCGATCACACGATTGAGTGCGCCTTCCAGTTCACGCACGTTAGATCGCAGACGCTTGGCAATAAAGAAGGCCACCTCGTCAGGCAGGTTAATGCCACTCTCCTGTGCCTTACGCATCAGAATCGCCACACGGGTCTCCAGCTCAGGCGGCTCGATGGCTACCGTCAGGCCCCAGCCGAAGCGAGACTTGAGGCGATCTTCCACCCCATCGATCTCCTTAGGATAACGATCTGAGGTCAGGATCACCTGATGATTACCTTCTAACAAGGCGTTGAAGGTGTGGAAGAACTCTTCCTGGGATCTGTCTTTGTTGGCAAAGAATTGAATATCATCGATAAACAGCGCATCGACGCTACGGTAGTAGCGCTTAAACTCTTCGATCGCATTGTTCTGCAGTGCCTTCACCATGTCTTGCACGAAACGCTCTGAGTGCATATAGACCACCTTGGCATCGGGCTTATTCTTGATGATGCCATTACCCACGGCGTGCAATAGGTGAGTCTTACCAAGACCCGTTCCACCATAGAGGAACAGAGGGTTATAGGCACCACCCGGGTTTTCAGACACCTGCAAGGCGGCCGCCTTACCCAACTGGTTCGACTTACCCTCGACGAAGTTATCAAACTGATAGGTGGGGTTGATATTACTTCTATGATTGGCCGTAACCGCAGGTTCGTTGCTATTAAATGACGGCTTGCTTGGGGACTTGCTGGCCGCGGGCGCAACTGGGCTCTTGGTCGAGGCAGCCGGCGCTGCCGGTTTGCTCACCGGGCGGCTACCAATGTCGAAACGTAGCTTAGGGGCGTCACTGCCCATCTGTTCGGTAAAGAACTGATTGATGGTATTAAGGTACTTGTCTCTCACCCAATCGAGTACGAATCGATTCGGTGCATAGAGCACTAGAGTTTCCCCGTCCATTTCGGCTTGTAACGGTCTGATCCACATACTGAATTGCTGAGCGGAAAGCTCGTCCTGTAGTCGTCCGATACATTGCTGCCAAAGTGAAACCGCCACGTACTTATCCCCAAAAGATCATACAAAAGAGGTGTATTCTATAGCGAGATCACTAGGATCGCTATCCTTTAAATAGATTTATCCCCAGTAAGATCATCTTTATTTATTTACGCCGATCCAAAACGATCCTTATCGATCAAAATAATCTGACAAAGCAGTAAACTCAGCTTTATTAAGCGATCCAGATCGATCTATAATTGGCGACCTTCGATCTGGCTAATGATCACTAGATCCACAAGATGTAGTGGCCATTCACAGAGTTATCCACATTAGATAGTATGTAAGGATGACAAGATAAGAAGATTTAGAGGCAGATTTTACCCACTTGACGGTTTTGCATGTTGACGGGCTTAACTAAAGTGATTACAATTCGGCCTCTTTTTTGCCCTTACCTCTTTTATAGGGATAAGGTTTATTCACCTAACAAAGACGGATTGCCATAATGAGTAAACGTACTTTTCAACCTAGCAACCTGAAGCGCAAGCGTTCTCACGGCTTCCGCGCTCGTATGGCTACTGTTGGTGGCCGTAAGGTTATCGCACGTCGTCGTGCAAAAGGTCGCGCTCGTCTTTCTGCTTAATAAGTAGAAATGCAAGTGACCAGCTATACCTTTACGCGGGAGTTACGTCTGTTAACTCCCGCGCAATTCAAATCTGTATTCTCCAATCCCATCAAAGCTTCTTCAGCTGAAATAACCTTACTCGCCATCCCTAATGAGCTGCAGCATCCTCGTATTGGATTAACTGTTGCAAAGCGTTATGTTAAGCGAGCCAATCAGCGCAACCGAGTTAAACGTATCATCCGCGATAATTTTCGTTTGCACCAACACGAATTACCGCCACTCGATATCGTCGTGCTCGTCAGAAACGGCGTGTTGGATATGGATAATGCAGCATTGCACAAACTGGTAGAGAAGCTATGGCGCAAGCTCAGTCGCCGTTACAATGGCTAGCCACTAAGCTGATCCGAGGCTACCAAATCTTTATCAGCCCTATACTGGGGCCAAAGTGCCGTTTTCACCCCACATGTTCCAATTACGCTCTCGAAGCGATTCGATTGCACGGATTTGTGAAAGGGAGTTGGTTTGCAGGGAAACGCGTATTAAAATGTCACCCTTTACATCCGGGCGGAGAAGATCCCGTCCCTCCAAAAAATAACAGGTGTAATAAATAGGCTATGGAATCTCAACGCAATATATTGCTCATCGGTCTGCTTTTTGTCAGCTTTTTGCTGTGGCAGCAATGGCAAACAGACAAAAATCCGCAACCGGTTGCCACTGAATCTTCAGTTGTAGCTTCAACCGTCACAGATGCGCACAGTGCTGACGTTCCTGATGCCGACGCTGCTCTTCCCGAAGCAGTGGCCGCCTCTAAAGAACTCATTAGTGTCACAACTGACCAACTGAACCTGAAAATTAACCCAGTGGGTGGCGATATCGTCTACTCTGCGCTGGTGGGTCATAAGCTAGAGCAAGACAAGGAAGAACCTTTCGTCCTGCTGCAGCAAACCAAAGATATCTACTACATCTCTCAGAGTGGTCTAATTGGCCGTAACGGTATCGATAGCAGCGCTAAGGGCCGTGCTCACTTTACCAGCCTATCTCAAGCCTACAGCCTAGCCGATGGCCAGGATACCCTGGAGATCCCACTGAGCTATGTTGCCGACAACGGCGTGACCTATACCAAGGTGTTCACCCTACACAGAGGCAAGTTCGATGTAGGCGTAGAATACCGCATCAACAACACCTCAGCAGAGCAGCTTCAGGTGCAGATGTATGGCCAGATCAAGCACAGCATCAAGAAGAGCGAAAGCAGCATGATGATGCCGACTTATCGTGGTGCCGCCTTCTCAACGGCAGATACTCGCTACGAGAAGTACAGCTTCGAAGATATGGCTGACAAGAATCTGGACAAGAAGACACTTGGTGGTTGGGCGGCAATGCTGCAACACTACTTCGTATCGGCCTGGGTACCACCAGCGAACGATCAAAACACCATCTTCTCTAGCGTAAGCGCCGGTGGCCTGGCTAATATTGGTTTCCGCGGTGCCGTCTACGATATCGCACCGGGTGCTGAGCAAACGATTAGCGCCCAGTTCTACGTAGGTCCTAAGGATCAAGAGGCCCTATCGGCCATCTCTGAATCCCTGAACCTAGTAGTCGATTACGGCTTCCTATGGTGGCTGGCTATCCCTATCCACTGGTTATTGATGTTCTACCAGTCCTTCGTGGGTAACTGGGGTGTGGCTATTATCCTAATCACTCTGACCGTACGTGGTATGTTGTACCCGCTGACTAAGGCGCAATACACCTCTATGGCCAAGATGCGTAACCTGCAACCTAAGCTGCAGGAGATGAAAGAGCGCTTCGGCGATGACCGTCAGAAGATGGGTCAGGCCATGATGGAACTGTACAAGAAAGAGAAAGTAAACCCTATGGGTGGCTGTCTGCCTATCTTGCTACAGATGCCAATCTTCATCGCACTCTACTGGGTACTACTGGAAAGCTACGAGCTACGTCACGCGCCATTCATGCTATGGATCACCGACCTTTCGGTACAAGATCCTTACTATGTACTGCCGCTGCTGATGGGTGTTTCTATGTTCGCGATGCAGAAGATGCAGCCTATGGCGCCTACCATGGATCCTATGCAACAGAAGATGATGCAGTGGATGCCGGTTATCTTTACCGTCTTCTTCCTCTGGTTCCCAGCGGGTCTGGTGCTTTACTGGTTGGTCGGTAACTTGGTAGCCATTACCCAGCAGAAGATCATCTATGCCGGTTTGGAGAAAAAAGGGTTAAAATAACCTCTAGCTCCAACTAATGAAAAAGCGGTCGGATACTTTGTATTGACCGCTTTTTGCTTTTAATGAAGACAGCTTTTCACTCCATCAGCGCAGGAAACACAGTAATGACGACAGATACTATCGTGGCACAAGCAACCGCACCAGGCCGCGGCGGCGTAGGTATCATCAGGGTCTCTGGCGACAAGGCCAGCGACGTAGCCATGGCCGTACTCGGGCATCTGCCTAAGGTACGTTATGCCGACTACTGTGACTTCAAAGACGCCGATGGTGCCGTGATAGACCAGGGCATAGCCCTCTACTTCAAGGGCCCTAACTCCTTCACCGGCGAAGATGTCCTCGAGCTACAGGGCCACGGTGGCCAGGTGGTACTCGACATGCTGATCAAACGCGTCATGGATGTCGAGGGTGTACGCATCGCCAAACCAGGCGAGTTCAGCGAGCAGGCCTTCATGAACGATAAGCTGGATCTGACTCAGGCCGAGGCGATTGCCGATCTTATCGATGCCACCAGCGAACAGGCGGCCAAGAGCGCCCTACACTCGCTACAGGGTGAGTTCTCCACCCAGGTGCACGAGCTGGTGAATCAGGTCACCAACCTACGCCTCTATGTGGAAGCCGCAATAGATTTTCCCGACGAGGAGGTAGACTTCCTCTCAGATGGCAAGATTGCCGGCTCGCTCAGCAGAATCATCACTAAACTCGACTCGGTGCAATCCAGCGCCAAGCAAGGCGCCATCATACGCGAAGGGATGAAGGTGGTGATTGCCGGTCGTCCCAACGCGGGCAAATCTAGCCTGCTCAATGCCCTCGCAGGTAAAGAATCGGCCATTGTCACCGAAATTGCCGGTACCACCCGCGATGTGCTGCGCGAACATATCCATCTCGATGGCATGCCGCTGCACATCATAGACACAGCCGGCCTACGTGATACCACAGACACGGTAGAGCAGATAGGGATAGAACGCGCCTGGGCCGAGATAGACACCGCCGATCAGGTACTCTTTATGGTTGATGGCACCACCACGGATGCAGTCGATCCCCATGATATCTGGCCAGATTTTATTGATCGCCTCCCCAAAAACTTGGGGGTTACTGTGGTGCGTAACAAAGCCGACCTCACGGGCGAGGCACTCGATGCCACCGACGAGCAGGGCCATAAGGTGTTCCGCCTGTCTGCCAAGACAGGTTCGGGGGTCGAGGAGCTCAAGGCACACCTGAAGTCCCTGATGGGCTATCAGAGCAATCTCGAAGGGGGCTTCCTTGCCCGTCGTCGCCACCTGGAAGCGTTAGAGCTCGCCAGCAGCCACCTGGCGCTCGGACAGGAACAGTTAGAGGTCTATCAAGCGGGTGAACTCCTGGCAGAAGAGCTGCGCATGTGTCAATTGGCGCTATCGGAAATCACCGGAAAGTTCACCTCAGATGATCTCCTCGGCAAGATCTTCGGCTCCTTCTGTATCGGTAAGTAAGCATACTTATTGCACTCCTATTGCACTATAGATGAGCGTTTTTCAAACAGCCATTTATGAAGCTCAAGGCCGATAGCTTTAAGCAGCGGCTTTTGCGGTATACAGACAAGATAATTTAAACAAGCAGAGAAAGATCCAGGCGGGATCTTTCCTCATTTTGGTGCATAAACATCCAAGATGGCGATCGAATTAATCAACAGAGATATCAACAAGTAATTCACTTAGCGATCAAAATTGGTGCACAACTCCTAATCAAAGCTAATTCATTGATTATATTTATTTTTTATTCTTTCTTATTTTACACTCTGCTAAATTTCGATCCCGCAACGGGATCGAAAGTAAAAAGTTATACTCAAAACCATGTCATGAATTTTGAATAAGATCTTTAGGGATCGAACGGCTAGTTGACCTCTACCACCCGACTGGCTTTCTTATACTTGACCCGCCAGCCCTGCCAGCGCGGCAATTCCCAACGTTTGGGACCAGATTTTCGCTGCCCACTCAGGTACTCACACACCACCCATTTCCCCTTGATCTGATAGCTGACACTGAGCTTAAGATCCGCCAGCGTCACTTGCATTGGATAAGCCAGATCGAAGTCTTGTCGCAACCAGTCGGGAATCCCCGCAAACTCGAGATCCCCTGCCTCGATAAGCTCAAGATCGGCTAGTGTTTCGACCCCTAGGCTCGACAGCCGCCGCGCCAAAAATGTCTCCAATGTCTGCGGCTTGGGTGCAGGTAAGGCGGCACCACTGGCCTTAGCCTCCTCATAACCACCAAGCTCGAGCCAGATGTTCCAGGCCGCAATATCCTGTGCTAGACGCTCACCAAGACCGGGAAACAACAGATTCTCGACAATACTATTGATGATGGAGGGGATAACCTCTTGCGCCTTTACCTTCTCACGGCGCGTCTCTATCACCCTGCCCGCATAGCGTCGCTCGATACGCACCTCATCTGGACTCAGCTGCTCGGCAACACTGTCTTCTCCCAGTCCAGCCTGCAACAAGGTATCTAAGGTTATCGGCGCCATACAGAATGCCAGATTGATGGTCTGTTTCACGCCGCGACCTACGGTTACATGTTGATCAAACACCACGGCCGCCATTGGCGACGACTTGTCCTTGTCTGTTGGGCCGAAACGAGACTCCCGGCCGATAAGCACTTCACTCAAGCCATTCCCGAGCGCCTGTTGACGCTTAAGCCGGCAGATATAGGCTAGTTCGGGCTGGGCACGCATCACCGCAAGCAGCCAGTTACGCCTAAGTAGTGAGTCAGTAAGGTCAGCCTTAGGAAGGGTGGTGAGCCGCAGCGCGCCGCGGATCTGCCCGGCCAAGTGTCGGGCCTCGGCTATCGCCTGATGATTAATATCTTTAAGGGGGATCTCATCGGCTTGCTCATCACTCCTAACTAGCTTGATCAAGCAATAGGCATCGCAGCCAAAAGGCTCCCATAGCGACAACCTGTGTCGCTCATATTCATCATTGGGCAGCCGATAGAGACGCCCAGGCGTAGCCAAGGCTGCGGCCAGGTCTATCATCAAATCCAGGCAGTTATCGTCAGGCATGACGCTAATCAGATGGGCAAATAGCGTATCTATGGGAAGCGGAAACAGACGCCGCCCATGGTCGGTGGCACGGCCCGCAGCATCCAATGCCCCCATGGCGATTAATCTCTCCTTCGCCAATTGCAGTGACCTCTCCGGCAGAGGATCGACAAAATCCAGCTGCGCCAAGTTGGCGCCGGCACAGGCAGCCGCCAGCATGGGCTCGACGAGCTCCTCCCGCCTTAGCTCAGGCGGAGTGTTCGCCAGCAAAGGCGCCGACCGTCCCCAGAGACGGATACAGATGCCCGCCTGAACGCGCCCGGCCCTGCCCATACGCTGATCGCTACTCGCCCTGGAAATATGAGACAGGGACAAGACGGTACGACCATTGCGCTGATGGGTGCGGCGCTCCAATCCTGAGTCGATCACTGCGGTCACACCGGGAATGGTCAGGGAGGTCTCGGCAATATTGGTGGCAAAGATCACCCTGCGATGGTCACTAGCCTGCAGCACCTTGGCCTGTTCCTGGGCATCTATGCCCCCATGTAGCGGCAGCAGAGTGATATGCCCATCGACTTCGGCGAGTGGCGCCCGGCAGGCCTGTATCGCAGATGAGATCTCCCCCTTGCCCGGCAGAAAGACCAAGATATCTCCCTGGGTCGACGCCAGGGCTTGTTGCAACGCGGGGATCAGGCGCTGCTCTAACCCATGAATATCCGGCAGATGGTGACTCTCTCTTGCCAGGTAGCTTAGTTCCACGTGAAACTTCTTCCCCTCAGCCCTCAGGCTGATGGCATTAACATCATGGTTATCAGATAGATAGTCTGCAATCACCCTACCCGCTATGGTGGCCGAGGTGATGATCAGCTTATGCAGCCCTCTGGCCTTAAGTAGCGCTAGAAGCAGGTCGGTATCCCAACGACGCTCATGAAACTCATCGATCATCACGGTATCAAAATCGCCAAGGCTGGCCATGTCGCCAGACAACCAGCGCAGGGCGATACCCGGCGTGACAAAGGCAATTTGGGTTTCGGTCGTTATGCTGCAATCGAAACGGATGGCGTAGCCGACCCTTAAATCTGTCAGGCCTTGTACATATTCAGCCAACGCCAAACATGCCACCCGCCTAGGTTCCACCACTAATACTCTGGGACGCCTCCCCTGCTCGTCGGGTTCGGCGCACCACAGAGGCAATCGAGTAGACTTACCCGAGCCCGTATCGGATTCGATCACCAGATGATGCCCTGGATAGGCTGCTTTAAACTCGGTGTAGAGGGTATCGATGGGTAGAAATGGATTCGTCATGGCAACAATTATCGGCAAATTATTCACCCAGAATAATAACCCACTGCAGACCCGAAACGAAAACCACCTTAGTTAAGCTATCTCTGATGTAAATTAAATTTTGTAATTGAAATACTTACGATTTTCTGGCCCGGCCAGGTTACTGCTTATCTTTAGCTCGTGCTTATATTCATCCCAGCTGGCCACATTGCGGCCCCGATTAAGATGGGGAAACGCTTGCTGATGGCTGACAACCAGGGGATCGACACCGATGAAGTTGGCTAATTGCGACAAACTCTGGGGCTGATCCAGCTGCAGGCTCAAAAACTGCTGCGTCATCGCCTGATTTTGATAGAAATAATCAAATACCTGCTGCTTATGCGCCAGATAACAAGTCTTTAAATGCTCGGCATCCATGGGATTCGCCGCCCGATAGATGCCAAAGGTATGGCCAAAACTGCGCTTGAGCAGCGGGTGAAAACGCCCTAGTCTCTCATCCAAATGCACCAGCATTCGGCCGAGTAGCATCTGCATCGAAGGCACCCAGGCATCTAATGGCCGATCCAGATAAACAAATTTGGCGTCAGGATAGAGACGATGCAACTGACGATAATCGCTGAAACAGGGGGCATCGGAAACCGCGTCGGCAAGCATGACAGCCTGCTTAGTAAATGCCTGATGCGCCACCTTGAGTCCCATATCTAGCATGGCAACACTGACGCTAGTGGTACCCGTACGTGGCAATCCTATGATGAAGGTTTTACTCGCAGGTCTGACTTGACGATCCGTCGATGTAGGCTGGTGATAATTCATAGAGATGGCTCGGGAGAAATAGCTCGTGAGAAATAGCTCGTGATAAATAGGAGGGCAGTATAATGAAAAGAGCTGGGCAGGAAAACAGGCGCTAGCGACCATAGACAGTACCTATCAAGCGTAAAGCTTAGCTGCCAACGAGATAGCCGCTTTAACTAACAGATCACTGTTAATCTAACACTAACCCTGTACAATCCGCGCCTTGTTTGACCCTAGACGGCATATTTGTACACGCACCATGATAGATCTGGCACTACTCCCCCTCTACTTAACCACGGTAATCGCCCTACTCCTGATCCCCGGGCCCGACATGCTACTGATCGCCAGCTCGAGTCTCAGCTATGGTAAAAAGGTGGGCGTCTATGCCAGCTTCGGTAATGCTACCTCGGGATTGATCTTGACCCTGTTGGCGGCATTGGGTGTCTCTGCGCTGATCGCACTCAACCCGGTAGCACTCGAAGTGTTAAGGATCGCCGGCGGCCTCTACTTACTGAAGATGGGCTGGGACTGCATGCGCGCCGCCCCGAGCCAGGCACCAGAAATTGCAGAGCAGAATAAATTAGCCAAGCAGCTCTACCGCCGCGCGGTGATCAGCAACCTGTTAAACCCCAAGGCGCTGATCTTCTTCGTGTTGTTTTTACCTCAGTTTGTCTCCAGCCAACTGACTGCCAGCTCGGCGGAGCAGATGCTGGCCCTGGGATTGCTGCTCAACATCATGGGACTCAGCTTCAACCTCTTGCTGGTGGCCCTGGTTGGCAGCTTAGGCAAGAATCTGCTTAACAATGAAAAGTTCAGAGCCAATCAGAACAAGTTCATGGGGCTTATCTTCTTCGTCCTGGCCATCTGGCTACTGGCCTCACAGCTACAGAGCATAGGCTAGGCAGCCCTGTTACACCGAGACCCGCTTACCATAATCCACTAGAGTGTCCCAATAGAGGGCGAGTAATCGCTTGTCCTCCACTGCCACCCCGATGCGCTGAGACGGCTTGTCCTGCCACTCATCGTGGGGATACGGGCGGCCATCAAATTTCTGTATGGTATGGCCTTCGGCCGGCCCATCTGTGACCACACGTACCGGGCCCTCTCGCAGGGTAAACAGGCTCTTGTCGATCACATAGGCGATGGCCGATGGATCATGCACATGGCAGCCTTCCAGCCCCAACTTCTGGGAATAAAACTTGAGGTAGAAGCGGCTAATCTTCCAGATAAACTCACCCGGCTCCCCGGCCGCACCGCGCAGTTCATCGAGATATTGGCGGGTAAAGAAACTCTGCTGCGTCACATCCAGGCCTATGATGGTCGTTGGCCAACGCGCCGTGAAGACCAGATCCGCCGCATGGGGATCGTCATGGATATTGGCCTCGGCATAGGGCGTCACGTTGCCTCTGTGGCCGTTGACACCGAAGGCGCCGCCCATCACTACCACCTCTTTCACCAGATCCACTATATCCGGCGCCGCCTTGAGGGCGAGGGCCAAATTGGTCAGTGGCCCGACCGCTACCAGGGTGATCTCGCCGGGCTGAGATCGCACGCTATCTATGATGTATTGATAGGCGGGTCTTGGATCGGTCTTAAGATCTTCTATCTTAGGCGCGTGAAAGTCGCCAAATCCCGTCTCACCATGGACTATGGTTGTCGCCCCGACCGGCGGCCGCTCAAGGGGTTTGTCAGCGCCTTTAACCACATCGGCCTTAAGCGAATATTTCTTTTTTAAAAACAGCGCATTTGCCGTGGCATTTTCGATTGTCGCGTTACCATAGACACAGGTGATCGCCTCGAGGGAGATATCGGGATGCGCCTCGGCAAACAAGATGGCCATGGCATCGTCTATGCCAGGATCTGTATCTAAAATAATTTTCTGTACCATGATCTTCACTTCCTTGAACAGACGTATAAAGTGACACAAGCTTAGCCTGCTCCTGGACAAACTAACGTGATCCAGCTTTTAGCTCATCAAAGTCACCGGGAGCATCACCTATAATGCAGTGATAAATAGCGGTTCTCCTGTTTTTTGACTAGATGCTTAGACTCGAGTAGCCGCCTTTATCGCCACAGACTAAGGCATTAGCCCATGTTAGACAAAAGCCAACTGAGCCGCTTCAAGACCAAGATAGACAGCCAAACGGAGATCGCCAAGTTCGATGCCCTGGCGAACGAGTGGCGCGATCCCCAAGGTAAATTTAAGCATGTGCTCGGCTTTAACCAGACACGCCTCACGGCCATAGAAGATCAAATAGCCTGCCACTTTAACCGCGATCTCACCCAGGACATCCCCTTCGATGGGCTCTCGCTTTTAGATATCGGCTGCGGCGTCGGCCTCTTGTGTGAACCCTTAGCCAGCCAAGGCGCCCAAGTAACTGGAATTGATGCCAGCGAACACAACATCACCCTGGCCCGTCGCCACGCCAACAGCTGGTCAATTCCCATAGATTATCGCCACTGCTTAGCCGACGATCTGCCAAGGGATCAGCCTCAATATGATGTGATCTTAAATACCGAGGTGATTGAACATGTGGAGGATCAGGCAGCGCTGGTGGCCACCTGTTGCCATCTGTTAAAACCAGGCGGTCTCTTAGTGATGGCGACCCTTAATCGCACCCTGAGATCCTATATCATTGGCATAGTGGGCGCCGAGTACATCATGCGCTACCTGCCCATAGGCACACACGACTGGCACCATTTCGTTACTCCGAAGGAGTTAGACGAGATGCTCACTCCCCACGGACTGTCGACTAAGGCAGTCGAGGGAATGGTCTTTAATCCCTTCACCCGCCGCTGGAAGCTGTCCAGTAATTCGGCGGTCAATTATCTACTCTACGCCAGCAAGAGGGCTGCTAGAAGCCTAAGCCCTTTCAGCTCGCGAAATAAGCGATGCAGAGAAGACCGCTAGCAATAATTGGCTTATGATGGCTGCAATCCGCAACAGACAGCATTAGCTGTCTGCTTAGTGTCTGTTTATCTGTCTGGTTTATCTTGCTCAATCAAGGTGCATCTTGCGCGAGGCGAGAGGCATGAAACATAGTTGCACTATGTTAATAGCAATCAAGCAGGTAAACAGATACTAAGTTAACCATTTGAATTTAGGAAATATAATGGCAAAAATTGAACTTATTGTCGGCACCACTCTGGGAAGCGCAGAGTATGTCGCCGACGAGTTAGCCGCCCAATTGGAAGATCAGGGCCACGAAACCCAGGTACATCTAAAGGCAGAACTGAGCGATCTGGATCCCAAGAGCCTGTGGTTGATCGTCTCATCGACACATGGCGCTGGCGATCTACCCGACAATATCCAGCCATTTTTCGATGAGATCGACAGCAAAAAACCGGATCTGAGCCGAACCAAATACGCCTTATGCGCCATCGGCGACTCGAGTTACGACACCTTTTGTCAGGGCCCGGAGAAACTGATTGAAGTAATGGAAAATTGCGGTGCACAAGTCTATGTGGATAAGATCCAGATCGATGTGCAATACGATCCCATTCCCGAAGAGCCCGCCCAGGCATGGTTGAGCAGCTGGCAAGATAAACTTTAGATCCCCTCCCCCTTAATCAAAGCGATCTCACCCACAGATTAGATCTACCTTATCCACAAATTGCGATCTTAAATGATAAATATGTGGATAAGGTATTATTTTGATCTGATCTAACTCTGCATTATTCAACCCCTATCGACGAGTAAGATCGGCATTGTGGATAAGTAGGGGATCTACCCACAAGCTTATTTCATTTAGATCGCGATCAGATCACAGGATCGAATGCCTGTTATCTATTGATTTTAAATGATAAATAGACTTACCCACAGAAGATCGCGATCCTAATAGTAAACATAACAAAAGATCTATATAAAGATCTTAAGATCTATAAGCCAGATCCTTTGGCGATCGAAAGGCCTAAATTGATCTTTCACCTATGGCTTTCCAGATGCTAAAATACTCGGCTACTCGATGAGTAACTCTGTCCGATCTCAGGGCAGTATCATTTTTATTTTCGATATAGGTTTTAAGGTAATCTGATGCATTTTCATGAGCGGTTTGATGTAATTGTTGTTGGCGGTGGTCATGCAGGAACCGAAGCAGCATTGGCATCTGCTAGGATGGGATCCAAGACATTATTGTTAACCCATAATATCGATACCTTAGGCCAGATGTCCTGTAACCCGGCGATTGGTGGTATTGGTAAGGGTCACCTTGTTAAGGAGATCGATGCCTTAGGTGGCGCCATGGCCACTGCAACCGATCATGCCGGTATTCAATTTCGTACCTTAAACTCGAGTAAAGGCCCTGCGGTGCGTGCAACCCGTGCCCAGGCGGATCGCGCCCTCTATCGCGCCAAGATCCAACAGATCCTGCAAAACCAGCCTAATTTACGCCTGTTCCAACAATCGGTAGACGATCTAATCGTTGAGAATGATCGTGTTATCGGGGTCGTTACTCAGATGGGACTCGCCTTTGAGGCGCCTGCTATCGTACTGACTGCGGGAACATTTTTGAGCGGTAAGATCCATATTGGTCTCGAAAATTACAGTGGTGGCCGCGCCGGCGATCCACCATCGATCTCCCTTGCCGATCGTCTACGTGAATTACCGATTCGTGTTGGCCGCCTGAAGACAGGTACCCCACCGCGTATCGATGCCAACACGATTAATTTCGATCTCATGACTGAGCAGAAAGGTGACGATCCTTTACCTGTGATGTCTTTTATCGGTGACGTTAAGGATCATCCAAGGCAGATCTCCTGTTTTATTACCCATACCAATGAGCGTACCCATGAGATCATTCGTGGTGGCTTGGACAGAAGCCCTATGTACTCAGGGGTGATCGAAGGGATTGGCCCGCGCTACTGCCCTTCTATCGAAGATAAGATCAACCGTTTCGCCGATAAGAGCTCGCATCAGATCTTTATCGAACCTGAAGGCTTGAACACCAACGAGATCTACCCTAACGGGATCTCCACCAGCCTGCCTTTCGATGTACAGCTGAATCTGGTGCGCTCAATTCAGGGGATGGAAAACGCCGAGATCATTCGTCCGGGTTACGCCATCGAATATGATTATTTCGATCCGAGAGACCTGAAAAACTCTTTAGAAACCAAAGCGATTTCAGGTTTATTCTTCGCCGGTCAAATCAACGGTACCACGGGCTACGAAGAGGCCGGTGCCCAAGGTCTGTTGGCGGGTATGAACGCCTCATTGCAGGTACAGGGCAAAGAAGCCTGGTGTCCGCGTCGTGACGAGGCCTATCTCGGGGTATTGGTAGACGATCTGTCGACCCTAGGCACTAAAGAACCTTACCGTATGTTCACCAGCCGCGCCGAATACCGTTTGTTGCTACGTGAAGACAATGCCGATCTGCGTCTCACTGAGAAAGGCCGCGAGTTAGGACTGGTGGATGACGATCGCTGGGCTAAGTTCAATGCCAAACGTGAATCGATCGAGCTCGAGTTACAGCGTCTGCGTAGCCAGTGGATTCACCCTAATTCGCCACTAGTCGATGCGCTTAATCCGCATCTTAAGACGCCAATCACCCGCGAAGCCACCTTCGAGGAACTGCTGCGCAGACCCGAGCTGGATTACCCTAAGCTAATGAGTGTAGAGGGTTTTGGTCCGGCCATCGAAGATCAACGCGCCGCCGAGCAGGTGCAGATCCAGGTGAAATACTCGGGTTACATTCAGCGTCAGCAAGACGAGATCGACAAGGCGATTCGCCACGAGAAGACCGGACTGCCACAAGATCTCGACTATCAAGAGGTACCCGGTCTCTCCAACGAGGTGATCGCCAAGCTTAACGATCATAAGCCGGATACAGTGGGTCAGGCCTCGCGTATTTCTGGGGTCACGCCGGCGGCTATCTCGATCCTCTTAGTTCACCTGAAGAAACGTGGCCTGCTCAGAAAGAGCGCCTAAACCACTAAAAAATCTATTTTGATGACCGGGATGGGAGGTCTAACACTTCCCATCCCTGCGACTCGGCTTCATAATATCCCATTGTTTATCGAGGATACCCCAGTGTTAGCAGCCCAATTAGACAGCTATCTTGCCGACATGCAGATGACGGCTACTCCGAAGCAGAAGCAGCAATTGCTTGATTTTGTTGCCATGCTTGCCAAGTGGAACAAGGCCTACAACTTGACATCTGTACGGGATCCCGAGCAGATGTTGATCCGTCATGTCATGGATAGCCTAGCGGCTAGCCCTCATCTAGTGGGTGAGCGATTCATCGATGTGGGAACCGGGCCAGGCCTTCCTGGGATCCCGCTGGCCATCATGAATCCAGATAAAGAGTTTGTGTTGCTCGACAGCCTGGGCAAGCGGATTCGTTTTCAAAAACAGGTTCAATTTGAGCTGGCGATAGGTAATATTAGTTCGGTCGAGAGCCGGGTCGAAGCCTATCAACCCGAAGAGAAGTTTGATGGCGTGCTCAGTCGCGCCTTTGCGTCTATTCAGGACATGTTGCAGTGGTGCCACCATCTGCCAAAGCCCACAGGCTGTTTTTACGCCTTGAAGGGGCAATTGAGCGATGAAGAGATGGCGAACATGCCCGAAGGATTCGAGCTGACAGATGTCTTCGAACTGCGCGTACCTCGCCTCGACGAACAGCGCCACCTGCTACGGGTGGTCAAAGCGGCTTAGTCCCCTGGGTTAAGAGTTGCATTATTTAACCAGTTCAAGCAATTTGATGGAGCGTTTTATACCAATCACAGTAAGTATTTGATCAGAAATAGCGCAGGAAAAACGCTTGAGAACAAAGCAAGATTTTTAGATAAGTAGTTATTCTACAATTAAAAATATTAATGTAGTTATCGAGCGTTTTAACAAGCTAGAATGATCAATTATTTATTACGATTGGTATTACTATCTAATCGACGAACGTGATAGACAGGATGATATTGTGGGTAAAGTGATAGCCGTGGCCAACCAGAAAGGTGGCGTCGGAAAAACAACAACTTGTGTGAACTTAGCGGCCTCTCTGGCTGCCACCAAGCGAAAAGTGTTGCTTATCGATCTTGATCCTCAAGGTAATGCGACTATGGGGAGTGGTGTCGATAAGTACAGTGTCGAAAACACGGCCTATGAACTCTTGGTCGAGGAAAAGTCGGTGGATGAAGTGGTCTATCGCGACACTGCCGGCAAATACGATTTGATCGCCGGCAATGGTGATGTGACCGCGGCCGAGATCAAGTTGATGGAGTTCTTTGCCCGGGAGATCCGCCTGCGTAACGCCCTGGCTCCGGTCAAAGATTACTATGATTTTATCTTCATCGATTGCCCGCCTTCGCTGAACATGCTGACGGTTAACGCTATGTCGGCTGCCGATTCGGTGTTAGTGCCGATGCAGTGTGAATATTATGCGCTGGAGGGATTGACCGCCTTGATGGATACCATCAGCAAGCTGGCGGCCATGGTGAACCCTGGGCTTTCCATCGAAGGGATTCTGCGTACCATGTACGATCCCCGTAACCGACTCGCTAACGACGTGTCGGATCAGTTAAAACAGCATTTTGGCGATAAAGTTTATCGCACAGTGATCCCGCGTAACGTGAGGCTAGCCGAGGCGCCAAGCTTTGGTGCGCCCGCGATGTATTACGATAAGTCCAGCGCTGGTGCCAAGGCATATCTGGCGTTGGCAGGCGAGATCATTCGACGCGCTGAGCAGCATACTCAGTTAGAGCAAGCTTAAGGAACAACAGATGACACCCAAGAAACGTGGTCTAGGCAAAGGATTAGACGCACTGTTAAGCACTAGCCATGCGGCGGCAAAACAGGCCCCGAGTCAAGAGGCCGAACCGAGCAACAATGAAGAGCTCAAGATGATTGCCCTGGATCTGCTGCAGCCAGGCAAGTATCAGCCCCGTAAGGATATGTCGCCCGAAGCGCTCGAGGAGCTGGCAGAGTCTATTAAGACCCAGGGGATCATTCAGCCTATCGTGGTGCGCAAGGTGTCGGACCAGGGATATGAGATCATCGCCGGTGAGCGTCGTTGGCGTGCATCACAATTGGCCAAGCTCGACAAGGTTCCCTGCATCGTCAAACAGGTACCGGACGAGGCCGCCGGTGTTATCGCCTTAATCGAGAACATTCAGCGTGAAGATCTCAACGCGATGGAAGAGGCTATTGCGCTTGAGCGTCTGATCAAAGAGTTCGATCTGACTCATCAACAAACCGCCGATGCCGTGGGTAATCGCGCACGACTGTATCAAATCTTTTACGTTTGAATGGCTTAGAAGAGCCTGTTAAGCGTATGCTCGAGTATGGTGACATCGATATGGGTCATGCCCGAGCCCTGCTCGCATTACCCGGAGATGAGCAAACCAACCTGGCCAGAGCCGTGATAGCCAAAGAACTAACTGTTCGTGAAACTGAACGATTAGTGAATAAAACCTTAAATCCACCTGAAATTGTCGATAAACCCGCAAAAGATCAGGATGTCGCCCGCCTGGAGAGCCAATTAATTGAAAAATTAGGGGCAAAAGTTTCTATTAGCCATAACAAAAAAGGCAAGGGCAAAATGGTAATTAACTATCAAAATTTGGCTGAATTGGATGGTATTATTGAGAAAATCCGTTAATTAGCCCAAGTTAACGTAATATTATGTAACTTTGTGACATCTGTTAATCTTTCACTTTTAGACTTTTGGCGTAGATCACGTTAAAAGTCCCTATTTTTACTTACCTTGAACTTGCTTTGAATGTGCGAAAAGGTATACTTTCGCAAGCTTTTTGTACCTCTAAGATGGCCTGATAATTTGTCGTCCGGTCATAGAAACAAAAAGTAAGAATGCGGAGAAGATGAATTGAGCAAGGTTTTAGCACGTCGTGGCCGGTGGTCTGCCTATAAATTGGTGTTGATGCAGGCGGCGGTGGCTGGGGGTGTTTCGATTGTCTTTTTCGCCGTGTGGGGAGCTCAGTACGGACTGTCTGCGTTAGCAGGTGGCGCCATTGCTGTACTCCCTAATTTTGTATTCGCGACCCTCGCTTTTTCCCATACGGGAGCAAGTTCAGCAGGAAAAGTAATGAAAACTTTTTACTGGGGGGAAGCGGTAAAGTTGCTGTTAACCATAGCAATGTTTTCGCTGGTGTTTATCAATCTAAAAGTGGTCTTTATGCCGCTTTTTGTTTGTTATATCTCGGCGCTAATAGTGCATTGGACAGCTCCTTTATACTTCAAGCAAAGTTAAGTGGGATGAATCATGGCTGCAACTGGTGAAGCGTTAACACCGCAGGGCTATATCCAGCACCACCTTACCAACTTACATGTTGGTGAAGGCTTCTGGACATGGCACATTGATTCGTTGTTCTTTTCGGTTGGGCTTGGTGTTCTATTCTTGTGGCTATTCCGCAGCGTTGGCAAGAAGGCAACGACAGGTGTTCCCGGTAAGCTTCAATGCTTTATCGAGATGATCGTTGAATTCGTCGATGGCAGCGTGAAGGAAACCTTCCATGGCCGCAATCCTGTTATTGCTCCGTTGGCACTAACGATTTTTGTGTGGGTATTCATGATGAACTTCATGGATATGATTCCAGTTGACTGGATTCCTGAGCTGGCAGCTGCTGCCGGTATCCCATACATGAAAGTGGTTCCAACGACCGACCTAAACATCACCTTCAGCTTAGCTATCGGTGTGTTTGTGCTGATTATCTACTACAGCATCAAGGTCAAGGGCGTTTCAGGTTTTGTTAAAGAACTGACATTACAGCCTTTTAACCATAAGGCAATGATACCCGTCAACCTCCTATTAGAGTCGGTTACCCTCATCGCTAAGCCTATTTCATTGGCATTGCGTCTGTTCGGTAACTTGTACGCAGGTGAGTTGATCTTCATCCTTATTGCGCTGATGTATGGTGCTAACTTGGCGTTATCTACCCTAGGTGTGACTCTACAACTAGGTTGGTTAATCTTCCATATTTTGGTTATCACTCTGCAGGCGTTTATCTTCATGATGCTGACGATCGTATATCTCAGCATGGCGCATGAAGATCATTAAGGGTTGCTGAAGAAATTTTTTTTAAGCTAAATCACAAACTAACTAAAGATTTAGAATATTGGAGATAGAGATGGAAACTGTATTAGGCATGACAGCTATCGCTGTTGCTCTACTGATTGGTATGGGTGCTCTAGGTACCGCTATCGGTTTCGGCCTACTAGGTGGCAAGTTCTTGGAAGGCGCTGCGCGTCAACCAGAAATGGCTCCTATGCTACAAGTTAAGATGTTCATTGTTGCTGGTCTATTGGATGCGGTAACCATGATCGGTGTAGGTATTGCACTATTTATGCTGTTTACTAACCCACTGGGTGCAATGCTGTAATCAACGCTTCTGTCTTTAATCTAAATAGGAGGCTGTTGTGAATATCAACGCTACCCTAATCGGTCAGACGGTTGCCTTTATTATCTTCGTGTGGTTCTGCATGAAGTTTGTTTGGCCCCCTTTGATGAATGCCATCGAAGAGCGCCAAAAAAGGATCGCCGACGGTCTAGCTGATGCTGATCGTGCTGTAAAAGACCTAGAGTTGGCACAGGCGAAAGCCACTGACCAACTAAAAGAAGCTAAGGCAACTGCTAACGAGATCATTGAGCAAGCTAATAAGCGTAAAGCTCAGATTGTCGATGAGGCCAAAGCCGAAGCAGACGCTGAGCGTGCGAAAATCATCGCTCAGGGTAAAGCAGAAATTGAAGCTGAACGTAATCGCGTGAAAGAAGACCTGCGTAAGCAAGTCGCTGCTCTGGCTATCGCCGGTGCAGAGAAGATCCTTGAGCGTTCGATTGATGAAGCCGCCCACAGTGACATAGTTAACAAACTAGTTGCTGAAATTTGATTAGGGAGTGAGTTATGGCTGAATTAAGCACCATCGCTCGTCCTTACGCAAAGGCAGCATTTGACTATGCTATTGAGAAAAATGCAGTAGAAAGCTGGGCACAAATGCTTAGCTTTGCCGCTCAAGTCAGTGAAAACGAGACGATGAAGCCGCTGCTGTCTGGTGCTCTCGCGAGCAGCCAGCTTGCCGACCTTTTCATTAAGGTATGTGGTGAGCAGATCAATGAGCAAGGTCAAAATCTG
The DNA here is from genome assembly GCF_000832025.1 of Shewanella sp. cp20. Taxonomy (NCBI): domain Bacteria; kingdom Pseudomonadati; phylum Pseudomonadota; class Gammaproteobacteria; order Alteromonadales; family Shewanellaceae; genus Shewanella; species Shewanella sp. cp20. The sequence goes on along the minus strand of NZ_JPII01000019.1, from coordinate 29,883 downwards.
ATAAAGGTAATGGCTGAAAACGGTCGTTTGGAAGTACTTCCTGCTGTATATGAACTCTTTCATGAGTTCAGCAACGAGTGGGCGAAAGAGGTTGAAGCAACTGTTGTTTCTGCCACTGAGCTTAGCGCAGAGCAACAGCAACAAATTAGTGCTTCTCTAGAAAAACGTCTCACACGCAAAGTTAAGCTGAATTGCAGCGTAGATGCCAGCCTGGTGGCTGGTGTAATCATCACGGCAGGTGACCTAGTCATAGATGGCTCGGTCAGCGGTAAACTAAACCGTCTGTCTGATAAGCTGCAGTCGTAATTGGGAGTTTGAGCATGCAACTGAATTCCACTGAAATCAGCGATCTGATTAAACAGCGGATCGAGCAGTTCGAAGTCGTTAGTGAAGCTCGCAACGAAGGTACTATCGTTGCAGTGAGCGACGGCATTATTCGCGTTCACGGCCTTGCCGATGTAATGCAAGGTGAGATGATCGAACTGCCTGGTAACCGTTATGCGATCGCGTTGAACTTAGAACGTGATTCTGTCGGTGCCGTAGTTATGGGTCCTTATGCCGATCTGGCAGAAGGCCAAAAAGTTAAGACAACTGGTCGTATCTTGGAAGTGCCTGTTGGCCGTGGTCTACTAGGCCGCGTCGTTAACACTCTGGGCCAACCAATCGACGGTAAAGGACCTATCGACAACGATGGTTTCTCTCCTGTTGAAGTGATCGCACCAGGCGTTATTGAACGTAAGTCGGTTGATCAGCCAGTACAAACTGGTTATAAAGCCGTTGACTCTATGATCCCAATCGGTCGTGGTCAGCGTGAGCTGGTCATCGGTGACCGTCAGACTGGTAAGACAGCACTGGCGATCGATGCCATCATCAACCAAAAAGATTCAGGCATTAAGTGTGTATACGTAGCGGTAGGCCAGAAGGCTTCTACCATCGCTAACGTGGTACGCAAACTTGAAGAACACGGCGCACTGGCTAACACAGTGGTTGTTGTGGCTACAGCTTCTGAAGCTGCGGCGCTACAATACCTGGCTCCGTACTCAGGTTGTTCAATGGGTGAATACTTCCGTGATCGTGGTGAAGATGCGCTGATTGTATATGATGATCTTTCTAAGCAAGCTGTTGCTTACCGTCAGATCTCATTGCTACTGAAGCGTCCACCAGGACGTGAAGCATACCCAGGTGATGTTTTCTATCTTCACTCTCGTCTACTTGAACGTGCTTCACGCGTTAACGCTGAGTACGTTGAGAAGTTCACTAATGGCGAAGTTAAGGGCAAAACTGGCTCTTTGACTGCACTGCCTATTATTGAAACTCAAGCGGGTGACGTATCTGCATTCGTACCGACCAACGTAATTTCGATTACCGATGGTCAGATCTTCCTTGAAACTGACCTATTTAACTCAGGCCTACGTCCTGCGGTTAACCCAGGTATTTCGGTTTCTCGTGTTGGTGGTGCGGCTCAGACTAAGATCATCAAGAAACTGTCAGGCGGTATCCGTACTGCACTTGCACAGTATCGAGAGCTTGCAGCGTTCTCTCAGTTTGCATCTGACCTTGACGATGCAACTCGTGCTCAGCTTGAGCATGGTGAGCGTGTTACCGAACTCATGAAGCAGAAGCAATACGCGCCAATGAGCGTAGCCGACCAGTCTGTGTCTATTTTCGCAGCTGAAAAAGGTTACCTAAAAGGCGTTGAGCTGAACAAGATCGGTGATTTCGAAGCTTCTTTGCTCTCTTACATGAACAGCGAGCATGCTGACCTAATGAAGACTATCAACGAGACTGGCGACTACAACGCCGACATCGAAGGTGGTTTGAAGGCTGGCCTCGACAAGTTCGTAGAAACCCAAACCTGGTAAAGACACGGAGGTGTCTTAAGGCACCTCAGGTCCAGATTGGAGAGTAAAGATGGCCGGCGCTAAAGAGATTAAAACCAAGATCGCGAGTGTTCAGAACACTCAGAAGATCACATCCGCAATGGAGATGGTTGCAGCCAGCAAAATGCGCAAGGCGCAGGAACGCATGGCAGCGAGCCGTCCATACGCGGAAAATATGCGTAAGGTGATCGGTCACGTGGCGCAGGGTTCTCTCGAATATAAGCATCCATATTTGGAAGTGAGAGAAGCCAAGCGAGTTGGTTACATTGTTGTGTCAACCGACCGTGGTCTTTGTGGTGGTCTTAACGTCAACCTATTTAAGAAGGTTGTCGCGGACGTGAAGAAGCAGCGTGAAGCCGGAGCGGAAGTTGAATTCTGCCCAATCGGTGCACGCAGCGTACAATTCTTCAACAGCTTTGGCGGAAAAGTGTCTGCTCACACGTCAGGACTCGGCGATGCTCCTAAGCTCGCTGACCTGATCGGAACAGTACGCGTAATGCTAAAAGCATACAACGAAGGCACGCTAGACCGTCTGTATGTGGTATTCAACAAGTTTGTGAACACCATGAGCCAGACGCCTGTGATCGAACAGCTGCTACCTTTGCCTAAGTCAGAAGATGATGAGATTGCTCATCACTGGGACTACCTATACGAGCCAGATCCAAAAGAACTTTTGGAAACCTTATTGGTTCGTTATGTGGAGTCGCAAGTGTATCAAGGTGTTGTTGAAAACATCGCATCAGAGCAGGCAGCCCGTATGGTTGCTATGAAGGCTGCGACAGACAACGCTGGTGAACTTATCGATGACTTGCAGTTGGTCTACAACAAGGCCCGTCAGGCTGCGATTACGCAGGAACTGTCGGAAATTGTTTCTGGTGCCGCTGCGGTTTAGGCTGGGTAACGAATACAAGTTTTAGAGGATTAATCATGAGCACAGGTACTGTTGTCCAAGTAATTGGCGCGGTTGTGGACGTTGAGTTTCCACATGATGCCGTACCTCAGGTCTATGACGCTCTAGAGATCAAAAGTGAAGGCTTGGTGCTGGAAGTTCAGCAGCAGCTTGGTGGTGGTGTAGTTCGTACCATCGCTATGGGTTCTTCTGATGGTCTGCGTCGTGGTATCGAGGTAGTAAACACAGGTTCACCTATTACTGTTCCGGTTGGGAGTGCAACTCTTGGCCGTATCATGAACGTACTAGGTCAGCCAGTTGATGAAGCGGGTGAAATTGGTGAAGAAGAGCGTTATGAAATTCACCGTGAAGCGCCTTCATATGAAGATCAATCAAACACCACTGAACTTTTAGAAACTGGTATCAAGGTAATCGACCTTGTATGTCCGTTTGCTAAGGGGGGTAAAGTAGGTCTGTTTGGTGGTGCGGGTGTTGGTAAGACAGTTAACATGATGGAACTGATCAATAACATCGCTAAAGCACACTCTGGTTTGTCAGTATTCGCCGGTGTAGGTGAGCGTACTCGTGAGGGTAACGACTTCTACTACGAGATGGAAGAATCTGGCGTACTCGACAAAGTGGCCATGGTTTATGGTCAGATGAACGAGCCTCCAGGAAACCGTCTTCGCGTGGCACTGACCGGTCTGACTATGGCTGAGAAGTTCCGTGACGAAGGTAAAGACGTACTATTGTTCGTCGATAACATCTATCGTTACACCTTGGCGGGTACCGAAGTATCTGCACTGCTAGGCCGTATGCCATCAGCGGTAGGTTACCAGCCAACACTGGCTGAAGAGATGGGTGTTCTTCAGGAGCGTATTACCTCTACTAAGACAGGGTCTATTACCTCTGTTCAGGCGGTATACGTACCTGCGGATGACTTGACGGATCCGTCACCAGCAACAACCTTCGCTCACTTGGATGCGACCGTTGTATTGTCACGTAACATTGCTTCTCTGGGTATCTACCCAGCGGTTGACCCACTGGATTCGACTTCACGTCAGCTAGATCCACAGGTTGTTGGCCAAGAGCACTATGACGTAGCAAGTGGTGTACAGAACGTACTACAGCGCTATAAAGAGCTGAAAGACATCATCGCGATTCTGGGTATGGACGAACTATCTGATGAAGATAAGACTACCGTTGCCCGTGCGCGTAAGATTGAAAAATATCTTTCTCAGCCATTCTTCGTAGCAGAAGTATTCACCGGTTCTCCAGGTAAGTACGTTTCCCTTAAAGACACTATCCGTGGCTTTAAAGGTCTATTGGAAGGTGAGTTCGACCACATTCCAGAGCAAGCGTTCTACATGGCAGGTTCAATCGACGAAGTTATCGAGCGAGCTAACAAAAAATAATCAGGCATTAGCTTGATATTTTAAGGAGAACGGATGGCAGCCATGACAGTACAACTTGATATTGTAAGCGCAGAAAGCAGCATCTTTTCGGGTCTAGTAGCACACCTACAAGTCTCAGGTGCTGAGGGTGATTTAGGCGTTATGCCTGGCCACGCGCCTCTGCTTACGCATATCAAACCTGGCATGGCGCGCATCGTCAAGCAAGATGGTAAAGAGGAAGTGTTTTACCTTTCGGGTGGTATCCTGGAAGTACAACCTTTCTCAGTATCCGTATTGGCTGACGTAGTATTGCGTGCCGAAGAGATTGATGAGCAGGCAGCCGTAGAAGCCAAGCGTCGTGCAGAAGCCCATATGGCTAACGCAGGCGCAGACTTTAACTATGCCGCTGCAGCGATTGAATTAGCTCAGGCTATCGCTCAATTGCGCGTTGTAGAGACCATCAAGAAGAACATTGCCAGATAAGGTTATTGTTTGATGATAAAAGGCGGAAACCGCGAGGTGACCGCCTTTTTTGTATCTGTTTTTCTTCCCCAAACTTTCTATTTGCTTCCTTTACGTGATCGGGCCAGACGTTTAGCACTGATTGCAATGATAGGCTAATGCTCCTGTTTTCACTGGAGGATAAGCCATGCAACAAGTCTTGATCGTCGTCAACGATGCACCCTATGGGTCGGAGAAACTCTTTAACGCCCTACGCCTGGCGATACAGCTCAATGAGCAGACCCCAATGCCTAAAGTTAAACTGTTTCTCTTGTCTGATGCCGTGACGGGGGTGTTACCAAGGCAACAACCGGGTGAGGGCTACAACCTACAGCAGATGCTAGAGATAGTACTGGCGCAGGGAGCCGAGGTGAAGTATTGCACCTCCTGTGTGCAGGCTCGAGGCCTCACCGAACTCTCTGTTATCGAGGGATGTATGAAGGCCACCATGGATGACCTCGCGCTCTGGCTGCTGGAGTCGGACAAGATAATCAACTTCTAAGCGGCTTAAAGGCGTGCCGTGTTCGCTTTTGCTGGCGCAATCTATTAAAATCAGCCGACTTAATTTGCATTATCTTCTGTATTAGCAGTAATCACCCAAGGATATCTCCATGGCACTGAACGTCGTTATTTTGGCCGCAGGCAAAGGGACTCGCATGCGCTCAGACCTTCCTAAGGTTCTCCATCCCATCGCCCACAAGAGCATGGTGCAACATGTGATAGACACCGCACATCAACTGGGAAGCGAGGCTATTCAGCTGGTGTACGGATACGGTGCCGATAAGCTTAAGGCCCGCCTGGGCGAGCAAGCGCTGAACTGGGTGTTACAAGCAGAGCAATTAGGCACCGGCCATGCGGTGGCGCAGGCAAACGACAACATTAACGATGATGACACCGTGCTGATCCTCTACGGTGATGTGCCTTTGATTCAGGATTCAACTCTAGAGGCGCTACTGGGTGCACGTGACGATAACGGCCTGGCTATTCTTACCGTGAACTTGCCGGATCCTACTGGCTATGGTCGCATCGTGCGCGAGGCGGGTAAGGTCGTCGGGATTGTCGAGCAGAAAGATGCGAGCGAAGAGCAGTTAAGCATCAAGGAGATCAACACGGGTATCATGGCGGCGCCGGGCAAGCAGCTAAAGGCTTGGTTGAGCCAGCTGTCGTCGGATAATGCTCAGGGCGAATATTATCTTACCGATATCGTGGCCATGGCTCATCGTGATGGCGTGAGTATCACCACGGCGCAACCCGCTTCGGCCATCGAGGTGGAAGGGGCCAATAATCGCGTACAGCTGGCCCAACTGGAGCGTGCCTATCAGGCGCGAGCCGCCGAAAAGCTGATGTTCGAAGGGGCTAACCTGCGCGACCCTGCCCGTATAGACGTGCGCGGCGAGGTGACGGTCGGTATGGATGTGATGATCGATGTGAATGTGGTCTTCCAGGGCAAGGTCACAATAGGTAATAACGTGACTATCGGCGCCGGCGCCATCTTAATTGATTGTGAGATAGGGGATAACGCCGAGATTAAGCCTTATTCTATTATCGAAAATGCGATTGTGGGTGAAGCCGCCAGTGCCGGTCCTTTTGCCCGCCTACGTCCAGGCGCCGAGCTCAAGCGTGATGCGCATATTGGCAACTTCGTCGAGATGAAGAAGGCCGTGCTGGGGGAAGGCTCCAAGGCGGGTCATCTGGCGTATATCGGCGACGCTCAAGTAGGGGCTGGCGTTAATATCGGCGCAGGTACCATCACCTGTAACTATGATGGTGCCAATAAGCACCTGACGGTGATCGAAGACGATGTATTTGTCGGCAGCGATACTCAGCTGGTGGCACCAGTCACCATAGGTAAGGGGGCCACCTTAGGTGCGGGCTCAACCATCACCCGTGACGTGGCGGCCGATGAGTTGGTGATCACCCGCGTTAAGCAGCGTCATCTGACGGGCTGGGCACGCCCGGTGAAGCAGAAGAAATAGGCTGACTGCAGCGAAAGAAGCGACCCAGGTGGTCGCTTTTTTTATGCCTGTTTGTGCCAATGGAGGGAGAGCAAGTATCTGAGCGGGCTAATTTAGTGAAGGAGATCTCCCTACAGTGTAAAGGGATGTAAATAAGCTTAAATAAAAACAATTCTCATTTATATTTGTCGCAACTTTCGTTTACTTGTCGTTTAGTGGTGAGGTTTGCATGTCATTTAAGCTATGTTCGTTTAACTATTCTCCTGTCGGATTTGCGGTACTGGCCGCGCTGACGGCTACGCCCGCATTGGCTGATGATGCCGAAAGCAGCCTAGTCGAAGCAAATATCGAACGCATTACCGTGACGGGGCGAACCTTTAACGACTATAAGGTTGGGGTCGCCTCGGGTGCCATGCGCGGCGACATAGATCTGATGGACACGCCACAGTCTGTGGCTATCATCCCCAACTTTGTGACCGATGAACAACTAGCGACTAACCTGTCTGAGGTGCTGGTGAACGACTCTAGCGTGACCAGCGGCAGCGAGAAGTGGAATCGCCAGGTATTCAACATACGTGGCTTCGAACTGTCATCTGGCTCAGGCTATCTGATCAATGGTCAGCAGCAGTGGTCTCACTATGTTCAGCCTATTGAGACCCTACAGCAGGTCGAGGTATTAAAGGGACCATCTAGCATGCTCTATGGTCAGTCTGGCCCTGGCGGTCTGATCAACATGGTCACCAAGAAACCAACCTATGACACCTTGTTCAACCTGGGGTTCGATACCGATGAACATGGTTCGACGCGTTTTCAACTGGATGCTGGTGGTAGCCTGAACGAAGCCCAGACGATTCGTTATCGCAGTGTACTGGTTAAGCAAGATACCCAATACTGGCGGGAGTACCAGGATGGCACTAACCAAGAGCGCGATCGCTGGTTAGGCTATCTGAACCTTGAGTTTGATATCACAGACGATCTCATGTTGTCGCTTAAGTATGACCATACCCAGGACAAGACGGGGATCGACCGCGGTGGCTGGTTAAATAGCGATGGTGAGTTAATAGGTGGCAGAGATATTATCTGGGATATGCCCTGGGCCTTTACCGACAACACTATTTCAAACCTGGGCGCCGAGTTGACCTATCATATCAGCGACGACTGGCAGGTTAAGGCCGGTTATAACGACCAGCAATTTAATCGCCGCCGCTTGGACTCTTTACCCAGTCTGGTGAAAGGGTCGGAAGATCCCTTTACCGATGGTTACACCATTAGTCCGTTCGACCGTTATGACGACTGGCAACATAAGACGGGCTTCATCGATTTCACAGGCATAGTTAATACGGGTAACGTTGAGCATCAACTCTTGATTGGCGCCAACATGCTGGACTACTACTATGGCCAGCTAAAAGAGGCGGGTGACAAGAATCAGCTGGTGATGCCGGGTCAACCTGTACCTAAACCCGATCTCGATTATCATCGTGATACCACTAAGTCTGAGTCAGACTACAAGCACTATGGCTTCTATATTCAGGATCTGATGACGCTTAACGAGCAGTGGCAATTGCTGGCTGGTGTGCGTTACGACGAGCAGAAGAAGGATGGCAAGGGCAACAACAGCTATGCGGTATCGCCTAAGTTTGGGGTGATCTACTCGCCTGCAGTCAATGGCAGCATTTACTTTAACTACTCTAAGAGCTTCACGCCCCAGGGCATGGTGAATGATCCAGAAGATGTGAACGATCAGATGAACCTGGATCCCGAATATGGCGAGCAGTATGAGGTCGGTACCAAGTGGGAGCTATTCGATGGCAGCCTGCTGTTAACCGGTGCCCTGTTCGATATTACGGTATCCAATGTGACTGTGACTCAAGATCTCGACGTTACCCCTACCAGCGGCGACAAGACGATTACCACCCAATCCGGTGAGCAGCGCCATAAGGGTTTCGAGATGGGCGCCCAGGGACAGCTGAGCGACAAGTGGTTTATGACCGGCTCTATGATGTATCTTGATGCACAATACAAGCGCCCAGAGCAAGACAGCCTAGATGGCAAGACACCTGTAGATGCACCCGAATGGTCGGCTAACATCTGGACTCGCTACGAGATGACAGAAGACTTGGCATTTAACTTTGGTGCCATCTATGTCGGTGAGCGATTTGCCAATACGGACAACACCATTACTAAAGACGCCTACGTGCGTTTCGATGTCGGCGCCGCCTATACCATGGATCTCATGGGCAGCGATGTCAGCGTGCGACTAAACGTGAAGAACCTGTTCGATACCGACTATCTGGCTGGTGGCACCAATACCGATGTCACCGTCGGCGAGGGCCGTCACTTCGGACTGGCGCTGGAAGCTAAGTTCTAGATTTACCCTGCCTAATTCAAGGTGCCGAGCCGCTATCTTAGATAGCGGCTTTTTTGTTTTTAGCTTAGTTTTACGTCAATAGGGCTGGTAAAAAAGTTTCGAATCACTATAATTCATCTTTCGAAACGAAACTTAAGTGAAACTCTTTGTGAATAAACGAAACACCCAGCAGCGCCGCCATAGCATCATTGCCGTCTTGAACGAGACCGGCGAGGTGAGCGTGGATGAGCTGGCCAATCGTTTCGAGACCTCTGAGGTCACCATACGTAAGGATCTGGCTGCGCTGGAGAAAACCGGCCTGCTGCTGCGTCGTTATGGTGGCGCCGTGGCTATCCCGGATGAGGTCACTCAGCAGTTCAGCGCCAAGATAGCACCTAATAAGCTATCGATTGCCGAGGCGGCGGCCAGGCTGATCAAAGACCATAACCGCATCATTATCGATAGCGGTAGCACCACCTCTGGCCTGGTACAGCAACTTAACGGCAAGCGGGGCCTGGTGGTGATGACCAACTCGCTGCAGCTGGCCAATGCCATCCACGAGCTGGAAAACGAGCCGACTCTGCTGATGACCGGCGGCACCTGGGATACTCACTCCGAGTCTTTTCAAGGTCAGGTGGCCGAGCAGGTACTGCGCTCCTATAACTTCGATCAGCTGTTTATCGGTGCCGATGGTATCGATCTTGCCCGAGGAACCACCACCTTTAACGAGCTGACCGGCCTTAGCAAGGTGATGGCCGAGGTTTCTCGTGAGGTGATAGTCATGGTGGACTCCGACAAGATAGGGCGGCGCATTCCTAACCTGGAACTGGCCTGGCAGCAGATAAGCGTGCTCGTAACCGACGATAGAGTCGATGAGCAGACGGTAAAACAGATTAGTGAGCAGGGGGTTGAGGTGATCCTCGCACCCTACTCGAAATAGCATTTAAATTTTATTTTCATATTAGTGAGTAAGTAGGAAAAAACTATGTGCGGAATCGTTGGCGCAGTGGCGCAAAGGGATGTTGCGGAAATTCTACTCGAGGGGCTACGCCGCCTCGAATATCGTGGTTACGACTCTGCCGGTGTGGCGGTGATCCACAACAATGAACTGGCAAGCACGCGCCGTGTGGGTAAGGTGCAGGAGCTGTCTAGCGCCCTGGAACAGGCACCGCTCGTCGGCGGTACGGGTATCGCTCATACTCGCTGGGCGACCCATGGCGAACCTAGCGAGCGTAACGCTCACCCTCACCAGTCGAGTGGCGACATTGCCGTGGTGCATAACGGCATCATCGAAAACCACAACAAGCTGCGCGACATGCTAAAGGGCTTGGGTTATACCTTTAACTCAGATACCGACACCGAAGTGATCTGTCACCTGGTGCATCATGAGCTTAAGTCTCACGACACCTTGCTAGGCGCGGTGCAGGCAACGGTTAAACAACTCGAAGGTGCCTACGGCACGGTTGTGATCGACCGTCGTGACAGCGAGCGCATGATAGTCGCGCGCTCAGGCAGCCCATTGGTGATAGGTTTCGGTTTGGGTGAAAACTTCGTCGCCTCAGATCAGTTGGCGTTGCTACCAGTTACCCGCTCGTTCGCCTTCCTCGAAGAGGGAGACGTGGCCGAGGTGACTCGCCGCACAGTGAGCATCTTCGATGTCGATGGCAATGCGGTCGAGCGTGAAGTGAAAGAGTCTGAAGTGACCCATGATGCCGGCGACAAGGGCGAATACCGTCACTATATGCTTAAAGAGATCTATGAGCAGCCTCGCGCTATCGCTCATACTCTTGAGGGACGCATCGCCGGTGGCCATGTGCTGGATTCTGCCTTCGGTGAAAACGCAGCCGAATTCCTAAAAGATATCAAACACGTGCAGATCATTGCCTGTGGTACCAGCTACCACGCGGGCATGGCGGCACGTTACTGGCTCGAGGATTGGGCCGGTGTCTCATGTAACGTCGAGATCGCCTCAGAGTTCCGTTACCGTAAGTCGCACCTGTTCCCCAACAGCCTGTTGGTGACTATTTCGCAATCGGGTGAAACTGCCGATACTCTGGCGGCGCTTCGTCTGGCCAAAGATATGGGCTACAAGGCGACTCTGACCATCTGTAACGCACAGGGTTCGTCACTGGTTCGCGAGTCGGATATGGCCTATATGATGAAGGCCGGCGCCGAGATTGGCGTGGCCTCAACCAAGGCCTTTACCGTGCAGCTGGCTGGTCTTTTGATGTTGACTGCCGCCATCGGTCGTCACAACGGCATGTCTCCCGAGATGCTCGCCGAGATCACCCAGAGCCTGCAGTCTATGCCGGCTAAAGTAGAGCAGGCGCTAGGCTTGGACGATGCCATCGCCGAGTTGGCCGAAGACTTTGCCGACAAGCATCATGCCCTCTTCCTGGGTCGTGGCGATCAATATCCTATAGCGATGGAAGGTGCGCTCAAGCTTAAGGAGATCTCCTATATCCACGCCGAGGCCTATGCCTCTGGTGAGCTCAAGCATGGCCCGCTGGCGTTGATCGATGCCGACATGCCGGTGATCGTCGTGGCGCCAAACAACGAACTGTTGGAGAAGCTCAAGTCGAACGTCGAAGAGGTGCGTGCCCGTGGTGGCCTCATGTATGTATTTGCCGACAAGGATGCCGAGTTTGAGTCGGATGACACCATGAAGGTGATCCCTGTGCCACACTGTGACGACTACATGGCGCCGCTCATCTACACGATTCCATTGCAGCTGCTGTCTTATCATGTTGCCTTGATCAAGGGCACCGACGTGGATCAGCCGCGTAACCTGGCAAAATCGGTAACGGTTGAGTAAGTTACACTCTTAGTTAAATAACCCTTAGTAAAAAGCAGCCTGTCCATAGGCTGCTTTTTTTGTGCCTTGCTACTGCTCAATATTGTTTCAATTTTTTATCTATCACTCCCTTGACCTGTGTCTAACACATAGGTTTATAGTCAGAGCATGAGCTTTAAAAAGTGTCTTGATGGAGTGGTTATGCGCGTCAATCAACTAGCGAAGAATCTTAATATCACGGGTGATACAGTTCGCTTCTATACCCGCATTGGGCTGCTGAGCCCTGCCAAGTCTTCGGTCAATGGTTACAAGGACTATAGCGATAAAGATCAGTCGCGAATGCAATTTATCCTGAGTGCCAGAAGCCTGGGATTTAGCGTCGATGAGATCAAGGTGATCTTCTCGCGTACGGATCAGGGGGAGAGTGCCTGCTCTCTGGTGCGGCAGATGATCCAGCAGAAGCTCGAGGAGACAGAGAAGCAGTTCGAGGAGATGGTGAAGCTGAGACGCAAGCTGTCGAATGCCGTCGAGGACTGGTCCCACAAGCCAGATAAGGCGCCGACCGGCAACATGATCTGCCACTTAATCGAAGGCACCTATGCGGAAGGAGCTTATGCAGAAGACTCTCATGCAGAAAGCACTCGTCACCAAGGTACTCTCGAGCCTAGTACGCTTAGCCAGGAGGATTGAAGATGGACACAAGTAGAGTACAACTCAACATCATCGGCGCTGGCTGTGCGAGCTGTGTCGGTAAGATAGAAAAGGCACTAAAGGCGGTGCCTGGGGTCGACTCGGCCGAGATGAACTTTGCCGAGCGCATCGTCGATGTTTCGGGCTCGGCAACGCCGCAGCAGTTGATTGCGGCCGTCGAGGCGGCAGGCTATAACGCGACGCAGCTGCAGGCCGAGGCGGGATTTGATGCCATGGATGAGAAGGAGCAGGCGGATCTCGACTATTATCACAGCTTACTGCGCCACACCTTTATCGCCCTGTCTGTCGGTATTCCCTTGATGATCTACGGCCTGTTTATTGGTGAGATGACGGTGTCGACCACCGCAGAGCAGCTGGCCTGGGGGCTGGTGGGGCTGGTGACCCTCTCTATCATGGTGTTATCGGGTAGGCACTTCTATGTGGGGGCGTGGAAATCCTTTGTGCACCACAATGCCAACATGGACACACTCATCGCCTTAGGTACGGGGACCGCCTGGCTCTACTCTATGCTGGTGGTCGCCTTTCCGACCCTGTTGCCTGAGATGGCGCGCCATGTCTATTTTGAGGCCACGGCGATGATCATAGGTTTGATCAACCTGGGGCTGGCGCTGGAAGTAAAGGCCAGGGGCAAGACCTCAGAGGCAATTAAGCGTTTGATCGGTTTACAGGCTAAGACTGCGCGAGTGATTCGTGATGGCAAAGAGCTGGATATCGATATCGCCCAGGTGCTGCAGGGGGACAAGGTAAGGGTGCGCCCCGGGGAGAAGATCCCCGTCGACGGCGTGGTCATCGAAGGCAATACCAGCGTCGATGAGTCAATGTTGACCGGCGAGCCCATTCCGGTAGAGAAGCATATCGACAGCGAAGTGGTCACAGGCACCCTAAACAAGTCGGGCGCCATCGTCTTTACCGCAACCCATGTGGGCAAAGACACGGCGCTGGCCAGAATCATCGCCATGGTGAAACGGGCGCAGAATTCTAAGCCGCCTATCGGTCGGCTTGCCGATGTGATCGCCAGCTATTTCGTACCTGCCATCATGATCATCGCCATAGTGAGTGCCATGGTGTGGTTTAACTTCGGCCCCGAACCTTCCATGGTGTTTGCCATCGTCTCGGCCACGACGGTGTTGATCATCGCCTGCCCCTGTGCCCTTGGGCTGGCAACCCCTATGTCTGTCATGGTGGGGGTGGGCAAGGCCGCCGAGTCTGGGGTATTGATCCGTAACGGCGAGGCGCTACAAACCGCCTCTAAGATCAGTGTCATGGTGTTAGATAAGACGGGCACAATTACCCAGGGCTCGCCTCAGGTCACTGACGTAGTCGTTACTCAGGCATCATCAATGGACGAGCAAGGGGTATTGGCCCTCGCGGCCGGTATTGAGCGTCACTCTGAGCATCCTTTGGCCGAGGCGATCGTCGAGTCGGCGACGCGTCGTGAAATTGAGCTTGAGGATGTCGAGGCATTTACCGCCATTTCGGGTCGCGGCGTACAGGCTCAACTGAATGGCCAGTCGCTGCTGTTTGGGAACCAGGCGTTGATGCAGGACTATGAGGTGGATATTCAGGCTTATCAAGCCAAGGCGCAGCAGCTGGCGGCGGAGGCTAAGACGCCTATGTACCTGGCGCGCGATAATAAACTGCTGGCTATCATCGCGGTGGCGGATCCTATCAAGCCTGACTCGGCGGAGGCTATCGCCAGGCTCAAGCATAATGGCATCAAGGTGGTCATGTTAACCGGAGATAATAAGGCCACGGCTGCCGCAGTTGCCGCAAAGGTTGGTATAGAGACGTTTTTCGCCGAGGTGATGCCCCAGGATAAGGCTGGCAAGGTGGCCGAACTGCAAAAAGAGGGCGAGATAGTGGGCATGACGGGCGATGGCATCAACGATGCGCCGGCACTGGCCCTGGCCAACGTAGGCTTCGCCATAGGTACGGGCACGGATGTGGCCATCGAGAGTGCCGATATCACCCTGATGCGAGGCTCCTTGCACGGCTTGGCCGACGCGATAGCCGTGAGTAAGGCGACACTGAGAAATATTAAGCAGAACCTGTTCGGTGCCTTTATCTATAACGCCGCGGGTATTCCCATTGCCGCGGGTATTCTCTACCCCATGTTTGGCGTGCTGCTTAGCCCAGTGATCGCCGGTGCGGCCATGGCCTTCTCATCGCTGACCGTGGTGAGCAATGCCAATCGTCTGCGTCTGTTTAAAGCCAAAGTGCATTAGGAGGCTGGTATGTTATTTATCAATCTGATTTGTCTCGCCATGATAGGTTTTATCGTCTGGTGGTTTTGGCTCTATTCGCCGGAGGCGGCCGTGAGTCAGGAGGGTATAGAGATAGTGGTTAAAGACGGAGTCTATACGCCTTCACGTATCAAGATAGCAGCGGGTAAGGCGACGACACTTACCTTCCTTAGGCAGGACAAGTCGGCCTGTTCGGCGACTCTGCAACTGCCGGCGTTATCGATCAGCGAGGAGCTGGCATTCGACAAGCCCACCATTATTAATGTTCCGGCTACGACACCGGGTGAATATGCCTTTCATTGTCAGATGCAGATGTATAAGGGTGTGCTAGTCGTTGAGTAAGCTTGGTCAATAAATGTGATTAGTTAGAAGTCGGGTAAACAAATGTGTTTGCCCGACTTTTTATGCAGCGATCAGAAGCGGTATCCCAGGGCGAACGTCAGTGTATGGGTATCGAGCAGGTCCATCGCCTGATAGTGATAGGTAAGGCCGAGATCCATGCCCGATGCAAACTCCATCCGCCAGCCTAGGCCTGCCAGCAGACCGGTACCATCATCAGTGTACTTACGATCGTTATTGTCGACATCGGTAAACTTCAGTCGATATTGGTTGGCCCCCAGTTTAAATATCAGACGGTTTCGCTGAGACAAGGGGAGTGTATATAGGGCTGCGGCACGGAAGCTGTCGACATCATCGAGTTGATTGCCAAAAAAGTTAAAGAGGTTGGTAACAAATACATCTTGTCGCATGTAGCCCAGTTCTAAGCCCCATTCTGGGCTGAATTGGTAGCGGTAGGCGAGGTCATAATGGATTTGAAAATCATCACCGTCGATAGCTTTGTCAGATGAGACCTTAGCTTCTCCTATACCCGCACCGACCGACAGGGCGTGATGGTAGTCGGATGCAAAAGAGAGTGGCGTGACGAGCAGGCAGGCTGCAGCAAGAATAGCTTTCATAACAATCCTTTGAAATGTGATAACAGCAAAATATCGAGCCCGATTTATACCAGATGTTGGCGATAAAAGGTAAGGATAATTTTTATTCAGGCAATATTAATCACTGTTAAATTAGCCATTGTTTCAATGAAAAACTGAATGTATACAGTATTAAAGTGCTAATCACTAAAGCAGCTTTGCTAGTGATACGTGCAGTTTAAGCCAGCAGTGGCTTTGAGCGCTTCTCGATGCGCTGCCACACCTTATCGTGAAAGTAGAAGACGACAGTGTTGATTGCCGGTTCAATAAGCGCCACCGCACCACCAATCACTATGCTACCCGTCAGCAGGTAGGTGATACCGAATGCGACACCGAAGTGTAATATTGCGAAAGTGATTGTCTTAGCCATGATGCAACTCCTCTTTAATTAACTTAAATGATAATAGTTATCATTTGTGGTGTAAATAAAATTGGTCAGATGGCTTTAATCTTAAAAAACGATTAATTTTGCATGTTTGATAGCTTTCGTTGGTTTACTCCTTGCCAATTTCTACTCATAAACCGCTTTTATTAATTCCTCTAATTCCGCAATACAGCTTCCGCAGCCACTACCCGCCTCAGTCAGCGTCGTCAGTGTCGCGGTATCTTTGACCTCTTGTTGCTTTATGGCGCAGGTGAGTGTTTTCTCGCCGACCTGCTTGCAGGCGCAGATGATTCTGCCTTCAGCCAGTGTTCCCTTAGGCTTCGTCGACAGCAGGCTGCTTAATAGGGTTGAAAGCTCATCCTGATCATTAAATAGTGCTGCAAACCAGGCATGGTGGCTCGGGTCAAGTTGCTCACTCACTATGTAGGCAAATTGCACCTGCTGCTGGCTACTCTGGGCTAATCGATAACACTCTTGTTGGGGCGACTCGGCCATGACTTGGGTTATCTGTTGATATGGTGACAGGGCTTTTAGGCTTTTATTAAGTAATTCTGGTGACAGCTCGCTGGCAATGAAATAGCAAAACCCTCCCTTGATTGTCTGCTTTACCCAGTAGGGGGATTTGAGCTGGGTTAACGGTTGGCGACACACTAATAGTGCCTGACTCTGGGGGCTATAGCGGCGGATACTTACAGGTGTTGCTTTCATCTCAGGTTGACCCGAAATGGGGTCGATAAATGCCTTGCCAAGGGTACTGATCTTGCCGGCACTGGAGTTGCTATTGCTCCAATGGATAGCCGAGAACAGCTCGCCGGGCTTCACCTCTTTGCTGATGTTCACCCTCAATAACGCCTTGCCCGTCGCACTGGTTATCTCTGCAATGTCATGCTGATCGAGGCGATAAACCGCGGCATCTTCGGGATGGATCTGCAGCTGTGGTTCTGGCTGGTGTTGGCATAGCCGAGCCGACAAGGCGGTGCGTGTCATGGTGTGCCATTGATCCCGGCTGCGACCACTGTTGAGTTTCAGAGGAAACTGCTGATCACATGCTTGTGCCGAAGCAATATAGCGCACCGGGATCAGCCTGGCTCTGCGGTTGTCGGTATTAAATCGGCCGTTTGCAAACAGGCGTTGATGGAACATTTGAGATTGCAATCGGCTAACAGGCCACTGCTGGGGGGCTAACCGATAATAATCGCTATCAGAAATATCGGCCAAGTCGCCGAGAACCAGTGCATTTTGACTTAATCCATGGGCTTTGTTGGTGAGGCTGGCATATTCTCGGAATATCTGTGCTTCATGGCGATAGTTAAACCCATGACCAAACCCCATCTTTTTGGCCACCTCACTGATGATCCACCAGTCGGGTTTAGCCTCGCCCGGTGTGGTCGTTACCCTGCGCTGGCGCGATATGCGTCGTTCAGAATTGGTGACTGTTCCCGACTTTTCTGACCAGCCCTGAGCCGGTAGCTTCACATCGGCTAATGCCAGAGTGTCGGTATCGGCCACACAATCTGATACCACCACAAAAGGGCATTGGGCTAAGGCGGCTTTAATTTTATGGCTATCGGGCAGAGTGACGGCAGGGTTGGTTGCCATGATCCAGATGGCTTTGATTTTTCCCTCTGCAATTGCGTCGAACATATCTATGGCTTTGAGGCCGGGTCGGGTTGCTATTTGAGGCGCGCGCCAGAAGTCTCTCACAAGTTCACAGTTGCGGTCGCTAAAGTCCAAATGTGAGGCAAGCATATTGGCTAAGCCGCCCACTTCACGTCCGCCCATGGCATTGGGTTGCCCGGTAATAGAAAAGGGGCTGCTGCCGGGTTGACCTATTTTTCCCGTGGCCAGATGACAATTGATGATGCTATTGACTTTATCTGTACCCTGAGTGGATTGATTAACGCCTTGAGAATAGAGGGTTAATACTTTATCGCTGTGGCCAAACAGCTCAAAAAACTGCTTTAGCTGTATAGGACTTATCTGCAGCTGTTTTGCGGTCTGCTCCAGGGTGAGTTTATCTTGCTGTGCACTGTGTAATGTGGCTTCAAACCCCTGAGTGTGCTGCTCGATATAGCCGTGATCGAGTAATTGATTATCGGCGAGGTAAGTCAATAGGCGATTAAATAACAGTACATCTTTACCGTTAGCAAGGGCTAGATGCAGATCGGCGTCATAGCATGAGGCGGTTTTTCTGGGATCTATCACCACCAGTTTGCAGTTGGGGTTTTGGGCCTTTGCCGCTTTTATGCGCTGAAAGAGTATAGGATGACACCAGGCTAGGTTTGAGCCTACAAGAATGATGAGATCGGCGGCCTCAATATCCTGATAACAACCAGGCATCGAATCACTGCCAAAGGCGCGTTTGTGACCCGCAACGCTCGAGGACATGCATAGTCTCGAATTGGTATCGACATTTGCGCTACCAATAAAGCCTTTCATCAGTTTATTGGCGACATAATAGTCTTCCGTTAGTAGCTGGCCTGATAAATAGAAAGCCACCGAGTCGGGGCCATGTTTTGCTATGGTTTGCTGAAGTTGCTCAGCCACGGTCGATATTGCCTTATCCCAACTCACCCGTTGGTTTTCGATCATTGGAAACTTAAGTCGATGGGTGTCCGATAGCGTTTCCCCTAATGCTTGTCCTTTAGAGCAAAGTTTACCTAAGTTGGCCGGATGGCTCTTATCACCGCGAATGAGTAGTGCACCGTTACGCTGCGGTTTTGCTTCGACACCGCAACCCACACCACAATAAGCGCAGGTTGTTTTAATCCAAGGAGTTATCGGATTTTGGCTCATGAAAACCTCTCTCTGCCGGATGGAATGGTTTTAAATTTACTCTTTGGAAAGCAAGTGGTAGGCCATGATGGTTTTATGTCTGTAATTGGTTTTTAAAGTTGTTATAAAACAGCGTCTTGAAATTTTATTTTTATAAATATACCTATTTAGGGGTATATGATTGATGCCATATTTTTCATTGGCTTAGGATAAATGTTCAATAATGATCATTGTTTGCACGATTAGTGTGCGATCTAATTTGTTTTTAAGCCCTCAAAAACATCAATCTTTGCCTTTTACTTTCACGTTTATTTTATTATCTATTTGATTTTTAACTGTTTAAATTGCTGCTTGATACTTTTTTAAAGTTGTTGGCATCAAGTTTGCTCAATACTTGTTCAGTTGGCGATAACATCGAGGCTTAATTATGAACGAGCATGAGCAAACCCCTCACCACAGTGTCATCAATATCGGCTTTGGCGAGACTGGCAAGCCTGCATGTGAGGGGCGTGTCAGTTTAGTGGGCGCAGGGCCTGGTGATGCCGAGCTGCTGACCCTAAAGGCGATGCGCATTATTCAGCAGGCTGATCTGATTATTTATGATCGCTTAGTCAGTGATGAGATCTGTGCCTTATTCCCAGCAAAGACGCCGGCCCTATATGTAGGCAAAGCTAAGCATGAACACAGTGTCGAACAAGAACGCATCAACGAAATCCTGGTTGAGCAAGCCTTACTGGGAAAACATGTCTGCCGTTTAAAAGGCGGGGACAGTTTTATCTTTGGCCGCGGGGGAGAGGAGATCCTCTCTCTTAAAGCGCAAAACATCTCTGTTGAAGTGGTGCCTGGCATTACCGCCGCCTCTGGCTGCACCTCTTATGCCGGTATTCCTTTAACCCATAGAGGGGTTTCCCAGGGCACCACCTTTGTTACCGCCCATGCTGAATCAGAGCTACGGCTCAATTGGCAGAGTCTGGCGATGCTGCAGCACACCTTAGTGTTTTACATGGGGCTAAGTAAGGCATCACTTATTGCCAAAGAACTCATTCAAGCCGGGCTAGCCAGCCATACCCCTGTGGCGCTCATCGAGCGTGGTTGCTCTAAAGAGCAGAGAGTTATCAGCGGCTTACTAAGAGAACTGCCCGATCTGGTGGTTAAACACCAGCTGCAATCGCCCACTTTAATTGTGGTGGGACAGGTGGTGGATCTTGCGTCCCAGCTAAGTTGGTTCGAGCAGCAAGCGCAAGCTAAAGACAAGTATATATCGGCCCGTTTGAGTGCCTAGCGATATAAGGAGAGCAAGATGGATAACATATCTGTACTCGTGGTGGGCAATGGCATGGTTGGCCACAAGTTTATCGACAATATCTTAGCCAGCGAAGCGGCGGATAATGTGCAACTAACCACCTTCTCAGAAGAGCCCAGATTGGCGTACGACAGGGTACAGCTGAGTGCCTATTTCAGTGGTAAGACAGAGCAAGATCTGGCGTTAACCGATGAGGCTTACTATCGTCAGCACAAGGTCGATTTTCTGCTAGATACCAAGGTGATAAGTATCGACCCCACTGCGCATACCGTATTGACCGATAAGGGAAATACCGTGGCTTATGACAAGCTGGTGCTGGCGACTGGCTCTTATCCCTTTGTGCCACCTATCCCCGGCAATGATCAACCCCACTGTTTGGTTTACCGCACCATTGCCGATCTTGAGGCGATCACCGAGTCGAGTTGCCATAGCCAGAGTGGGGTGGTGATCGGTGGTGGCCTGCTTGGGCTCGAGGCGGCGAATGCCCTGAAGAATCTCGGCCTGGAAACCCATGTGGTGGAGTTTGCCCCAAGACTAATGGCGGTTCAGCTCGATGAAGGCGGCGCGAATCTATTGCGCCATCAAATAGAAGCCCTAGGTGTGCAGGTACATACCCAAAAGGCGACGACAGAGATTGTCCCGGGTGAGCAAAGTCGTTACCGATTGAATTTTGCCGATGGTACACATCTTGAAACCGATATGGTGGTGTTTTCTGCCGGGATCCGTCCACAGGATGAGCTGGCTCGACAGGCGCAGCTGGCGGTCGGTGAGCGTGGCGGTATCGTGATAAACGACTTTTGCCAGACCAGTGACCCAGACATCTATGCGGTGGGCGAGTGTGCCCTGTGGCAGGGGCGTATTTTGGGGTTGGTGGCGCCTGGCTATGCCATGGCGGCGGTCGCTGCGGCGCATCTATCTGGCGGTGAACTCGCCTTCAGGGGCGCCGATATGAGCACCAAATTAAAGCTTCTTGGTCTGGATGTCGCCAGTATCGGTGACGCCCATGGGCAGACAGAGGGGGCACAGTCTTACACCTTTCATGATGAGATAGCTCAGGTTTATAAGCGTCTGGTGGTCAATCAGACGGGAGATCGAGTCTTGGGTGCGGTATTGGTGGGTGATGTCAGCGCCTATGGCCAGCTGCTGCAGATGATGCTCAATGATATGCCACTACCGGATCATCCTTCGGCGCTTATCTTACCTCAAGTCGAGGGGGAGGGGGCTGCTGGCATGGGCGTCGAAGCCTTACCCGCCAGCGCCCAAATCTGCTCCTGCTATGACGTGAGCAAAGGGGATGTGGCCGCTGCCGTGGCTAACGGGGCTACCGATATGGCCATGATAAAGAGCTGCACTAAAGCCTCCACCGGCTGTGGAGGTTGCAGCGCCTTGGTCAAGCAGGTGATGGACTGTGAGCTCGCCGCTTTGGGCCATGAAGTGGATAACAGCTTGTGTGAACACTTTGTTTATACTCGTCCTGAGCTGGTGGATATTGTGCGGATTAAGCAGATTCGTAGTTTCGATGAGCTGTTAGCCAGTCACGGCAAGGGGTTGGGGTGTGATGTCTGTAAGCCTGCCGTTGCATCGATTCTGGCTTCTTTCTGGAACGATTATATCCTCGACGATGCCCATATCGGACTACAAGACACCAATGATATCTATTTGGGCAATATGCAAAAAGATGGCACCTACTCTGTGGTGCCACGCATCGCCGGTGGTGAGGTGACTCCCGATAAGTTGATCGTGTTAGGCGAGGTGGCTAAGGAGTTTGATCTCTATACCAAGATCACTGGTGGCCAGCGAATCGACCTGTTTGGTGCGCAACTGCATCAGCTGCCGCTGATCTGGCGTAAGCTGGTGGATGCAGGGTTTGAGACAGGCCACGCCTACGGCAAGTCGGTGCGTACGGTGAAGTCCTGTGTGGGTGACGCTTGGTGTCGATATGGGGTTAAGGACAGTTTAGGCTTCGCTATCGATATCGAAAATCGATACAAGGGCTTACGTTCCCCCCATAAGCTAAAGTTTGCCGTCTCAGGCTGTACTCGTGAGTGTGCCGAAGCCCAATCTAAAGATGTCGGCATCATTGCCACCGAACATGGCTGGAACCTCTACGTTGGCGGCAATGGCGGCATGCGTCCAAGGCATGCCGAGCTGTTTGCCACAGGGCTTGATGACCAGACCTTGATCCGCTATATCGACCGATTCCTGATGTTTTATATTCGCAGCGCCGAAAGGCTACAGCGCACTTCTGTGTGGATTGAGAACCTCGAAGGGGGCCTGGAGTATCTTAAATCCGTGGTGATCCATGACAAGCTGGGGCTGGCTGACGAGCTGGAAGCTGAGATGGCCGGCAACATAGCTAAGTATCAATGCGAATGGAAAACCACGCTGGAAAATCCGGAAAAGCTCAAACGTTTTAAGCATTTCGTTAATGCCGAACAAGAGGATAGCTACTTGGCCTATGAGGTAAAGCGTTCTCAGCGTATGCCGGCCAAGTCCAGTCAAATCATCGATGTATTAACCGTTGAATAGGGAGACAAGTGATGAACCTAGCAATCGATAAGATGCAAGATCTTTGGATATCAGTGTGTTCGCCACAAGATATTACTCCCGGCACCGGGGTGTGTGCCTTGGTTGGAGGGCGGCAGGTGGCGCTGTTTTGCTGTCGTCAGACACAGGCCTTTTATGCGATCGATAATTTCGATCCTATCGGCGGCGCCAGTGTGTTATCTCGGGGGATCATGGGATCAATTGCAGGTGAGCCTGTAGTGGCCTCTCCTCTGTATAAGCACTATTTCAATCTCAATACCGGTCGCTGTATTCAGACTCCGGAGCATCAACTGAACACCTACCCGGTGCGCATCAGTGGCACTGAGGTTCAAATAGGTATTTACAGCTAACCATTAATTTTATTAACGCTAAAGCATGCTACATGAGTGTGGCAGGGGACTTTGCAACTAAAAATTGCCCTAATCCCCGGTTAAGGAGAGTTCCATGAGTACAGATAATCGCTTTAATTTACTGAGCTTTACCGGAAAAATGAAGGTGCTACACCTGAGCTGGATGGCGTTTTTCATCACCTTTGTGGTGTGGTTTAACTTTGCGCCGCTGTTGCAGTCGGTTAAGGCGTCGTTAGGGCTCACCTCGGCCGAAATCAAGACGCTGCTCATTCTTAATGTTGCCTTTACTATCCCGGCGCGGGTGGTCATAGGCATGCTTACCGATCGCTTTGGGCCTCGCATCATCTATTCGGGGTTGCTGGCCATTTGTGCACTGCCCTGTTTTGCCTTTGCGCTAGCAGACAGCTTTGTACAAGCCGCGATAGCGCGTTTTCTGCTGGGGTTTATCGGTGCCGGCTTCGTGGTGGGAATACGTCTGGTGTCGGAATGGTTTCCCCATAATGAGCTAGGTACGGCCGAAGGGATTTACGGTGGTTGGGGCAATTTTGGTTCGGCGGCGGCCGCATTTACCCTGCCAACGCTTGCCGTGCTCTTTGGTGGAGAAGATGGCTGGCGTTATGCATTGGGGCTGACCGGGGTGATCAGCCTGATATTTTCCTGGGTGTTCTACCTTAATGTGGCCGATACCCCAAAAGGTTCGACCTATTTCAAGCCGAAGAGTCTCACGGCGATGGAGGTGACCTCGAAAGGCGACTTCATACTGCTTCTGATAATGAAACTGCCTATGTATGGCGCGTTGGCACTATTGGCGTGGAAGTTGTCGCCAGCGGGCGTTGCTATGTTGAGCGATGTGAGCATGTATGGCATCTATCTTTGCTTGCTGCTGCTCTACCTCTATGAAGTCTCTCAAGTATGGAAAGTGAATAAGAGCGTATTTGAAGGGCCGGTACCTGAGATCCATAGATATAAGTTTAAGCAGGTTGCGGTGTTAAATATTCTCTATTTCGCGACATTTGGTTCAGAACTGGCCGTGGTGTCTATGTTGCCGCTGTTTTTTGCCGAGACCTTCGCGCTCACTCCCGTGATGGCCGGCATGGTGGCCTCTGCCTATGCCTTCATGAACCTGATGTCGCGTCCAGGTGGCGGTTGGATCTCAGATAAATTTGGTCGTAAGCCCACCCTGTTGATATTAACGGCAGGATTAGCGGCGGGTTATTTTCTGATGGGACAAGTAAACGGTGAGTGGCCGGTATGGGTTGCCGTGGCTGCGGCGATGGCATGCTCTTTCTTTGTGCAGTCGGGAGAGGGGGCCGTGTTTGCCACAGTGCCACTGATTAAGCGTCGAATGACGGGGCAAATTGCCGGTATGACGGGGGCTTATGGCAACGTGGGTGCCGTGTGCTACCTGACGGTATTATCCTTTGTGGATTACAGCACCTTCTTTTATGTGATTGCGGCCACCGCGGTACTCGGTTTTGTTGCGCTGACTTGGATGGAGGAGCCTAGGGGGCAAATGGCTGAAATAAACCAAGATGGTAGTGTCACATTGATCGATGTGTCGAGCCGTTGAGCGAGAGGCTAAGTCGATGAATGCTCACCCTAAGCTTGTCGAAGCGGTACATTCAGCGCGGACGCCCGGGCAGACCAGGCGGTTGGCGTTGAGTTTCGGCGGCAGTTCATGTGCTGGGGTTAGGCCGCAGAATCAGGATGCATTTGCCGTGCACCATAGTGTCGATAGCCATCAGTTGCTGCATAAAGGGGTGGTGGCTTGTATTGCCGATGGTGTGAGCTGTAGTCAACATGGTCAGCTGGCTAGCCAGCTTTGTGTGACTCAATTTATCGAAGACTATTTGAGTGCTCCCGACAGTTGGGGAGTCAAACGTGCGGCAACTAAAGTGCTGAACGCCTTGAACATATGGCTTAACCATCACAGTCAGCAGACGGCACTGCGACATAATGGCTACGTGACCACCTTCAGCGCCTTGGTATTTAAGGCTAACCGTTTGCACCTTTTTCACGTGGGTGACTGCCGGGTCTATCGACTGAGAGAGGGCGAGTTCATTCAGCTTTCTAAGGATCATTGTCATCAGGGATTTGGTGAAAAAGGCTTTCTGACTCGAGCCTTGGGGATGGATAGTCATTTAGAGGTGGATTACCAGAGTCATGAACTGCAGCCGGGCGATCGCTATCTGTTAACCACAGATGGCGTCCACGATAGCCTCAGCTTGAGTCGGCTAAGAGATGTGGCCGCTAGCAACGAGCATTTAGAGGTGTTGGCCAGGCAGTTGACCTCGATGGCTTTAGCCGCAGGGAGCCAGGATAACAACAGCAGTCTATTGTTGCAGGTGGACTCATTGCCCTATGCCGATGTTCAGGGGTTAACCTTGTCGTCATCACAGAAAGTGATCCCGCCTGTGATGACGGTTGGCAATACCATAGATAACTTTGAGGTGCTCAAAGTTATCTACAGCGGTACACGCAGTCATATCTATCTGGTAAAGCAGTTGGGAACTGACGCCGTATATGTACTCAAGGCTCCCTCACTTAATTTCAGCGAAGATGGGGATTATCTGGCGAGTTTCGTGCGAGAACAGTGGCTGGGGCAGCGAACTCAGCACCCATCGCTGATGAAGGTTTACCCTAGTGAATCGCCTTTCTTGTATCACCTTTGTGAATATATCCAGGGACAAACCCTAAGACAGTGGATGTATGACCATCCAGCTGCCGATATAGGTAAGGTTAGATCCATACTGGAGGAGATAGTCATTGCGGTTAGAGCCCTGCAACGCATGGGAGTGGTGCATAGGGATATAAAACCGGAAAACCTGATGCTCACCTCGGATGATAAAGTGGTGTTGATCGATTATGGCGCCGCTCAGGTAGACGGCTTGGCAGAGTTGACTCCAGCGACCCAGGAGGCGCTGCCACTTGGCGCCGTGGGATATATCGCCCCTGAATATTTGCAAACGGGAATGGCGTCTCATCAGGCGGATATATTCTCGATTGGAGTCATTGTCTATGAGATGTTGAGCGGGAAATTACCCTATAACACAGGTCGGTCCCTATCCATTAATAACCATAGGAACAAGGACTGGTGTTATACCTCTTGTCGTCAGTATCGAGAGTCCGTCCCCTTGTGGCTCGACCTGGCACTCGAGAAGGCGTGCCATCCAGATACTCGCGTAAGGTATCAGTCTATGTCAGAAATGCTGTTGGACCTGAACAGTCCTAATCAACAGATGGTGCAGAAATATCAGTCACAGCCCTTCATTGAACGTGAGCCGATTATGTTTTGGAAGGGATTGAGCGTATTGCTCCTGCTGATAGTGGTGTTGCAAGCTTTGCTATTGTGATGCAAGCGGTTGAACAGGCCAAAGCGGTGGCCTGTTCTGGGTTGTCGCGTAATAACGGCTTAGTAGTGCCAGGGGAATTTAGAGAAATCCTGATCCCGCTTTTCCAGGAAGGCGTCGCGGCCTTCAACTGCCTCGTCGGTACCATAGGCCAGACGGGTGGCCTCGCCGGCAAACAGTTGCTGCCCCACCAAACCATCGTCCGGCAGGTTAAAACCGTATTTCAGCATGCGCATGGCGGTTGGCGACTTAGAGTTGATCTCTTTACCCCACTTCAGGGCCTCGGTTTCCAATTCGGCATGGGGAATGGCGCGATTGACCATACCCATATCGAAGGCCTCATCTGCGCTGTAGTTAAAGCCGAGGAAGAAAATTTCCCGGGCGCGTTTCTGGCCTATCATCTTAGCCAGATAGGCGCTGCCATATCCTGAGTCGAAACTGCCCACATCCGGGTCGGTTTGTTTAAATACCGCATGCTCTTTAGAGGCCAGGGTCAGATCGCAGACGACATGCAGGCTATGACCACCGCCGACAGCCCAACCAGGCACCACGGCAATCACCACCTTGGGCATGAAACGGATCAGGCGTTGTACCTCTAAGATGTGCAGGCGCCCCATGCGGGCCAAGTCGGGTTTATCTGTCTCTTGACCCTCATACTTGTAGCCATCCTTACCGCGGATGCGCTGGTCACCACCGGCGCTGAAGGACCATTGTCCCTTGGCCGATGGACCGTTACCCGTCAGGAGAACACAACCTACATCTGACCATTGGCGGGCATGATCCAAGGCGATATAGAGTTCATCGACCGTCTTAGGGCGAAATGAATTGAGGCAATCAGGGCGATTGATGGCGATACGTACCGTGCCCTGATCTTTGGCCCTGTGGTAGGTAATATCTTCAAAATCAAATCCTGGTACTCGATCCCATAAGGAGGGATCAAAGATATCGGAAACCTTGTCTGTCATGTTCGTAACCCTATGTGTGTCGCATCGAGAAGATGAGCCAAGGCTAGGCTCATTATGAGTAGAGATCAATTAGGCTGCAGAAAACCGTGCACTGGGCATAGCTTTCCGCCGCCTTTGAGGGATTATCTGAGCTTGTCGCAGATAAATTGCTGGTTATCTTTGCTCAATTTGTCAAAGCGATTACTGCTGTTGTCGCAGTATTTCTCTTTAAACTCGATTACCGTGTCTCTGGACTCGAGAATATCGTCCAGCGCAGCCAACTCCTGTCGAGTCAGTCGCTCGGCAATTTGTGTCTTGAACATCGCAATGTTCTTGTCTACTCGGATGATCTGGGTGCCCGTCATCGAATCGAGTTTACGTTCGATTCGCTTCAACAGGGCATCCGTTTGCGCGATGGGCTCATCGAGTTTGTCTGTCTCGGTTGCTAGATAATAGAGTAATCCTATCCCTGCACCTAAAATAATCCAGCCTCTCATTATTTATCCAACCATGGTGAACAATCAGTATTAGAAATGTATAATAAGCCAGTTTTCATGGAATATTAAAGCTGTAAGGCTGTTAAATATGAACGCAGAATCAAATAAAAAGGATTATTCCAAGGCTGAACGGATCAAAATTCATCAGCCCGACGAGAATAAATCCGATCGTTTTAATCCCCGCAATCGTATTTATGTTAGAGCAATAGAAGGATTTTGGACTCAGCTACGTCGCCGTTTAGGCTGGGTTGCTATGCTCTTCTTCCTTATCTTGCCCTGGATTCCCTGGGGAGACAGACAAGCCGTCTGGTTTAACCTGGGTGAACAGAAGTTTCATATCTTCGGTCTAACTATTTGGCCGCAAGATCTAACCTTACTCGCTGCATTATTAATGATAGCCGCGTTTGGTCTCTTTTTTGTGACAACCTATCTTGGCCGTGTCTGGTGTGGTTATACCTGCCCGCAGACGGTGTGGACCTTTATTTTCATCTGGTTCGAAGAGAAATTTGAAGGTGCGCGTAATAAGCGGATGAAATTGGATCAGATGCCCTGGAGCTTTAATAAGGTCTGGCGCAAGACGGCCAAGCATCTCTCCTGGTTATTGGTGTCGTTATTAACGGCCATGACCTTCGTCTCCTATTTCGTGCCGACCACCGAAGTCTACGCCGACGTCTTTACCGGCAGTGCCTCGGGGGCCATCTATTTCTGGGTAGCCCTGTTTACCGTAGCTACCTATGGTAATGCCGGCTGGATGCGCGAGATCATGTGTATTCATATGTGTCCATATGCTCGCTTCCAATCGGCCATGTTCGACAAGAATACCTTTATTGTGGGTTATGACACCAAGCGCGGTGAAAGTCGTGGCCCCCGCTCACGCAAGGCCGATCCTAAGGCGCTTGGTCTGGGCGACTGTATCGACTGTGATCTTTGTGTGCAGGTATGTCCAACCGGTATCGACATTCGTAACGGTCTGCAATATGAGTGCATCAACTGTGGGTCTTGTATCGATGCCTGTGATACCACCATGGACCGCATGGGGTACGAAAGAGGCCTGATCGCCTATACCACAGAAAATAAACTCGAAGGTGTCAAAGAGAAGGTACTTCGACCTAAGTTATTAGGCTATGGTGCAGTATTGGCATTCATGGTCTTCGTGTTTATCTATGCGACTGTGACTATTGCCCCTGTGCGTATCGACATCATTCGCGATCGTAACCAGCTCTTTAGAGAGAATAATCAGGGGCTGATCGAGAATACCTTTACCCTGAAGATCTTAAATAAGACTGAAGCCAAGCATGAATATCAACTCAGCGTCGAAGGTCTGCCTGATTATCAGTGGTACGGCCCACAGTCTGTGACCATTGAGGGAGGCGAGGTGCTGACGCTGCCTGTAAGTGTTGCCGTCGACCCCGTGGGGCTGTCGCGTGCCATGACTAAGGTCGATTTCAAGGTGACGACTGTATTAGATGGTGAAACCGTAGAGGCGACCCAGGAGTCGCGCTTCTTTAGCCAATAAGCTGGCTGTTAACGGTGAAACATCTTAAAAGGGGCTTTTTAGCCCCTTTTTTATACGTAATGCCTGATAATTGCCCGCTTGAACATCAAAGTGTCATTTTCTTTCAAAAAGCCCTTGCGTAAAAGAATCGTCTCCCTATAATGCGCATCCACTGACACGGCGCAGCAACTTCTTTAACAGGTAAAAGCCTGATAAATAGAGGGGTTCAGCCTGGTCAGAGACTCTGGTTAGTAAGCGGTTATACGCATTATGCTGAAGTCAGGCAGAAAGTGGTTTAAGGCTTTCAAATGTCGCCTTATGGTTAAAGAATCGACGCTTGAAAAACTTCTTAAAATTAACCCTTGACGCCAACACCGGGAAGTGTAGAATACGCATCCCTAAGCCGACGGCCCAGCGCTAACGGCGGCATCCAAAAGTAAGGATGCAGTGCTCTTTAACAAGATAAAACAAGAAATCTGTGTGGACACTCACAGGTATTGAGTTAATCGAAAACGATTTAAATCTCAATGCAATGATGAGAGTCCATAG